>JBNMHB010000005.1:0-40755 GCA_050872525.1 Bacteroidales bacterium | reverse complement strand
TTAGCAACTCTCGAATTGGCGGAGGAAACGAATATCGTTCTCCGAGAAAAGGCGCAAGTCTTTGACACGATACTTCAAATTGGTAATGCGCTCCACACCCATACCGAAAGCATAACCGGTATAGACTTTGGAATCAATACCACAGGCTTCCAGCACATTCGGGTCAACCATACCGCAACCGAGTATTTCCACCCAACCGGTTCCTTTGCAGAACGAGCAGCCTTTACCGCCACAGAGGTCACACGAGATGTCCATTTCCGCAGAAGGTTCAGTAAAGGGGAAATAAGAAGGACGCAAACGAATCTTGGTATCAGGGCCGAACATCTCTTTGGCAAAATAAAGCAAGACCTCGCGCAAGTCGGCAAACGATACATTCTTGTCCACATATAGACCTTCCACCTGATGGAAGAAACAGTGTGCGCGGGCGGAAATAGCCTCATTGCGATAGACACGCCCCGGGCAAAGAACACGGATAGACGGTTTCTGACTCGTCATCACACGCGTTTGTACACTACTGGTGTGTGAGCGAAGCAGTACATCGGTGGGCTTTTGAACCCCTGTTTCTTTCTCAATAAAGAACGTATCCTGCATATCACGCGCGGGGTGCTCAGGCGGGAAATTGAGCATACCATAGACATGCTTGTCATCTTCCACCTCCGGACCTTCTGCCACCGTAAAGCCGATACGGGAAAAGATATCCACTATCTCTTCGCGCACCAACGACAAAGGATGGCGTGTACCCAACTCTATCGGGTCGGGAGTACGGGTGAGGTCGAGTTTATCTTGTTGCGCACGGACAGCGTTGAACTGCTCACGCATTTCGTTGATACGCGCCTCCGCCTGCTGACGCAGTTGGTTGAGTGCCTGACCAAGTTCTTTCTTTTCCTCTTTAGGTACTTCGCGAAACTCGTTGAAAAGTTCTGTAATTTCTCCTTTCTTACTGAGATACTTGATACGCAAAGCCTCCAACTCTTCCGCGTTGGCAGCCTTCATATCATTCACCTGTTCCAACAGGCTCTGTATGCGTTCTTTCATTGACATAATAACCACATATTACAAAAAACGTACAAAATTACGACTTTATTTTGAAATACACAAGCAAAAAAATTATTCCTATTCTGCAAAATGAGTAACCGAAGACTATTTGGGGATTTATCGGGGCATTTCAACCCGAAAACGGACAAAGCAGAATGACGGTATACCGTGGCAAAGCAGACGGCTTTTGGACGGCTCTCGTTACCGTCTCGTTGCCGTCTCGTTGCCGTCTTTTTTATTTTTCTTAACGGCTATGGGATATGGGGAAGAAGTGTTGTGTTTATGGGCTTTATGTTAAAATGGGATGAAACGGTATTGTATCTCGCTGCCCATATCGACAAGCATGTAGAAAGCCTTTTCTTCGGAGTCGCGGCAGGTATCCAGCGTGATGTAGCAGGTGTTGCCGAAATTGGCGACCTCGCGGTGATGGTCGTGTCCGCACCAATACATATCCACATTGTATTGGCTCAAAAGAGCGGTAATCTCGCAGGTCTCTTCCATAGCATAGTTAGAGGAGTGTTCTTGCGAGCCATCCTGCCTGAACATGTTGGTATGAGAGAACACCACAATATGACGATAGCCCTCTTTGGACTTGATACTGAGCAAGTTGCGCAACCATTTTATCTGCGCAGTGCCCAGTGTGCCTTCCGCAGAATCGAGACAGATAAACAGGTCCAAGGGGTGGTCGGTATGCGCGTCGCGCGTGTCGAACCAATAGACCGAAGTATGGAAATAACGGCGAAACTCTGTCCACTGATTGAAATAGATGTCGTGGTTGCCGGGGGTGATGAAGAACGTATCTCGGTGATATACAGCGGGTTCCAAAAGAAGCGTCCGATAGGCGTCGGGGTAGTTGCCTTGCGCGTTGATAAGGTCGCCGAGGTGTATTGCCAACGGACAGAGCGTGTCGGACTTGTAGGCGAGAACGAAGTGCTGCAAATGGTGGTGCGTGGAGTCGATATGCGAGTCGGTGCAGACATAGATGCGATAGTTTTTCGGGACAGAAAGGTGCATTTCGCCCGCCGTGTCATTGTATTCCATCGACTCGCGAAAGCGTGTTGCCACCTCTGGACTGCTACCATTGAACATACCTGCCAAATCGTAGTTGGGATTACCGCAACCGAGCAAGAAGAGAGAGAAAAAACAGAAGACAATCTTTTTCATAGTCGTCAGAATGTGTAAGTGAATCCCGCGCGCGCGTACACGCTATATATGGTGGCATTGAGATGAAACATACCGGTCGGCTTACATTCTCCGGAGAACGCTACGCGCCAATGTTGATTGATGTCATAGTGTCCGCCCAGCATGAAAAGCGGTTGCCATGTGCGCTCCATCTGATAGTCGTCGATATTAGAGAAACAGGCAGAGATATTCCATTTGGACGTCTGCGGACGACAGAAGACCTCCAAACGATAGAGGATATTGAACGGCTCGCAGTTGTAGATTGCCTCGGAGTGCCACTCGCGGTCCCACGTATCCATCACGCGCCCATACATACCGATATTGAACGACACATAGTCCATACGATAGCCCACAGACAGGGCTGCGCAGAAATCACTCAAGCGATTGCGCGCGAGGGCTTTGTAGAGGAGTTCGGTTTCGAGGAAGATTTCTCCCACCGGCAAAGTAAACTTCGGGCGCAAGATGAGGGCTCCGGTATAGACATTGGCGGTAGAGAACTGGAGGTTGGTTTGTAACTCAAAGTGCTGATTGACAGGCATTAACGCTTGCACATTGAAGTTAGCGAAATGCTCCCATGTGCGATTGTAGGCATACTCTGCGCTGACGGAGATTTGGTAGGCAGGCATACCAAAACCCCGCAAAGAATGTCCGTCGCGGGCAGTATATTCTTTTGGCGCAGCCGACAGAGAGAGGGCAAACACGCAAAAGATGAACAAAAAATAGCGTTTCTTCATTATTCTATCCTAATCAATGTACCCATCAGGCAGTTATGGTATGGTGATGAGGGTGATTCCTGCGCCACCGTGGTCGGGGTCGCCATCACGGTATTGGAGTTCGTTCTCACCACGCTTGCGACGCTGTTTGTTGTAGGTAGCGAGGTAGTCGCGCACAATCTGTTTCACCGCGCCGGTACCTGTGCCATGGAGGATAGTAACCTCGCCGGCATTGACCATCACGGCGTCATCGAGATAGGCGATGAAATGCTCCAACGCCTCGTCCACACGGTAACCGCGTAGGTCGAGGTTGCGCTCAAACGAGAGAACACGCTGACGCAACATAGACGATAGCCCCCCGCTTGCCTTGAGAGCAGGCGATGTCGATTTCTGCAAATTCTGTTCGTTGGACGCCTCGTTTTTCTGCTTGCGCAGGGCGCGGAGGTCGCTGAAATCGCGCATTACGGTCTTGCCATTGGTCTGTATCGTGGTTTCAGAGGCAGGTTTGGTTCCTTTTTTCGCAGGCGCAGGTTGCACTTTCTGCTTCATATCCTCCACGCGCCGGCGGGCTTTTTGGGTGCGTTCTTTCTCTGCTTTTGCCTCTTTGATTTCGCGGATAGTACGCTCGATAGTGGCGTTGCTCTCGCGGAGAAGGTCTGCCGCCTGCTGTTTTGCCTCGTCCATCACCTCGCGTTTCTTCGCCTTGAGTCCGGCAATCTCCTGTTCGTAGTAGGCGATACGTTCCTCAAGATGTTTCTCGCGCTGCCGGATATTCTGGCGTTTGTTCTCCCAATAGCGTTTGTCGCGGGCGATGTCTTGCAGTTGTTTGTCGTAGTCGATATGCTCCTCGCCGACCAGTTCGGTGGCATGGGCGATAATCTGCTCGGGCAGCCCAATCTGCTTGGCAATCTCGATGGCGAAACTGCTCCCCGCCTGACCTATCGAGAGTTGAAAGAGCGGGCGCATCTGCCCACGGTCGTAGAGCATAGCACCATTGACTACACCACGCGTCTGCTCGGCAAAATGTTTGAGGTTGGTATAGTGGGTTGTGATAACTCCAAACGCCTGTTGCTCAACGAGTTGCGAAAGCACCGCCTCTGCAATTGCCCCACCGATAAGAGGCTCGGTACCGGTGCCAAACTCATCGATGAGCAGGAGGGTGCGGGCATTGGCATACCGCACAAAGGCTTTCATGTTTTTGAGGTGCCCCGAATAGGTGGAGAGGTCATCTTCGATAGACTGTGCATCGCCCACATCAATCATCAACTGCTCGAAGATACCCATGCGACTTGTCTCCGCCAATGGCACCAACAGACCGCATTGGAGCATATACTGTAAGAGGGCTACCGTCTTGAGACACACCGACTTACCACCGGCATTGGGTCCGCTGATGACCAACAGACGATTCTCGTCGGTTTGCAGACGGAGCGAGAGAGGTACCACAGTTTTGCCTTGTTGCATAAACTTGAGAAACAAAACAGGATGACGCGCCTGCTGCCAATCGATGACCGGCTCCGGACTAACCTCAGGGCGTATAGCATGCAGAGTCTGTGCGAGTTGCGCTTTGGCACGCAGAAAATCGATATGTGCCAACAAATGCTCACTATGGAGAATGGTCGGTACACTAGGACGCAGGCGAATGGTGAGGTCTTGCAGGATACGAATACGCTCGCGGCGTTCCGCGCCCTCCAATTCGCGGATGTGGTTATTTGCTTCCACCACCTGTTGCGGTTCTACATAGACGGTCTTTCCCGTTGCCGATTCGTCGTGGACGATACCTCCAATCTTGCGTTTGTAGGCAGGCGGAACGGGAATCACCAACCGCCCCTCACGGAGAGTGGGCGTAACATCCTTGTCCAAAATACCTTCGGCTTGTGCCTGACGCAAAATCTGACTCAACGCCCGTCCGACACTGCCTTGTACGAGAGTCAGTTCGTGACGAATACGCGCCAACTCAGGCGAGGCATTGTCCGCCAAACGACCATACTTATCCAGCACACGGTCAATCTGTCGAACAATATCGCTAATGCTCTGATTATCTTCGGTTTGCGTAGTCAGATGAGACAAAAGCGGGAAATGCTCCTCGTCCAAAGAAGCGAAGAAAAGCTCCAACTGATGGGCATAATCGAGGGTCTTGCGGAGGGCGAAAAGTTCCGCCTCGTCCAAGAAAAGCCCATCAATACGAATACGACTCAGTGCCTCGCGGACGTCGTGAATTTCGCCTCGGGGGAAATCCAAAGAAGCGTCCTCGAAGATATGTTTCATCTCATCGGTTTCCGAAAGCAATGACGTGATAGTCTCATAATCAGTGAGATACGTCATTTCGTCCACTTGCTCACGCCCCAATGCAGAGGCACAACGACGCTGCAATTCGTCGCGGATAACGACGAAATCTATCTTTTCTTCTATATTATCGGGAAAATACAAGGTAGTTATGAATTATGAATTAAGAATTAAGAGAGTATCGGGAGCGGGAGGTGTGATTCTCTTTTTTTGTTTCGGTGATATTTTTTGCTTTTATCCCAAAATGCGCACGTCGCGAATGGCTTCGCCACCAACAGCGGTGTTGATTTTCTTGACTAAATCGAAACGGCACTCAAAGAGTTGTGCCTTGAGGGCAGCACTTGAGATACGCACTATCAACATACCATTTTTCACTTCCACACTCCGTGTGAGACGTGCGACGGTATCGCCCATCACTTGAGGCCACAACTCAACCACCCGTTCCTCCAGAACCGGTTTTTCCAACCCCGTTTCACGCAAATACAGTCCTAAAACTTCGGCTATAGATAATGATTTTCCGCGCACAGATTAGTTCTCCTTTTGTTTGCGAAGCAGGATTTGCTGACGAGTGGAAAAGACACGCACCGACTTGTCAAACCCATTGAGTTTCTGCACCTTATCCATACGCACACCCTCGCGTTGGCATATCTCCCAAAGCGACTCGCCCGGATGTACCCACAGCGATGTTTTCTCCTTGGGGGCATACGCACGCTTGCGACTCAAATAGATACGGTCGCCGACTTGCAAATCGCGTCCGAGAGCATCGTTCCACACACGCAAAGTGCGCTCTTTGATGTCCATTCGGAAAGCGATATTAGCGTAGGTATCTCCCTCACGTGCAACGATATACGTGCGTCCGTTATTCTGCTGTTTGGTATGGGTCAGATAGAGCAGTTTTTTCTCTTTGTATGCCGACAGAGGTTCCACATATTCGGGTTCCGGGTTGCGCGAGATAGTTGCTATGGGTGCAGTCTGCGAGACAACTGTGGCTTTTTTGGTGCCTTTGTCCGTCTGAGAACGAGGTGCGCTGCTCGCCGAAGCCAACATATCGGGCGTGGCAATGGTGTCAAGGCGATAGTCCTCAATCAGTTTGATGAGTTTTTTCGGATAGAGGGGGTCGGTGGCATAACCGCACTGCTTGAGACGATATGCCCAACCGGCATAGTCCTCGATGGCAATCTCGAAACAGGTCTGATAACGAGGACGTTGCAAGAAAATAGAGTGGTCTTTGTAGGACTCGCCGGCATCTCTGTATGTGCGGAAACACTCGCCCTTGGCATCGTCATCATAGTAGTAATTGCCACCCAACCAGTCGTTTGTGCATTTGATACCAAAGTGGTTGTTGGCGTTCTTTGCCAATTCGCTCGTTCCCGCTGCCGACTCAAGCAAACCTTGCGCCAAGATAATACTTGCGGGGATACCATAGTCGCGCTGATTGGCAACTGCCACTTCACTCCATTGAGCAATATATTCCAAGTAGGTAGGGTTCTGCCGTTGCGCAGAGAGAGTACTCGCGCAGACAAAAAAAAGTATCGAAAAACGTATTTTTCTCATATTGATGTCCTATTTTTGAGTGCAAAGTTACAAAAAGATTTGCATATCTATCACATTGAAAACCAAGACCTTATAACGACAACTAACTTTTGTCATTATTTTTCCATCAGTTGCCGTTGTACGCTTGTGATTGTGGTACAATGAATAATGGGCATGTCGCCTGCAGAATGTTGGCGCGGCAGGAAACGACCTTTAGTAACGGCGGAAAGCATTTTCTCCACAAAAGGTTCCAAATTTATCAAATCCACATATATATCACCATGCGTGAGATTGTACAACTCATCTGCTGCAGAACGTGAAATTTGTTCTACACCGCTCATATCCAACAGATACTCATTACTCGGCACCAACGAGGCTGCCAAACGCTCCATCATTTGACGCGTATGTAATTCCGCGCCATATTGCTCTTGTATATTGATAATCTGTTTCATACTTAACTCATATAATCGTATATACTAAAACCATCGGGTACCTGTGCCGGAATACGCGCCATAATCATTGTACCCTTGAAATCTATTTCCTTTGGCAAGGCAAGAATCTTACGATTGTTTGCCACTTGCAACAGCAAGGCGTTTCCTGATAGTGCAGCAAACTCACCATGCAAACCATCTACCACCATCTTCATATTCGACGAAATACCATAGCCTCTATTCTCCGTATTGGGTAAATTCTTCACCGAATATCCATTCTGCGCCAGATTAAGAGCCTCAGCATCGCTATCGCCCAATTTATCAAGATGTTTCTGTGCCACCACATAACTACCATAAATGGTAATACCAAAGTCTGCAATGATAATCTCTATGGTTTTCGCAGCCTCATTATACATCAAGAAAGCATACCCCTTGTCCGTCTGTGCGTGCTGTTGGATATTGCAAATCAACTCATCTAACAAATAGGTCAGTGGAGTATTGAGAGAGTTGAATGATTCCGGACAAGACATCTTAAGGGAGGCTTTTAATTGACCGATAGCATGTGCTATAGATTCATCATCCAAAGCAAATGAAACCACGTCCGAGGTAGTTTGACCTCGAAAGATAGATGTTATCGCTCGCAAGAAAGGTACTTGTACAACCGATTGATTATGTTCGGCAAAACAATCAAAAAACAGAGACAAGATGCCTTCCAAAGAAAATATGTCTGTATTATCTTGCATATCCTTGCTATCTTGAGTTGCAAAGATACTGCTTTTTTTGGAAACGCACAAGTCTTTGTACTATAAATCCATAGCAATCGGGGCAAAATTTCGCATTTTAATACGTTCAACGAAGGGTATCGGTCTTGGGGAAGGCGTTTGGAACAGACTGATACTCAGGATAATGCGCGAAAGAAAGAGGAGAGAAGGGAGTGAGCGGTTTATCGGGTGGGAGAAGAAAACAGAGATTGACGGAACGATGTGTTTCGCCAATCTCTGTAAGGTTGTGGAGCTAACGGGATTCGAACCCGTGTCCAAACAAGGAACGTATATGCTTTCTACACGCTTATCTTGGCCTTCGTTTTCGTCCTGCGGCAAGACCCAAGCCACCAACCACAGGCTTATCTGCTTTGAGTTTCGCCCCCGCGTCGCAGCCCGCAGGGACTATTCTGTATATTTCCGCACCGCTTGTTCCTATCAGCCTACAGACTCGGCTTGGAGCGATGTCTCGTTCAGGCACCTTGTGCCCGAATAAAGTAACCTACTATACTTCGGTTAGGCAGCGAGAGCTACAGTATTGTTGCCAGTTATACTTCGCAGACGATATTTACGAGCGTCTCTGCAGTGCTCGACGTGCTTACATACCCATTCTACCTGCTGTCAAAACCAAATAGCCCCAAAAGCGGCAGACTCGCCATTGTAAGAAAAGCGGTGCAAAGGTACGACAAATATATGAATTATGCAATCTATTGCAGCACAATTCATCAAATTTTACGATTATTAGGAGTTACGAGGTTACCGTTTGTCGGACGCACCGACGATTGGCAGGTCAGTGCATTATCTTGTAAATCAACTCTTTCCACAGGTCGGCTTCGGTGGCAGAGGGGTTGTTGATTCCCTTGAGTCGCGCGTCGGTGTCTCGGAAATAGCCGATGATACGGAAGACCTTGCCCGGCGAGTATCCGCGTGCCGCAGCCGCGTAATCTTTCACAAAAAACGTATTGATACCCAACTCTTTCGCCACTTCACGCTCCGACTTGTCCGGCATATAATGATACATCAGCAGATTGACAAAGAAACCATACAAGATTCCCATTTCCTTAATCATGGGGTGGTCCTTAGACGATGCGAAATACTGCGTTATTCTATTGGCTTTCAGCACATTACGTTGAATGATAGCGGCTTGTAGTTCAAAGATATTGAAGTCTTTGCTGATACCCACATTGCGCTCGACCAGCGCGGCGTCTATCACCTTGACACCTGCGGGGCGACCATCAATCAATTTTTGCAAGGTACCGACAATCGCGGACAGGTCATTGCCGATATTCTCTGCCAATATGCGAGTTACACGCGGGTCGATAGCAACTTCGTCTCCCTGCTGACGCAGTTCTTGATTTTTTCGGTTCACATAGTCGGTAATCCACTTTTCTACCTGATAATCACGCAGTTTCTCGCTCAACATCACCACTCCCCCACTCTTCTCTAATTTCTTCCACCATGCTTGGCGTTTGTCGGGGGTGCCGTATTTGTAGCAGATGACAAGCACCGTATCAGGCTGTGGATTATCGAGATAAAGCCCCAACGCTTCCCATTTTTTGACGTGCTGTGCCTCCTTGAGAATCACCACTTTCTTGCCTCCCATCATAGCAAACCCACGTGCCGCCGCGATGACCGGTGCGATGTCGGGCGAATTGCCGGGGGGAAGGTCCTTGCCATAGACAATGGTTTGGTCGAACTCGCGCGACATCTCGTCCAATACGTTTTTCTCAATCCAATCACTGACCCTATCTATATAATAAGGTTCATCACCACAAAGCATATAGACGAGCGCGAACTTGCCCTGCCGTAAGGAAAGTATGACTTCTTCGTATTTTGCCATGATTATTAACTGCGTGTAAATTACTTGCGTGTGGGGGGATTATCGTTTTTTCCAGTAGGCTATTTGGTTGGGGTCTTGGCGGTCGCGCTCCATATTTTCCCTGATTCTGCGACGACCATACTTGAGCATTTTCCAACAAAACACATAGAAAACAATCAGCAGGACACCACTCAATATCGTACCCAGATTCACCATAAAGAGCAGAGAATCATAGGTTCCGTGCAACAAGACAGGCACCCAAAAGATACGATTTCGCTTGTGCCAGTTGATGTCGCCGAAATAGACCATCGCATAGAAATAGCCCATTGCCACAGCAAAGAGGAAATGTCCGGGGACGGCGAAAATGGCACGTTGCACCGCAACACCTTCCCACGCCGACATATTGGAAAAGAGATAAATCAAATTCTCGGTGGCAGCAAAACCCATACCCACACAACAAGCATATACGATACCGTCGAAACGCTCGTTGAAATGCCGATTATGGCGCACTAAAAGCCACAGCATCAGCAGTTTGGCAAACTCCTCCGGTATGGCTGCCCCCACAAATGCCTTCCACACCGCCTGCAAGAAAGACTGAGGTTCGTCCGGTGCCAAACCGAAGACCTGCACACCGACTTCCAAACAATAGGCAATGCCCACCGACAAGACGCCGTAGAACATACCCTTGACTATCTGCGAAAAGGGCTCACGGTCGTATTTGTCTTTGCACCAGATGTATAGCACCAACAAAAAAGCGGGCAAGACTGCGGCAAAAATAATAGTATAAACACTTGTCATTCTTTCTCTTGATAGGTGACATTATATCCGTTGGCAAAGGTACTGCTTTTTGTCGGAATATGCAACGTTTCTGTGTGAATTTTCCGCTTTCAGACGGCTTTCGTTACCGTCTCGTTGCCGTGTCGTTGCCGTAAATAAGGCGTTCTAATTTAGAGTTTGAAACACAAGCATACACCAATCGCCGGTGGTATGGGTGGCGGTGTAGGTGAGTCCGACGGAGGCAGCGGCGGAGATGAGGGCGGGGCAATCATCGGCATAGAAACCACTCAACCAAAGACTGCCACCTGCGTTGAGATATTGGGCATACAAGGGCATTTGCGCAAGGAGTATGTTGCGATGGATATTTGCCATAATCAGGTCGTAATGCCCTTTGGGAGGAGTATCTCCCAAGCGCGCTTCTATCTGCACATTGTTGAGAGCGGCATTTTCCTGCGTGTTGAGAACACTCTTGTCATCGATATCCACTGCAAGAACATGCGTTGCACCACGTAAGGCGGCAAAAATCCCCAATACACCTGTGCCACAACCATTATCAAGAACCGATTTGCCGGTGAGGTCGGTTTGCAAAAGGGCATCAATCATCATGCCTGTCGTCTCGTGATGCCCTGCACCGAAAGCACAATGAGGTATGATTCTGACTCCCAACGGCAGTTCCTCTATTGTGTGTTCCGCCTCCCACGTGGCGTTCCAGTTCTCGTCGGGACAATCCTCCCAAGAGAGCAGTTGTACTCCATCTGTTACTGCAATAAGTTGCTGCAAATCAGCACGATGCGCGTTCAACAGGTCGGTTTGGATATACGCATCCGAACCATCTAAAGTATCAAAGCCGAGGTCGAAAAGTGACTGGATAAAGACCTCCTCCTGCCACGATTCGGCAAAGGAAAATGCAAAATGTGCTACAGAGTACTTCATATCAGGGGCACTGCGTTTGAGAAATCAGCCTCTCGTCGAGGTCAGTTCCAACCGTTGTAGTGGATGTTGTCGGCAGAGAATTTTTCTTTTATGGCAGGAGTCTCTGCAGGGTAGCCGACGGGGACAATGCACAGAGGTACAATATGTTCCGGCAAATTGAGCAAGCTTTGCAATTGTGCCACACGCTCCGCCGAAGGGTGTACGCCAGTCCAAACTGCACCCAATCCCATTGCGTGAGCAGCGAGAAGCAGATTTTCGGTAGCCGCCGACACATCATTTATCCAGAACTCCGGCAGGTCAGGAAAGGCTTTGGTAAGGTCGCCACAGGGTATAAAAGCACAAGCAGGATTATTTTGGCAACGAGAGTTAGGCATCTCATTTCCAATACGTTGCAAGAGTGCGGTGTCGGTGATGACGATAAATGCCCAAGGCTGTTTATTGAGTGCAGACGGGGCAGCCATAGCACAATGCAAGAGGGTGTCAATCTGCTGTTGCGAGATAGGTTCGCCTGTGAACTGACGCACCGAAACGCGGGTAAGAATGTTGTCGATAGGAGTTTGCATAGTGGTTGTTTGTTGAGTTTGGGTGCAACTGATGAGTGCCATGCTCACGAGTGCAAAAAAGAATAGTTTTTTCATATATTTGAGATGTTAGATCGCTTTGCTGTTGGAGGTTAGACCGCCCCTGCTGTTAGAGGTCAGACAAACAATTTCAGTGCGGTGCCGACCACGTAGTTGCTGCCGCCGATGAAGATTATATCTTGCTGATTAGCAATACTTTGCACCATACGTAAAGCCTCCTCAATATCGGGGATAGCCTGTGCCGCAGTGTCTTCCGGATGTATCTTCTGCCAGCGTTGCAGCATTTCGACGGCAGGGATGGCACGGTGGGTGTCCGGTTGCACAAAATAGTATTGAACACGATAGTTGATACCATCAAGGGTGTGCGTGGCAGGCAAAAGGTGCATAACCACCTCTACATCTTTATCAGAAACCATGCCGAACAGCATGTAGAGGGTGGATTTTTTTTGCTTTTGCAGTTCGTTCAACTGCTCTGCCACATAGTGCAGTCCGTGCGAGTTGTGCCCTGTATCACAGATAGTAAGGGGTTCGTGTGCCACTATTTCCCATCGTCCGCGCAAACCTGTGAGCGTGCATACTTCGGTAAAACCGCGGCGGATAGCCTCAGCGGTGATTTTGTTGCCTATCGGACTATAGTTTTGCAAAACACGGAGAGCCACGTAAGCAGTCTGTTGATTCTTGTCCTGATATATGCCATACAACTGACAATCAGGCACTTCTCTCATTCGGCAACGACGCAGATAGCCACATTGGTCAGCAAACCATAGCCGGCAATCGGTGGTTTCCAATCCCTCGCCGAGTATATGACATTCATCTGCTTTTTGCAAAAAGATGGGGGCTGTCTGCGGGTCGGTTTCGCCCACCACACAAGGCACATCGGGTTTGATGATTCCCGCTTTCTCATACGCAATCTTCGGCAATGTGTCGCCCAAGAACTCGGTATGGTCAAGACCGATATTGGTGATAACGGAGAGCATGGGCGTGATGATGTTGGTGGAGTCGAGCCGCCCGCCGAGTCCCACTTCCACCACCGCCACATCTACCTGCATATCAGCGAAATAGGCAAATGCCATAGCCATAGTGGTCTCAAAAAAGGAGGGGCGTATCTCTTCCAGAAAGTCTTTGTTTTCGTCCACAAAGCGCACCACATATTCCTCCGAAACCATCTGCCCATTGAGGCGAATACGTTCTCGGAAATCCACCAAGTGCGGACTGGTATATAGCCCCACGCGCAACCCAGAAGCCTGCAATGAAGCGGCGATGAGGTGCGATGTACTACCCTTTCCGTTGGTACCTGCAATATGCACCGACCGGAACTTACGGTAGGGGTTTCCGAGATGTTCCATCAGACTGTATGTATTGTCCAACCCGGGTTTGTACGCCGCCCCGCCCACCAAATGAAACGCAGGTTGCGAGGCGTAGAGATATTCAAGTGTTTGTTGATATGTCATTTTTTATAGAAATAAAATCGGTAAACTTTGTCTATCCTCCTGATATCCTCCTGACATCCACCTTACTTTTACTTATACTATTCTAAAAGCATCTTATAACAAATTCGATATCCCAAAAGGTGATTTATTGCTGCTCGGTGTGGATAGTAAGTACATTATCCATTTCTTTCATTTTCAACCACTTATAGAAATCGGGCGTAATGTGTACCCGTGTCGATTTGGAGGAAAGCACGATACGATTATTGTGGAGTGTGTCTTGCACCTGTACGCACAAGCGCGACTTGCCCTTGTTCGATTCGCATTGTGCCACCAATTCGTCTATCAACTCCTGTGTAACATTCTCTAACGGAATAGCGAGACAAATTGACGACATATAGGTGTCCTGCACATCTTTGAGCAACTCCACTTTTTGTATTGCGAACTCAAATTCTGCCTCGTCATCGTTCTTTTCGTGGAACCAACGCATACCTGTACCTCGCTGCTGGATAATGCCTGTAACATACACATACAAGTTCGGTTTGAGCAATGCGCTGTTCTTGGTGTAAGCCTCACCGAATAGTACCATTTTGAAACTCCCCGAGTAATCTTCTATTGTGTATCGTCCGTAGGGATTATTTTTTTTGGATACTGCTTCTTCTGCCGATGTAACGATACCGCCGAAACGGACAGGCTGGTTCTTATATTTCTGAAAAAGCTCTTTCGGGGTCAGTGTCTTGAGGGCTTCCCCTTCGACCTCCTCGTTGAAGTTATCTGCTTGTGCCATAGCCGTTTTGCGGCTATCGGGGGTGCGCCAAGCGTCGAACTGTGTCAGTTGTTCAGTGGTGATGTTGCACATCTCTTTTACCTCAAATTCGTACTCGTCCAGAGGGTGCGCGGAGAGAAAAATACCGATGAGCGATTTTTCTATATTGAGCCGCTCGATAGCCGACCATTTCTGTACCTGCGGCAACTCCGGGTGTTGTATATCCACCCCCTCGTCGCCCAAATCGCCAAAGAGGGAGTTTTGCTGTTGTTGTCTGTCCTGCTGGTACATATTTCCATAGCGCATCAAGGTCTCCAAGACGTTCTCCCCGCGGCTATTTGTGGCAAGCAACTGCTCGCGATAGAGTCCCTCGAAACAGTCGAAAGCCCCTGCAAGTGCCAGGTTCTCAACGGTTTTTCGGTTGCAAGCCGAGAGGTTTACGCGCTCCAGAAAATCGAAGATATCTTTGTATTTGCCGTTTTTGGTACGTTCATTGATAATCGCTTCCACAGCCCCTTCGCCCACACCTTTGATACCGCCTAAGCCAAAACGAATGTTGCCCTTGCTATTGACGGTGAAGTTCAGTTCCGACTCGTTCACATCCGGCTCCAAGACCTGAATCTTCATCGCTTTGCACTCGTCCATAAACTTCGTTACTTCCTTGATGTCATCTTTCGAGACAGTCAGGTTGGCAGCCATAAACTCGGCAGGATAGTGTGCTTTGAGGTAAGCGGTCTGGTATGCCACCCACGAATAGCAGGCAGCATGCGATTTGTTGAACGCATAAGAGGCAAATTTCTCCCAGTCTTTCCAAATTTTATCCAACACTTTTTCGTCATGCCCGTTGGCTTTTCCGCCTGCCATAAACTTACCTTTCAGTTCTTGCAGGATAGCCATCTGCTTCTTACCCATCGCCTTGCGGAGTTTGTCGCTTTCGCCGCGTGTGAAGTTCGCCAACAAGCGCGACAAAAGCATGACCTGCTCCTGATAGACCGTAACGCCGTAGGTGTCCTTGAGGTATTTCTCCATAATCGGGATGTCGTACGTTACGGGTTCGAGCCCCTGCTTGCGCCGAATAAACTGCGGGATATAGTCCATAGGTCCCGGTCGGTAGAGGGCATTCATGGCGATGATGTCGCCGATGACGGTCGGTTTCAACTCCTTCATATACTTGCGCATACCGGCAGACTCAAACTGGAACACACCTGTCGTGCGTCCCTCTTGGAAGAGTTTGTAGGTATCGGGGTCTTCTATCGAGATATGGTCGATGTCCACATCAATACCGTGTACTTTTTTGATGTTTTTGATACACTCCTTGATGATGGTCAGGGTTATCAATCCGAGAAAGTCCATCTTGATAAGTCCCACACTCTCAATCACATGCCCGTCGTATTCCGTTACCAACACACGCCGCTTGGTATCCTTGTCCTCCACGCTCGACAGGGGGGCGAACTTCGTCAAGTCGTCCGCACCGATAATCACACCGCAGGCGTGGATACCTATTTGGCGAATAGTGTCCTCCAACTGCTGCGCATATTCCAGCATACTGCGTATTTCGGCGTCGCCCGATTCGTATTCGCGTTTCAGTTCGTCCACATACTTATAGCAGTTCTTCAGGTTTACCTTGGGCGGTTTTCCTTTCTCATCCTTGATATTTTCCGGAAAGCCCTTGTCGGGGATAAACGATTTGAGTTCGTTCACTTTCGCCAAAGGCACACGCTGCACACGCCCCACATCCGCAATCGCCGATTTGGTCGCCATCTTGCCATAGGTGATGATATGTGCCACGTGCGTCTCTCCATATTTCTTGCTTACCCAATCCAACACTTTTCCGCGCCCCGCGTCATCGAAATCGGTATCTATATCGGGCAGCGAGATACGGTCAGGGTTCAAGAAACGCTCAAACAGAAGGTCGTATTTCAGCGGGTCTAAGTCGGTGATATGCAGGCAGTAAGCCACTACCGACCCCGCCGCACTTCCACGCCCAGGCCCCACACTTACATCTAACTCCTCGCGTGCGGCACGGATAAAATCCATCACGATAAGGAAGTAACCGGGGAAACCCATCGTCTTCATTACGTGCAACTCAAACAAGATACGATTCACTATCTCGCGCTGCTGTTCGTCCAACTGCGCCGCACCCCAATAGTGATAGTCTAATCCCTTGGTATTCTGCAAGAAAGGCTCCAATATGGGGTAGCGTTTTTTAGCACCATTCCAAGTTAAGAAACTCAGATACTCGGCTTCAAACTTGATACGATACATTCGCTCATACCCGCCGAGGTTCTTAAACCGTTTTTGTGCATCTTTTTCACTCAGCGGATTTTGCCCATGTTCATCGGTCATAAACTCCTGCCACAAGTCTTCCTCCGTGTATTTTTGCCGTATATCTTCTTCTGTGCCAAAATCTTTCGGGATATCAAACAGCGGCATGATAGGTCCGTGGTCGATGTCGTAAATCTCCACTTTATCAGCAATCTCCTGCGTGTTTTCCAGCGCTTCGGGGATGTCAGAAAAAGCAGAATACATCTCTTCCGGTGTCTTAAGCCACTCTTGTTTGGTATAATGCATACGATTGACATCGTCCACAAAATGGTTGGTACTCAAGCAGATAAGTCGGTCGTGCGCTTCGGCGTTCTCTTCATTAACAAAGTGCGAGTCGTTGGTACAGATAATCTTCACGCCATGGTTATGCGCTAAATCTATCAACACAGGATTGACCTCTTTCTGTTTCTGATACACCTCTTGGTCGCCTCCAGGCTTGTCGGTTTGGTGGCGTTGTATCTCGATATAATAGTCCTCGCCAAAGACCGACTTAAACCATTCTATCGCTTCTTCCGCTCCCTCGATGTCCCCTGCCATTATCTTCTGCGACAACTCCCCACCCAAACATGCCGACGAACAGATGATTCCCTCGTGGAACTCTTGCAACAGGTCTTTGTCAATACGCGCGGTGTAGTTGAATGCGTCTTCCATAAACCCGGCACTCACAATTCGGCACAAGTTGTGATAGCCGGTCATGTTTTTCGCCAACAATATCAGGTGCCACCCGGAACGGTCGATGGTGTATTGTCGCCCCTCACCGTTCACGGCTTTCTCATCGCTCATCGAATGGCGTCCCCTGCGCGCACAATATGCTTCTACCCCCACAATGGGTTTGAAAGGCACAAATGGTTGCTTTTCGTAGGTCTCTCCCTTTTCGGCGGCAGCCTGCAACAAATCCTCCTGTTTCGTTTCCCAAGCCTCCTTATTCTTCCCGTTGATTTTCTTACAATAATCGAGCAACTCCTTGATACCGTACATATTACCGTGGTCAGTCAGTGCCACAGCCCCCATTCCTGTCCTAAGACATTTATCCACTATATCCGGCACTTTGCTCATTCCGTCAAGCACCGAATACTGCGAGTGTACATGTAAATGCGTAAAATTCATATCTGTTTTGTTACATATCTGTTGTTAGAGGAAAAATTCGTCTGCAAAGGTACTGAAAAAAAAACAGATATGCAACCCAAAAATCACAAATTAGTTTCCCCAAGTTGTACCTTACAAAATCCATTATGGGTTGCGTTCCCCAGCGGAATCATCCCTTAATCACCCGATATGCTGATTATGAATATTTGGTGTGACGGCATACCGTGGCAAAATATATAGGGCGGAAGGGGGGATATATATTATGAACCAAAAAGGACTTGCATAGATGCAAAATAATATGTAACTTTGTGCGATTTTAGATTTTAGGAATCACGGGGGGGCGATTTTAGATTTTAGGATACGGATATGTTATGAGGAAGGGAATACATTATGGATAAACGAGCACCGGAGATATTGGCTCTGAGACAGGACATAGAACGGGAATTGAAACGGAAAATATGCACTCCGTATGATTTTGAGTTTCTGGCAGGTGTTATTTGGGAGCGACTACATGAGAACATCTCCCCCACTACGTTGAAACGTCTGTGGGGCTATATTGACGGGGCAGATACCACCCGGCGCAGTACGCTGTGCCTATTGTCGCAGTTTCTCGGTTTTGCCGATTGGGAGACATATCTTGCCGCCCTTAATCAGCGTAGTGAGGTGGAAAGCGATACTTTTACAGGCAAAGGTATTCATACCGGTCAACTGACACCGGGCGACCGCGTTGAGGTAACCTGGCTACCGAACAGGCGATGCGTGTTCCGCTATGAAGGCGGGACAGGTTTTTGTGTAGAGACTGCCGAAAACAGCAAACTACGTGAAGGCGACCGATTCGATACTGCGTGTTTCCTCATAGGGCAGCCGATGTATCTTGACAATCTGCGGCGCGGAGAGAATACACCTACATCATACGTGGCAGGCAGCAAGACCGGACTTGTCAGTGCCCAAATACTATCATAACAAATGGAAGAAACAGAGTACTCAGATTCGAGTTTTATCGTTGCAGGAGATGTTACTGCACTATGGCAAGAGATAATGCTATTGCAGCGTCGCCAGCATAGTGTGCTCTATCGCGGCAAGCGGTACGGTCGTTGGTTTATACTGAAAGGGCTGACCAAAGAACAGCAGTCTCTGACCGATTTTCGTCTGCTGCAAGAGCGGGAGTTTCGTCTCGGCATGCAGTTGGTACACCCAAATATAGTGGCGACCTACTCATTGGAAGAGGTACCGGACATAGGGCGGTGTATCATATTGGAGGCAGTGGACGGAGAGACATTGGACAGATGGCTCGCCACCAAACCCAATAGGCAGAAACGGCAGCGTGTACTGACGCAACTGCTTGATGCTGTGGAGTATCTGCACGCACGACAGTTGGTACACCATGACCTGAAACCCGGCAACATACTCGTTACCCGCAACGGGGAAAACGTGAAACTGATAGATTTCGGGCTGAGCGATACCGACGATTCCGCCACACCCGCGCCAAACGACTTGCAAGACGACCTGCTCCGTTTGGCAGACCTTATCGACCTATTGCACCTGCGAGGGTACAAGCCAGTTGCCTGTGTCTGCCGCAAACGGCACTACAAAAACATTGCCGAACTGCGGAAAGGTATTTCTCGCTATGAAAAACTGCAGAAAGGAGTTGTGTCTTTCGCCGGTACGATTGCGTTAGTGGTATGTGCCGTACTATGCACCTTGGCATATACCCGGCACCAACAAACCATAGAGGAAGCCGCTTTTGAGCAGAAGAAACAATCCATGTTGTCAGATGTGAACGCCATCTGCGACAGGCAAGAAATTATGCTGCACCAAGTGGTGGAACGGGAGACCTACCAAGAGTTTGCCGTCCTACAATTCAACAAACATTGTCGTTTTGCGGCATTACAGGATTCGCTCAATGCTCTCTATCCTAACGATGATGCGATGTTGAACTTTCTATGCAACAGCGAATTCGGCAAACGCTCAAAAGCCATACAAAACAACATTCTAAAAGAAGCAAACGGAAAGCCTGACCTAAACGAAGATTACGCCACAGGGCGTATCAGTAAAGAGGAGTATTTGGCACTGCTCGATCAACTGAGCCAATTGTGCCAAGAAGTTAATCCGTACAAATAATCGTACACTTTTACATGTAAGTCTATCTGCGTTGTTGCAGAATGCGGAAAGGGGCGGCTGAGAGTCGTTGAGGATTGCGACGCAAGAGATTGAGCGCAAGGGCGATAGAATCGTCGCTATCGGAGGTGTCGGGAGTACCATACACCTTCTCTATATTCTCCAACACGGATGGCTGCGAAGTGTGGTAAGTGATTCTATAGAGATAGTGAGGGGTGGTCTCCTCTGTGGTATAACCCACACAACCGATGAAGAAAACATCACCGTCTTTGAGAGGACGCTCAATGCGCTCCGAAAGTTTGATGACATCACGACCCGTAGTGGGGATATTGAAATTCCATTGGTAATAAACCTGCAAAAAATGGTAGAACCACGAGGTAATCAATACCTGCATATTGAGGGACTCATCGTTTTGGTCCAACTGAAATAGCCCAAAGACCTCCTCTTTAGAATTGATTTTCCAAAGATAGGAATCCTGATTGGAGGGCGTTATCACAACGGTCTCATTATCAGCCATTTGCAAATCAAACGTGATGTCCGAATGTGGTTTGGCGGGGGTGGTAAAAGGTTGCTTTATCAGCGTATGAATGGGTCGTTTACGCTCGTTGAGACAATAGGCAAAGACATAATAGTCGGTGTTTGGTTCGAGGTTGGACAAAATATCATCTACCGCACCATTGTAAAACAAAAGTTCTTCGATAGACTGTGTCGGAAGGTTGTTTTCGGCAAGAATCTCGTTGAATGTACGCCAAAGTTCTTTGTTCTCATCAAAGTTATGATCAATAAAGCGTCTATCGTTTTTGAAGGTTTTATAGTCCTCTACCTTGACCGCGCCATACATATAATAGAATTCGTTGGACTTCGGAAAAATCTCGATATGTGCTTGTTTCGACTGCACATGCAACACCGTTATATCGAGTGTGTTATTATCCACCTCCATTTGACACGCTGCGAACAGAAATGGTAGGAACAGGATTGATAAGATATGTATTCGTTTCATCTTGTCTGCTTTTTAACGGTTTATTTTTTTCAAATCGTCTGCGACAGCTTTCATAAAAATGGTAGCCCCTCGCATGTGTGTGCCATAGTGTCCGAAATTGTACACTACGTCTGCTTTCTGCGCACGAAACTGTCGTTGCATCAACTGCGAATTGATGAACGGCACAGTCTCGTCGTCTTCGGAATGGAACATATACAACGGTGCCTTCGGCACGAAGTCGGCGGGAATACTATTGCTTGCGAGTTCGACATAGAACCGTGCAGTCTCACGATTAGTACGGTCGGTGCCATTGGGGGTAAGAATCTCGCTGAGCCGATTGACGCCGATGAGCGTGGACATCTGATTGACCGTATATTTCTTGGAGTTAATCCACTCGGGGTAATTGCTCAACAGAGGTTCTTTGAAGAAGAAAGACATATCCAACGGTTTCTCCATACCGGCACTCATACCCTGAATAATCAACGGTACGGCACAAGGAATCCCTGTTTCGTCCATCTTGATACAATAGTCGTAGGTACGCGCGATGTCGTACGGACCCGCGCCCGCATATACTTTCTTGATTTTGAATTGCTTCTGATAGAACGGGAACGACTCCATCACACGTTGTACGTGCAAAGTGGTAGCCCCTCCCTGCGAATAGCCCATGAGAATGACCGAATCAGAAAGCACCTTGAGTCCCCGCTCGGCGATAAACGGACGCACGGCGAGTGCCATATCAATGACATTGTGGGCAGTCGTCTCCGCTTGCAAATAGGGATGGATACTATCGACCGTGACACCATAGCCGATATAATCCGCCATCACCACGCCATATCCCATACCTGCATACATTCCCTCGAAACTAAAAGTCTCGGAGGGTGCTTCGTGGTTGGCACCGATGGTATAGTGCGACACAATCATCAAGTTTTTGATGACTCCATTCTCGGGGTAGAAAAACTTGCCCGACACTATGATGGTGTCTCCACGGACATTAATACTACGATACGTGCCTGCGACCTGACGCACCTTGTATGAAAGCATGGATTCGAGATACCCCCGCGCCACATCGGTAACCGTGAGCGGCGAAGTGTGCATAGGTCGGCGAGTGGAATCAGAACCGCACCACGGAGAGGTTTCTATATCCCATGGTTGCTCATCACGCACATCGGATATGGTCTCGCGCATAGGTACAAAAGCATTTGGATAGTCTTTGTACTTGGTAAAGTCCACATACTCAGGCTCATAGGGGCGGCATGCCACCAATAGGAAGGCGAGAAGAACACAATATATAATATGTGTATGTTTCATTGGCATCTTCTTTTAGAAATTAAAACCCAACGAAAGGGCGATTTTACGTGAACCTATCATATAAATAAAGTTTCTGCCCGACAGCGCATGTAGTCCACCTATTTCAACCGAGGCAAAACAATGTTGTCCTCCGACAGTGATTCCCATCAGAGTGATTCCCCATGCAGGAGAAAAGGCAGTCTTGCGCCCATACATATCAATTTCCGTTCCTCCATTCACCGTCAGGCCAAACAGCAACGCCGAATAAAGGTTCACGTGCGGTTTGTGGCAATAGGTGAAGCGCATTGAGGGCAAGAGCGATGCATTGTAGAAAAAATGATTTTTGTCGGGAGTAGGCAGAGGAGTCATCCCATCGCGTATCACATCCCACCACACATGCTCGTAGTCAGCCGCGATGCCCAAAGAGAACCAAGGTAGAAAATAATGATGGTATTCCGCAAACACATGCCCCGTGTAATGATAGTTATTGGTGCTATTGCTATTGTGGTACATTTTTTTTTCGTACAGCATATCCCCCCAACCTATGCGAAACTCATTGGGTGCCAACTGACGTTCCACACGCGTAACAGCCGAGGTACTCATCGCCGACGACAAGCACACGATACACAATAATATGACAATAGTGCGGTATTTCATTATCAATGTATGCGCTGCAAAAGTACAACAAATATCTGAAATATGCAATAGCACACCATTTCTTAGCCCTATCTATATACTAATTTGACATCATTTTTGGGAGAGAGGTCTTTTATATTGATAAAAAACAGGTTGCCGACATGATGGGCAACCTGTTTAGGGGAATTTTTGGGATACTTTTTGGGGGAGGATAATGGGAGGAATTAGCGAAGAACGGAGAGGACGGTTTCGCCGACGGCTTGGAGGGTGGCGGTGCTGATGTTGCGCATATCGTCCTGACGGGTATGCCACCACGAGGGAAACCCTGTGGCATTGCGGACATCATAGTGAATAATATCTATGCACGGAATCCCCGCGATGGTGTTGATATAATAGTGGTCGTCCACAATAGGATATGCCTGTTGGTTGATAAAATAACGCCCGTATCCCAATGCTGAAGCCGCACGCCATACCGTTTCGACATAACTCTCGGCATATTGCGTGGAATACATCTCGCGCGGGAAAGACGCATCGGGGGCACCCACCATATCCAATAAAATGCCAAAACGATAGTTGGCACGAGGGCTATTGCCGGCATACTCCGTCGCCCAGAGTTGACTACCGAGGCACCATGTGTTCTCACGCTCGACGCCTGTGTAGAATTGAGGTGTCCCCATGTCCTCACAATCGAAGAAGATGATATCTACGGGAGTGGCAAGCGTAGAGTCCTCCAACTGCTTTCCGAGTTGGCGCGCAACCTCCAACAAGACACCTACCCCACTGGCACCATCGTTGGCACCCGGTACATTGAGGAACCGATTTTCGTACTCTTCTTCCTCATCACACCAAGGACGGGTGTCGTAATGCGCGGCAAGCAAGATACGTGAACGGTCACGGATATCGTCGGTGTAGAAATGACCGATGATATTAAATATAGGTTGCGGGCGTCCACTATAATCAAGCATCGTGCCTTTTTGCAATTCGACCTCCGCGCCGTAGTTGCGCAGTTGCTGCAAAAGGAAGACGGCACAGTCGGTATGCGCTTTGCTGTTTGGGACACGCGGTCCGAAACGGAGTTGGCGTGAGATAAACTGGTAGGCAGAGTCTGCCACAAAAGCAGGACGCTCCACTACAACCGGTTTCTTGTTGCTACAAGATATGAGGGCAAGTGCGAACAAAAGTAGTACGAAAAGTGGTTTCTTCATTTCTTTTTCAGGGAGATTATGTAATAATGTGAGCAGGGTTATATATCGGTAGGGATTAGTATAGCACCTATAGTCCGTATAGTCCTATAGGTGCTATGGATAATTCAAATTGGTCGGTTAGTGGATATTACACTCGCTGACAGAGGAGTGGGTCTGTATTGCTTTGATAGTGCTTGCAATAGGTTCTGCCAGACTCTCGATATGCACTTTGCTGCAACGATTGGTGTCAAAAGGCAGGGAGTCGGTGAAAATCAGTTGCTCCAATTCGCTATTCTCAATACGCTCGCAGGCGGGACCGGACATAATACCATGACTAACGACAGCGCGGACACTCTTGGCACCAGATTTTTTCATTATTTCTGCTGCTTTGCAGAGTGTGCCTGCGGTGTCTGCCATATCGTCACAAATGACAACATCTTTTCCGTACACATCGCCCAGAACGCGGATTTCGCTTACTTGGTTGAAAATCTCACGTTGTTTGTAGCATATCACCATCGGCACTTCGCGCTCGGTAAGCCCGTGCAATTTCTTGGCGAAAGTGGCAGCACGCTTTGAGCCCCCCACGTCGGGCGATGCCACGATGAGTTTTTTGAGATTAAGGCTCGCAATATAGGGTGCGAGAACATTAGAACCATAGATATGGTCAACCGGGATATCGAAGAACCCTTGAATCTGGTCGGCGTGGAGGTCCACTGTGATAACACGGTCGGCACCTGCGCCTTGAATCATATTTGCCACGAGTTTCGCTCCAATGGAAACACGCGGTTTGTCTTTTCTGTCCTGACGCGCCCATCCAAAATATGGGATGACAGCGATGACCTTGTAAGCACTTGCACGCTTGGCAGCGTCAATCATGAGGAGCAATTCCATGAGGTTGTCGCTTGTAGGACATGTGGGCTGCACGAGATAGACCGAATGTCCGCGCACAGACTCATTGAAATAGGCAGCAAACTCACCGTCTGAGAAACGGTCGATGTGTACGTCTCCTAACTTGCAACCGAGGTGGTCGCAGATACGTTGAGCAAGGGCTTCGCCCTTAGACCCCGCAAACACTTTGTACGGGCTTGGTTCTGTTGTCATGGTGTTTTTGTTGAGGACTTTCAGAAAATCCACGAAAGAAAAAAAGTTTATAAACCTGAGTTTATCACCTTTTCCACACAGCCTTCTGATAGGGTCGGTATTCGGTATCTCAGACGGATACGCCTGCTCGACGCTGCCGGACTACCGTGCAGTAGTAGGTATAAACCCCTATCTTTTCTTTTTTTTGTTTTGGTCAAGAACAGCGAGACGCGCTACAGGCAAAGCGTTGAAAGCCGGAAAATCACAATTGATTTTGCCATCGGAGAGCAGTTCCAAGTCTTCACGCACACGTGCCAAACCGGACTCTTGGTCTTTGTTCCAAACCAGATTTTTCTGACGCATACATTGCGCTATGTATATTACCAACGTTTCACGCTCCTGTTGGTTTTCGATAGTACATGCATACGCAATCATATCCTGAATAATCCGCCCATAATTGCGCATGCGAATGGGCGTGGTATTACGAGTGAGAGTTTGTTTCATTTTGTTTTTGAGCGGACTATGGTTTTGCCCACCATTGACCTTATATATTATATGTTCTATTTTTCGATTTGTTTGCCTCCGGTCAAACCCGCTTTAGACCCGCTAAATTTCTCCACTCAGAAAATGGCGAAAATGTTGCAGATTTTCAAAGACGACACCTTATTATATATAGTCCGAAAACGGAGGGAGGTATCACTTGCGTCGAATGAGGTAAATCATCGTGGGGTAGTGGTCGCCATACCCATCCTGCCACACACCACTTTTGTGTGTACGGAGGGGCGTACCTTTGTCCTTTCCCTCTTGGACGGTGAGGAAGTCCTTATTAAATATCTGCGATTTCCAATACGTCCACTTGCCCGATTCCAACTTGGTGTTCATCAACGGTTCGGAGATGATAATCTGGTCGAAGAGATTCCAACTGCCATTGTACGCCAACGAGCCAATGCCACGGTCGAGTTTCTGCCACATCGTATTGAAATAGCCCTGCGGTTCCACCTCTTCGCGGGTTTTTCTTGCTCCCAACACTTCGGCGCAACTATGATTGAACGGGTCATCGTTGAGGTCGCCCATGATGATGATTTTCGCTTGCGGTTCACGACGATAGATACTATCGCAAATGCTCCGAGTGAGCATAGCAGCCGTGTCTCGCGAGGGGCGGGAAGAGAGTTCTCCACCATAACGACTCGGCCAGTGGTTGACCAAGATATGAATTTTCTCCGGTGAACCTTCGCCAACGAGATAGCCCGAAATGAGCAACTGAAGACGGGTGCGCACCACACCTCCATCTGCATAGTGAGCGTGCAACTCATGCCCTTTGACATTTACCGGCCGAAACGCCGTGCTGTCGTACATAAAACCAACGTCCACACCGCGGCGATCGGGTCCCTCGAGGAGGATAGGTTTGTAGCGGCGGTCGTACTTGTTGGTTTCCTTGCACAAATCCTCCATACAACGCATATTCTCCACTTCGGAAACGCCTACGCAGACTGCTCCGCGTGGGTCTTCGTCGGTTCCAAGTCGTGAGATAGCGTATCCCATATTATGAATTTTGTGTTCGTATTTGAGCGATGTCCATTTCATACCTCCGTTAGGCAGGTACTCATAATCGTTTTTACCTTCATCGTGGATAGTGTCGAACAGGTTTTCAAGATTGTAAAACGCAATACACCGCACATACATCTCGTTTTGTGCAAAAATAGCGGTGCTGAATAGGATAGCAAGGGATAGCACCCATAGTTGTGTGTGTCTCATAAACAGAAATTTCATTAAAGTGCCGCAAAGTTAGTGCAAAATTTTGATATGTGCAAAAAAAGTCGTAATTTTGCGGCAATTATGCATGCGTTGCACAATTTTTATAATGACCCTAAATAAAAACTGACTAAACATGTCGTCCGTAAACAAAGTAATTCTAATCGGAAACGTAGGTTCCGACCCGGAAGTGCGCTACCTCGACCGCGGAGTAGCCATCGCAAACTTTAACCTTGCAACCACAGAACGCGGTTATACCATGCAAAATGGAACACAAGTACCAGACAAGACCGAATGGCACCCTATCGTGCTATGGCGCAACCTCGCCGAATGGGCGGAACGCTACGTGCGCAAAGGGATGAAAATCTATGTGGAAGGCAAATTACAGACTCGCACATGGGAGAAAGACGGACAAGTGCGCCGCAAGACAGAGATTATCGCCGAGAATGTACAAATTCTCTATCGCCCCGCCGAATATCAGAATATGAACCGTATAACTGATAACACGCCTATAGAAGAAAACAACGAGCAGAGCGTCAACGACGGATTCCAGGAGGAAGAAAATATCTTCTAATATATATATATTTAAGGAGAGCAAAAAGAAGACAGCGGGCGTTTGTTCCGTAGTATTTTTGTCGCTTTAACCGAATAGTGAAAGATTTGCCGATAGTGGCAAAGAAAAGAATATCCATTGTGCTAACAGACTGAAAATGAGCAATAAAGAGCGTTTTATAGAATGGGCGAAAGAGCAAGAATACATGCCACTAACCATGCAACCGTGGTGGTTGGAGGCGGTGTGCGCGGGTAAGGAATGGGACGTTCTGATTGCAGAAGACGCAGAGGGGGAGATACTGGCAGTACTCCCCTATTTGCTGCGTAAACGATTGTGGATGCACTACATAGTGATGCCCCAACAGACACAGATTGGAGGTATCTGGGTGGATTCGAAAACGACCGAGGATAAATGGCAGACGGCGGAAGTGTGCCGACAATTGGCAGAACAGTTGGAGAAACTGAAATTGTCGTACTACTATCAGCAATATCCGACCGGTAGCCTGTGCGTGGACGCTATGCGAGCCTTGGGATTCAAGACCCGCGAGCGCGTAACCTATAGAATAGAAGATTTGAGCGACCTGAACAAGGTAATCAATAATTTTTCAAAAAACAAGAAACGCCAATTGCAACGAGCATTGAGTTTGCATACCGAGCGAGGAATGTCGCCGGAAGATTTCTATCGTTTTCATGCGCGATGTATGGCAGAACAACGCAAACAACTGACCTACTCGCGGGAGTTTTTCCTCGTGTTGGAACGCAAAGCCAAACGACACGGACAATGTGAGATACTGAGTGTGCAGACGGCAGACGGCGAAGTGTGCGCGGCGGCGTTCCTTGTATGGGACAACCGACTGATGTACTACCTGATACCATGCTACAGTTTGGAACATAAGAACGCGGGGGCGGGGGCATTGCTCGTATTGGAGAGCATCAAATTGGCACGCGAAAAACAAGTAACGTTTGACTTTGAAGGGAGTATGATTCGCGGAGTTGCCAACCACTATAAACAATTTGGCAGCACACCCACCACATATTATAGTGTGGAAAAATACTATAAACCATTCTTCCGATTGGCAGTTTGGTGGAACAAGATGAGAGAGTGGAGATATAGGTAATTGGTAGTTTGGGAGATATTAGACAACGAGGGAGATATGAAAGTACTATTTCTCAGCGCATGGTATCCTACCAAGCGAGATGCGATGGCGGGATTGTTTGTGCAAAAGCATGCCGAGGCGGTAGCACAGCAAGGGGTTGATGTGCGCGTGCTTTTCTCCGAAGCCACAGGTGTACGGTGGTTATGGGAGATATGGCGCGGATGGAAAACACTCAGACGAGAATGGGGTTTGCCAGACATAGTACAAATGAACGTCTTGGACAAAAACGGGTTACTTGCATTGTGGCTACGTTTTTGGCATCGAATACCATACATCGTTGTAGAACACTGGAGTGGTTATCTGCCCGTTAATGCTTCTTTTCGAGGAGGTTGGCATGGTAGAATAATGAAACATATCGCGCGCAAGGCATCTTGCATACTGCCTGTCAGTCAGATGCTTGAAGACGCCATGAAACAATGCGGCATCACCTGCAAACGTTGGGAACGAATACATAATGTGGTAGATGATTTTTTTTACGAAGAGGCATCCGACATTATTCCACGCAACAAAAAGTTTCGTCTCCTCCATGTCAGTTGTTTTGACGAGCGTGCCAAGAATATACAAGGTATGCTGCGGGCTGTTCGCAAGGTAGCAGATATACGTCAGGATTTCGAATTTGTGATTATCGGCACAGGAATTGATTTTTCCGAAGACAAGGTTTATGCCGATAGTTTGCACTTCCCCGATGGAATGCTCCATTTCACAGGCGAACTGACTCCGAGAGAAGTATGCACATGGATGCAATCCAGCGATGCCTTTGTATTATTCTCGCGTTATGAAAATGCTCCCGTAGTATTATCTGAATGTATGGCTGTAGGACTTCCCATCATCAGCAGTCGTGCGGGAGGGATACCCGAAATGACAAATAGCAATTGTGGAATACTTGTACCTATTGAAGATGAAACCGCCCTAACAAATGCCATTCTCTATATGATGGACCACCTACAAGACTTCCCCGCGAGTGCTATTCGACCGTATGGTGAGACATACAGGTACGATAATGTCGGAAAGTATCTTGTGGATGTATATCAACAAATTACCCGTTAAGACAACTGCGCTCGTAACGTTTTACCAAGCAGGCGTACCATACTGCTTGCATAAAGATAACAATGGTACTCGCAATACTATATCCGACAATTGCGTAGTAGAAATTCCTAGTCCATATTCCAACACAAAGCCCTAACAAACGCATTGTAACTAACAGAATTTCAAACAATAAGCCTACGCCTTGTTTCTGAAAGATGTCGCTCAGGAAACATATCGGTGCCACCAACATAGAAACCACCATCCATGGTAACATCACGCGGATATAGTGTCCTGTGATTTCCCATTCTGCGCCTAAAAGCCAACTTGTGAGGGAAGGGAGAACAAAATAAAGAATCAGAAAAGACGGAATGGTGATGCCCATAGTCCAAATGCAGAACTGACGCAAGATAGGACGGATGGACTCATGGCGATTGACTTTGGCTGCAACATGCTGAAACAGAACCTGATACAACGATTGCTCAATCATATTGATAGGTCGAAATGCCAATGTGATTGCCATTCCCCAAAAACCGAGATTCGCCAATCCGAAAAACGGAGTTAGCAACAGAGATGGCATATTTCCACTCAGATTGTTTACCAAGGCACGCGGCAATGAGTATTTTGGAAAATTGGCATATTCTTTCGCCGCTTCACAACACGCTTTTTTATCTATATGCAAGAGTTCCCGCAAGCCCTTTTTCCAAGACCTAACCACATCAACCAACACCGCCAACACCGGTGCGAACACCGCAGAGCAGATGAGCCCTCCAGACAAGAAACCGGCATATCCACAACCCAATTTTGCACCTGCATTAAGTATGGATTGCGACATCTGGTAGGTACTAATCATACCAAATTGTTTGTCGCGCGTATGATGATAATTAAGGAGTACCCAACAGGACGATGCTAACACAAACAAGGGCATTAACCAATACCAATGTGCCAATGTCGGCGTATTAAAGAGGACGGCAATCGATCGCGAGAATGGCACAGAAAATATCACTAACATTGTGATTATCAACGAAATAAGAACACCTACCTGCATTATGCTTTGTGCTTTTTTGTCGTCTTTCGGCAGCACGATAGCGTATTGATATTCTGCCGTTGCCAGTATCACAAGCACCCCGCCGATACTCAAAAACAGATTGAGCAGACCGAAGTCGTCCGGAGCGTACAAACGAGTCAGAATAGGATAGACCAACAGCCCAATTGCTTGGGCTATCACATTGGCAGACAAGAGTTTAGCGAAATTGCGCGCACCTGCCGATTGTATTAGGTGTTTTATCTGACTCATCAATTTGCAAAGATACTACAATTATTGTTAAATAGCAAGTATTCTAACAATTTTGCACAAAAATAGCCAAGATATTTGCGTCATTCAGAAAAAAGCAGTAAATTTGCAGTCGTTTTTGCGAGAGTGCCTTTTTCAGCACGGATTATGTTGCAGGCACAATGAAATCTAATAACTACACAATATGCAAGTTAAAAAGTCACAAAGAGCCAGTTTAGAGGACAAGAAAATCATCTATGTATTGATGGGGTTTGTCTTCGTCTTAAGCGTCTGTTATGTCGCTTTTGAATGGACTGAGAAAGAGGTTACCAAGTATGAGGTTGCTGACAGCGAGTTCCTTTTTGAGGAAGAAGTTGAGATTCAGCAGACTTCACAAGAAACAACACCTCCTCCCCCACCACCTCCTGCCGTACAAGAGGTTGAGGTACTGAACGTGGTGGAAGATGATGTAGAAACCGAGTCTATCGAAATCAATACCGAAGACGATAAAGACGTTGAGGTGGTAGTGGCTCCACCCGTTGAGGCTCCTGTAGAGGAAGAGGAAGAGGAAGTCATATTTATGGTTGTAGAAACTATGCCGGAGTTCCCCGGTGGTCAACAAGCATTGTTCAAATATCTGAGCGACAACGTAAAATATCCTGTTATCGCACAGGAAAACGGTATCCAAGGTCGTGTTATCTGCCAGTTTGTGGTAAACAAAGACGGCGCGATTGTGGATGTTGAGGTGGTTCGCTCGGGTGGAGACCCATCGCTCGACAAAGAGGCAGTACGTGTCATCAAATCGATGCCTAAGTGGAATCCGGGTAAACAACGTGGTAAGGCTGTGCGTGTGAAGTACACCGTGCCTGTAAACTTCCGCTTGCAATAATCGATTGAGTATTCATTAAATGGGATTTGGGTGGAATTAGCCCATAGAGATATTACCTATTGCAAGAATGTCGGCGCGAGGCGTGCCGACATTCTTCGTAAAGAATTAGGGGTACAGACGGCGCAAGATATGCTTCGTCAGTACCCCTTTAAGTATATCGATCGTAGCCGTTTTTATAAGATTGCGGAGATACAAGACGAGGAGACCTACGTGCAGATTGTAGGCGAGGTGGTGGAATGGCACACGATAGGTGTGGGCAAGGCACAACGCCTCAGTGCACAGTTCTCCGATGGAGCACATCTGATTGAATTAGTGTGGTTTAAGGGCGTGCAATATGTTAAATTGCAGAAGGGAGTGAAGTATCTGCTTTTCGGCAAACCATCCCGTTTCAACCACGCATACAACATTGTTCACCCCGAACTGACGCCAATGGCACAGGTCAAACCGGAGATGACACAAGGTTTGGAACCGTATTACAACACCACGGAGCGCATGAAAAAAGCGGGGCTGAACTCGCGCGTAATGCGTAGTATTATTGCCGAACTGATGCCCGATTTGGCATTGGGCATACCCGATGTCATCGGAATGGACATTTTGCAACACTATCACCTAATGGGGCTCACCGAGGCGTTGCAAAACATTCATTTTCCTCCAAACACGCAGGCTATGCAACGCGCCAGAGAACGACTCAAATTTGAGGAGTTGTTCTATATCCAGTTGCAGATTTTGCGCCAGATGAAACGCCGCGAGCAAAACGCGGGTCTATCGATGCCCATCGTAGGGCGACATTTCAACTCGGTATATCAGAACCTGCCTTTTCCGCTTACCAACGCACAGAAACGAGTCATTCGCGAGATACATGCCGACCTAAAATCGGGCAAACAAATGAATCGTCTTTTGCAGGGCGACGTGGGCAGTGGCAAGACCTTGGTGGCACTGATGTGTTGCCTGTTGGCAATTGATAATGGTTATCAGACCTGTATCATGGCACCCACGGAAATCCTTGCAAATCAGCACCTTGAGACACTCACACAATTTCTGAAACCGTTCCTCGCAAGCGAAACCAACCCCGCCGGACTGCGTGTGGCTCTGCTCACCGGTTCGACAACCAAGAAACAACGCGACCGACTCCACCCTGCTTTGCAAGCGGGGCAAATAGATATTCTCATCGGCACCCACGCCTTGCTTGAGGACAATGTGCAATGGGCGAATCTCGGTTTGGTGGTGGTGGATGAGCAGCACCGTTTCGGAGTCGCCCAACGTGCCAAACTGTGGGGAAAAAACGTCTGTCCGCCACATGTGTTGGTGATGACAGCCACCCCTATTCCACGCACGTTGGCAATGACGGTCTATGGTGATTTGCGGGTGAGTATCATCGACGAACTGCCTCCCGGACGCAAGCCTGTGCAAACCCTGCATTATTCTATTCAACGGAAACAATCTGTTAATCAATTTATCCGCCAACAGATACAAGCGGGCAGGCAGGTTTATGTCGTTTTTCCACTAATCAAAGAGAACGACAAACTCGATTTGCAGGACCTCGAAAACGGTTACAACGAACTATGCGACACCTTTCCCGAATACAGAATTTCGATGGTGCACGGGCAGATGAAAGCCATAGACAAAGACGAGCAAATGCAGCGTTTCGCCGCCGGAGAGACACAGATTCTGGTGGCTACGACGGTGATTGAAGTGGGAGTGAATGTACCGAATGCGAGTGTGATGATTATTGAAAACGCCGAGCGATTCGGACTCAGCCAGTTGCACCAATTGCGAGGGCGTGTGGGACGTGGTGCCGAACAGAGTTATTGTATTCTCCTCACGCGGCTTGAACTCACCAAAGAGACACGCCAACGAATGGATATTATGGTTGCTACCAACGACGGTTTTCGTATTGCCGAAGCCGATTTGCAACTGCGCGGGCCGGGCGACTTGGATGGCACGCAACAATCGGGACTGCCTTTCGACTTGCACATCGCCTCCCTATCCACCGATGGGCAGATTCTGGAGATTGCCCGCCAAGCCGCAGAGAGCATTTTAGAAAAAGACCCCTTGTTAGAGGACGAATACAATCGTATCTACAAACGCCAACTTGACCTCCTGCGCGTCGAAGCCCACAATTGGTCGGAAATTTCCTGACATTTTTCCTATAGAGATTATTTTTTAGCAAAAGAGCCCGGATGGATTTATGACGATATACCGTGACAAGCCAAACAAACACGGAAACGAGTCAACCCGAAAACGGACAAAGCAAAGGAACAACGACACCCTATCTTACACGGCTTTCGTTGTCGTATCGTTGTCGTCTTTTACAGGCGATGGGCAAGAAATAGGATAATCTTGATTTCTTTATTTTGCAGAGTTTGATTTCCTTGTTCTGCGGGGTTTGATTTCTTTATTTTGCGGGGTTTGATTTCTTTTGGCAGGTTTGGGAGTGTGTTTCTGCTTGGGAGTGAAATCTTCGTCGGCTAAAACAAAATCGACCTGTCTTTTGTCGGCATCGGCACGCACAACACGTATGCGGAGCGGGTCGCCAAGCGTGAAAGTCTCGCCCGAATTGGCGGCGATGAGACGATAGTTTTTCTCATCGTACTGGAAATAGTCGCCACGGCGGATTGAATTGATACGGATAAGTCCCTCACAATGAGAGTCGTCAATCTGCACAAAGAGTCCGAAATCGGTAACACCAGAGATATGCCCGTCCAGTTCCTCGCCGATGAAATTGCGCATCCACATTGCCTGATACTGCTTGATAGAATCACGCTCCTCCGACTGTGCCTGAATCTCCATATCGGTACAATGACGACACATGTCCTCCAATTGCTCCAACGACCAACTGTCGCCCTTGCCATTCAGGATATACTTGTCGAGCAGGCGATGTACCAGCATATCGGGGTAACGACGAATAGGGGAAGTGAAATGAGTATAATGGGAGAACGCCAAGCCATAATGCCCGATGTTGCGAGTGGAATAGACCGCTTTCGCCATAGCGCGAATAGTCAGAATATCAATGACTTGCGGTTGTACCTTGTCGCCCATTCGCTTTTTGAACGCACGCAATTCCTTCAACTTTTCGCGGTCGGGTTTGTCGTGAACACGATAGACAAACGGTTTCTTTCCGACCATAGCAGCGACCGTGCGATTGGCAAGCAGCATAAACTCCTCGATGAGATGATGGGCGTCGTTGGGCTTCTCGAAATAGATTTCGACCGGTTCGCCCGCCTCGTTGAGCCGGAAACGCATCTCGTCCTGCTCCAAGAGCAAAGAACCATCTGCAAACCGCTTTGTGCGCAAGTGTTTCGCCACACCGTTGAGCGCAAGAATGGCGTCCTTCAGTTGGTCGTCGCAGGCTGTAGTCTGCACATTCTCAATGATTTCCTGTGCCTGGTCGTAGTTGAGACGCGCATTGGAACATATCACCGTGCGACAGAGTTTCTGCTTCTGCACCCGCCCCTCCGGCGTGATGGTAAAAATGACGGACATACAGAGTTTGTCCTCGTCGGGACGGAGCGAACAGAGATAGTTGCACAATTCCTCCGGCAGCATAGGTATGACTTTGTCCACGAGATAGACACTTGTGCCACGCCCATACGCATCGTTATCCACATCCGAACCGGGTTTGACGTAGTGGGTTACATCGGCAATATGAACACCTATTTGCAACAATCCGTCGTCCAAGCGTTGGAACGAAATAGCATCATCGAAGTCCTTGGCGTCTGCCGGGTCGATGGTGAACGTAAAGACATCGCGCATATCGCGGCGACGCAGTATTTCCTGATTTGATATTTCTTGCGGTTTCATCACCCTTTGTTCACTACAAAAATCGTGCTAAATAAGTGTCTGCGAGGAATTTGGTCATAGTTTACAATGAGAGCCGTTTGGCAAAACCGATTATCTACCGTGTATGTACCGTGTATGTACCGTGTATCTACCGTGTATCTACCGTAGTTGGCAGCGGAATGGCAAATGAATATATATACATAAAACAAGGTTGACTCTTATGCAGAATCAACCTTGTTTTATGTATGTGTCCGTTAATCAGTCTTTAATCGGACTATACTTCGGCACGAGGGCTTTCATAAGACCCCACGCGATGAGATATGCTACGCCACAGAAACAGAACATGATGAAATAGCCTGCGGGCTTACCCGAAAAACCAAGGAATTGGAACGCCTCGCCAGCCGTCTCCGCATAGGTGAAGAGACGACCTGCGCTCTTCTGGATAATCATCGAACCGATACCACCCGCCATAGCACCGATACCGGTGATGGTGGCGATGGTCGATTTGGGGAACATATCGCCTACCGTAGAGAACAAGTTTGCCGACCATGCCTGGTGTCCGGCACCCGCCAGACCAATCAAGACAGCAGGCCACCACGCACTGAACGAGCCTAACGGTTGTGCAAAAAGTGCCACCATCGGGAAGAACGCGAAAAGCAACATCGCCAACATACGTCCGCTATATGGTTGCATACCTTTTTTCTCCACGAAGTACTTAGGCAAATAGCCACCAAAGATAGACAGGATAGTTACAATAGCATAGAGGGTGAAGATGAGTGCCTGCCCCATACCCGACGAAGCCTTGTAGCCAAACTGGTTTTGGAAATATGACGGTGCCCAGAAAAGGAAGAACCACCATACACCATCGGTGAAGAACTTGCCCACGATGAACGCCCAAGTCTGACGATAGCCAAAACATTTGTACATCGGAATCGCCTTCTCCTCCACTTCGGACGCCGCCTTGGGAGACACTTCTTCGGCATCGTCCTGGTGGATATACTGCAATTCCGCCTCATTGACATGCTTGCTATTCTCCGGCTTGTCGTACATAAACTGCCAGAAGAACATCCAAATAAAACCGAGAGCACCAATGATGATAAATGCCATTTCCCAACCGAGATGTTTTGCCAAAGGCGGGATACACAAGGGGGCAGCAAGAGCACCTACCGATGCGCCGGCATTGAACAACGCAGTGGCAAAAGCACGGTCTTTCTTGGGAAAATACTCCGCCGTAACCTTGATGGCTGCGGGGAAGTTGCCTGCCTCACCAAGCGCCAAGATACCCCGACAGAGCAAAAACAGATAGACCGATGTGGTGGCGACAGCGAGCGCAACATTAGAACCGGCTTCCACAGCGCGCATTGCATCTACACTACCCAGACCCTCGATATGGGCTGTAGCCCAACCGCAAGCCGCGTGCATACATGCGCCTGCCGACCATACGCCGATGGCAATCATGTAGCCTTTTTTGGTGCCCATCCAATCGACAAACTTACCTGCGAAAAGACAAGCGATAGCATAGAATATGGAGAACAGACTGGTGATCGTTCCATAATGGTCATCTGTCCAATGAAATTCCGGTTTGATAAACTCCTCATACGTGAGGGAAAGCACTTGGCGGTCAAGATAGTTCACCGTGGTTGCCACAAAAAGCAGCGAACATAACCACCAACGCCAATTAGTCATTCGTTTAGTTTGTGTTGACATGTTTTTTTCAGAGATTAAGGATAAAAGACCGCCCCATTCCGATGACGAAACGAAGCGGTCGCTTATCCAAATTATCGTACAGCCTTGATGACATCAAGACATTCTTTGCATTTATTGGTGATGTATGCCCAGTCGCCTGCCGCAATCACCTCTTTGGGGAACAACTTAGACCCCATACCTACACAATAGACGCCTGCTTTGAACCATTTTTCCAAGTTCTCTTTCTCAGGCGCGACACCACCTGTAACCATGATTTTCGACCAAGGCATCGGTGCTTTGAGACCCTTAACCATATTTGGTCCGTAAACATCGCCGGGGAAGAGTTTGGTCAGGTCGCAGCCCAATTCCTGTGCCTTGCCAATCTCGGAAACCGAACCACAGCCCGGGCAGTAAGGAATCAGACGACGGTTGCAGACGGGCGCAATCTCTGCGTTGAAAAGAGGACCTACCACAAAGCAGGCACCGAGTTGGATATACAATGCTGCCGTGGGAGCGTCCACAACAGAACCGACACCGAGCGCGAGTTCGGGACACTCTTTCGCCGCCCATTTTACCAATTCGCCGAAGATTTCGTGTGCAAAATCACCGCGATTGGTGAACTCAAAAGCACGTACACCGCCCTCGTAACAAGCCTTTACGACATTCTTGCAAAGGTCCAAATCTTGGTTGTAGAAGACAGGCACCATACCCGTCTCACCTATTTTGGCCATAACGGCCAACTTATCAAATTTTGCCATTAACGTATATATTGTTAACCTCCCCACAGCCTTCTATTTGGAAAGTTGAGGGGAGGTATGGTTCGTATTATCTCTGTACTCTGCCGTTGGCATTTCCACCAGCCAATGCTTCCACTTCTTCTACCGAAACGAGGTTGAAGTCGCCATTGACAGTATGTTTCAGTGCGCTGGCTGCCACAGCAAACTCAAGTGCCTCGCCTTGGGTCTTCTTGGTAAGCAGACCATGAATCAGACCTCCGGAGAAGGAGTCGCCACCACCTACACGGTCGATAATCGGGTTGATTTCGTAACGCCTTGATTGATAGAACTCTTTGCCATCATAGATGAGGGCTTTCCAACCATTGAACGTAGCCGAATAACTCTCGCGGAGGGTGGAAACGACATACTTGAAGCCGAACTCTTTTGCCATCTGCTCGAAGATACCTTTGTAGCCCTCCGCGTTGGTTTTGCCACTTTCTACATCTGCGTCCGGTTTGAAACCCAAGCAGAGTGCTGCGTCTTCCTCGTTGCCGATACATACATCTACATATTGCATGAGCGGGCGCATGATAGAAATGGCTTTCTCGCTGGTCCATAGTTTCTTGCGGAAATTCAGGTCCACCGAAACCGTTACGCCATGGCGCTTTGCCGCCTCACAAGCCAAGCGGGTAATCTCTGCCGCCTTGTCGGAAATAGCCGGCGTGATACCACTCCAATGGAACCACTTTGCACCTTCCATAATTGCGTCGAAATCAAAATCGGCTGCGTCAGCCTCTGCAATGGCAGAGTGCGCACGGTCGTAGATAACCTTAGAAGGACGCATCGAAGCACCGGTCTCGCAATAGTACAGACCTACACGGTCGCCACCACGTGCGATGAAATCGGTGTTCACACCATAACGACGCAGTGCATTCACTGCAATCTGACCAATCTCATGTTTTGGCAGTTTGCTTACGAAAACAGCCTCGTGCCCATAGTTGGCACATGAGATAGCCACATTTGCCTCACCGCCACCGGGGATGATACGGAAGTTCTCTGTCTGAATAAAACGGTCGTTGCCCGCAGGCGAAAGGCGAAGCATAATCTCGCCCAAAGTTACAATCTTTGCCATAGATACATTTTACAAACCTCCCGAACCTCTCCATAAATATATAAGAGAGAGATTCTGTCGGTCAAGTTGATATTTAGAAATTGAAGTATTGTTTTGCGTTGTTGTAGCAGATGTCTTCTACCATTTGTTGTACGCGGGCTTTCTCGTAGCCTGTGTATGGAATAAGACCATTCTCGATGTCGTTGCCAAGGATGTTGCACAGCGTGCGACGGAAATACTCGTGGCGCGGATAGGAAAGGAATGAACGACTATCAGTGAGCATACCTACGAAACGACTCAAGAGACCAAGGTTGGAAAGTGCCATCATCTGTTTCTCCATACCATCTTTCTGGTCGAGGAACCACCAGCCCGAACCGAACTGAATCTTGCCAGCCACAGAGCCGTCCTGGAAATTACCCAACATAGTGGCAATCACCTCGTTAGCACACGGGTTGAGGTTGTAGAGAATGGTCTTTGCAAGTTTGCCCTCCATATTCATTTCATCAAGGAAATGTGCCATCGCTTTGGCGGTGGTGAACTCGCCGATAGAGTCAAATCCGGTGTCTGCACCGAGGAGGTTGAACATCTTGGTGTTGTTGTTTCGGATAGCACCATAATGGTATTGTTGCGTCCAGCCGGCAGCATAGTCCATCTCTGCCTGCATGTGTAGGAAAGCGTGCTTATACTGACGTATCTCGTTGGTAGAGAGCGACTTACCGGATAGTGCTTTGTCCATAATCGCACTTATTTCCGCCTCGGTGTATGGTTCGTCGTAGAACTCTTCGATACCGTGGTCGGACAAGCGGCAACCCATAGATTGGAAGAAATCATGGCGTTTTTGGAGCGCAGCGGTCAAGTCAGCAAACGTATGAATCTCCACACCGCTTACCTGAGCGAGTTTTTCGATATATGCTTTCCAAGTGGCCGCCTCGATATTCATCGCAGCGTCGGGACGCCATGCGGGGAGCATACGCGTCTTGCAAGTGGAGTCGGCAGCCACTACCTTGTGCCATTCCAGACTATCGGCAGGGTCGTCTGTTGTGCAGACAATCTCCACATTGTAATGCTCCATCATACCACGCGGACAGAACTTGGGGTCGTTCTCAATCTGACGGTTGCACTCGTCATAAATCTCGCGTGCAGTCTCCGGACTGAGGCGTTTGTCGATACCGAAGGCGGTCTTCAGTTCGAGATGAGTCCAATGGTAAAGCGGGTTGCGGAATGTGTAAGGCACCGTCTCTGTCCACTTCTCAAATTTCTCCCAGTCAGTGGTGTCTTTTCCCGTGCAATAGCGTTCGTCAATACCATTGGAACGCATAGCGCGCCATTTGTAGTGGTCGCCCATAAGCCAGATTTGTGCAATCGACTCGAAGCGTTTATTCTCGGCTACCATCTGTGGAATCAGGTGGCAATGATAGTCAATAATCGGCATTTTAGCCGCATGCTCATGATAGAGTTCCTGCGCAGTTTCGGTCTGCAAAAGGAAATCTTTGTCCATAAAGGTTTTCATTGTGTTGCGTTTTGTTATAGGTTAGTTATATCTTGATTATACGTTACTAAATTTGCCAAGTGTAGTTTGCAGAATTTTACGACTGCAAAGGTACAACGGAAAAATGAAGAAAGTGTGTAAAAATTGACGCAATTATTACACAATCGGGTTTTTCGCTGTTTTGTACAATTTTGATATACCCTACCTTTCCAGCCTTTTGCCTGAAGAAAAATAGAAGAATCCAAGAAAGCGATAACGGATGACGGTGGCGCATACTACGTACAAAGCAATGCTTTGCGCCACTATCCGCTAAACGCACGCTATCCTATCGGGAATCACCTACTAATCACCCACTACTCACCTACTCTTGATAGCATATCCATATATAGCA
>JBNMHB010000004.1:0-50550 GCA_050872525.1 Bacteroidales bacterium | reverse complement strand
TGCACCGGGAGCCTTCCTTGTCTTGGGCTACGTAATGGCATTAGTACAAAAACTTATGAAGAAATAATCACGCATTATGGTTTACGTTTTGATATTTATCTCTGCGATATTCGTTAATAATATCGTATTGAGTCAGTTCTTAGGTATATGTCCGTTCTTGGGCGTAAGTAAGAAAATCGACACCGCTGTGGGTATGGGTGCAGCCGTTACCTTTGTGCTTACATTGGCTACCGTAGTTACCTACCTGCTACAGAAGTTGCTGGTTTTATGGCAAGTAGAGTTCTTGCAGACCATTCTCTTTATTTTGGTTATTGCAGCACTTGTACAGATGATAGAACTCATACTTAAGAAAATCTCGCCGTCGCTGTATCAGGCTCTCGGTGTGTTCTTGCCTCTGATTACCACCAACTGCTGTATTCTCGGTGTGGCTATTCTGGTGGCCAACGGAACCAACAAACTCCCATTGGGAGCAGACCATAACCTGCTCACTGGTACATTGTTCGCTTTCGCTACGGCATTGGGCTTCACACTTGCCTTGGTGCTGTTTGCCGGTATCCGCGAACAACTGTCTATGAACAAAGTGCCAAAAGCGATGGAGGGAACTCCTATTGCTTTGGTTACCGCAGGTCTGCTTGCTATGGCATTTATGGGCTTCAGCGGCGTAGTTGGATAAACGTCGCTCATTGTATCAAATACCAAAGCCTGCCTGCGTAGTATATACTATCAGGCAGGCTTTGTGCATAATACACGCCTAATCTATCACTTGAAAAACATGGATATGTCGTTCCTGACACAGCGACATATCACACTTAATCCTTAAATATATAATCCTTAATTTATAATCAAAAACTACAATGAAACGAATCTTTTCGACCATGGTAGGTGCTTTCATACTGGGCGTTACAGCCTCCGTAGCATGCACCAACTTTATTGTGGGCAAAGACGCTTCGGCAGACGGCTCTACAATAATCTCTTATGCAGCAGACAGTTATTCGCTGTATGGATTTCTTCGCTTTTCACCTGCAGCAGACCACCCCAAAGGGGCTATGCGTGAAGTAAAAGATTGGGACACGGGGCGTCCTCTCGGACAAATACCACAGGTGGCACATACATATAGTGTCGTAGGCAATATGAATGAGCACCAACTGACTATCGGCGAAACCACATGGGGAGGACGTCCGGAACTGAGTGATACGGTTGGTATCGACTACGGAAGCCTTATCTATATCACGCTGGAGCGTTGCAAGACTGCTCGCGAAGCCATCGCTTGTATGACCTCGTTGGTAGAAGAGTTTGGCTATGCCAGCGGAGGAGAGACATTCTCTATCGGAGACCCCAACGAAGTGTGGATTATGGATTTGATAGGCAAAGGACCGGGTCAAAAAGGTGCAGTATGGGTAGCCACACGCGTGCCGGACGATTGTATCTGTGCCCATGCTAACCAAGCGCGTATCACCACTATCAACTTCAAAGACAAGAAAAACTGGCTCTACTCGAAAGACGTTGTGAAGTTCGCACGCGAGAAAGGTTATTTTGAAGGTAAGGACGCTGATTTCTCGTTCCAAGCAGCCTATGCTCCTTTCGATTTCTCGGGGCTATATGTCTGTGAGGCACGTGTATGGAGTTTCTTCCGCCATTTCTCAGACGATATGGAGCAGTATTTTGACTATGCGACAGGTAAGACTTTTCTCGAGACCGGTGGCAAAGATGCCGGCAAACCGATGCCGCTCTATATCCGTCCGAACCACAAAGTGAGCGTGCAGGAAATCAAAGATTGTATGCGCGACCAATACGAGGGTACTCCTCTTGATATTACACAAGGCACCGATGCAGGTCCGTGGAATAGCAAACTGCGCTATGGCTCACTCTCATTCACGTTAGACAGCACTGCTTATTGGTATGAGCGTCCTATCGCAACACAACAAACAGCATGGTCTTTTGTTGCACAGATGCGTGGTTATGCCGACCCGAAAGTGGGAGGTATCTTCTGGTTTGGTGTAGATGATGCTGCTACCAATGTATATGTGCCGATGTATTGCCGTATCAACCATGTGCCCGAGTGTTTTGCAGAAGGTAATGGCGACTTGTATAATTATTCTCCCACATCGGCATGGTGGACGTTTAATATCGTTGCCAACTGGGCATATACCAAATACTCACGTATGAAACCGGATATTATGAAGGTGCAACAAGCCTTAGAGGATAAATTCAACAGTCAGATTGAGGGTGTGGATGCTCAAGCCGCTGCTATAAGCGACGAGGAGGCACGCCGTTTCCTTACCAACTATAGTTGCGCACAAGCAGATAACATGATGGTAGAGTGGCAGAGACTTGGTATCTATCTGATAACCAAATACTTGGACGGACAGGAGCGCAAAGAGGAGAACGGGCAGTTCAAACGCAATCCTTATGGTGAACCCGCCGGTCCGGATCGTCCTGCATACCCTGAATCGTATCTCAGAACCTTTTCAAATGAAATAATCCATGAATAATAATCTCGAACCACGCGAAGTGTTCAGTATCTTCGCACAAATCAATCAGGTACCTCGTCCTTCGAAACACGAGGAGCGTATCTCACAATGGTTACAAGACTTTGCACGCGAACATTCTATTGACTACACCGTTGATGAGGCGATGAACGTAATCATGCGCAAGCCCGCTACCGAAGGCTATGAGCAACATGAGGGCATTATCCTGCAAGCCCACATGGATATGGTCTGCGAGAAGAACAACGACGTGCAACACGACTTTTTCAATGACCCTATTCAAACTTATGTGGACGGCGAATGGCTCAAAGCACAAGGCACCACTTTGGGGGCAGACAATGGTATAGGTATTGCCATGGCTTTGGCAGTGCTGACCGACGACACCCTCAAACATCCTGCCTTGGAGTGCCTTTTCACTGTGGACGAGGAGACCGGACTCACAGGCGCATTCCAACTGAAAGACGGTTACTTGAATGGCAAACGCCTTATCAACCTCGACTCGGAGGACGACGGACAAATCTTTATCGGCTGTGCCGGGGGTATTGATACGCTGGCAAAGATGCACTATACACCTGCTGCACTACCACAAGAACAAAAATGGTTTGCTGTGCGATTGAGCGTTGGCGGTCTGATGGGAGGGCACTCCGGTGATGACATCAACAAGGGGCGAGGCAATGCCAACAAAGTGATAGTAGGTTTCCTCAATCGCCTGATGGCAAAGACCGATTTCCAACTGGCTGCTATCCACGGAGGTAACCTCCGCAACGCTATTGCCCGTGAGGCAGAGGCTGTGGTATGTGTGCCGATGGAGTACAAGGAACAACTACGTGCCGACTGGAATATCTATACCGCCGACGTAGAACACGAATTGGGCAACGTGGAAAAAGAGGTTCGTCTTGAACTCGAATCGGCTCCGCTGCCAGAAACGGTTATTCCACAGAAACAGACATTCCAACTCATCATGGCTCTCTATGCTTGTCCCCACGGTATGGTGACAATGAGCAAGGATATGCCGGGATTGGTAGAAACGAGTACCAACCTCGCCAGTGTCAAGATGAAAGAGGAGGCAGACGGAACACCATATATAGAAATCAATACCAGCCAACGCTCATCGGTTGAGGTGCAAAAGCACCATATCAAAGACCGTGTGGAGTATAGTCTCGCTATGGCTTGCGATGAGGTTACACATGGCGATGGCTACCCGGGTTGGGCACCAAACATACACTCGGCATTGTTGGATGTAACCAAACAGGCTTACAAGGACCTATTCAAAGACGAACCCAAAGTATTGGCTATCCATGCCGGTTTGGAGTGCGGTCTTTTTTTGGAGAAATACCCTTACTTGGACATGGTAAGTATAGGTCCGCAAATGTACGGTGTTCACTCTCCCCAAGAGCGTTTGAGTATTCCCTCTACGGCGCGTTGCTACCAATGGCTCCGCCACACGATAGAGTTGCTCTAATCTTCGTATTTGTAATAACATTCGAATGCTGTCTGACACCTTGTCGGGCAGCATTTTTTATACGTCCACAAATTATTACGATATGGATATGGTAAGACTTATTTTAACGTGAGTCGATATAGTGAAGACCTATAAAACACAACGAACAAAATCTTTCTTATGGAGCAATATGTGCCGCGATTTGGAAACAAATACACGAAAAATTAAATTAAACATAGACGAATATATACTATGAAAAGGGGGACGTTAATTAGCGTGTAATTGGACGTTATTTTTTTTAGGGAACATGTAATTGACCATATAATTGGACCATTTTTTCTTCGCCAAATATGGTCAAAAAATGCGTCCGCAGGGGTACAAGCAGGCAAGGAGGATGGCTTGTATATCAGCGCACTACGGACGAAATCAAAACCAATGCGCAATTCTTTGCCCGACAACAGACCACCTGACCACCTGACCGGCTCATTATATACATATACACCCGCCTGCGCACGCGTGAGTATATAGTTTACAAAAAGAGCCGGTCTACCGGTCTACCGGTCTCCTCGCCCAATCGAATTAGGAATAAAGAATTAGGAATAAAGAATTATATCCACCTGATATTGAACACACAGAAAATAAGAAATTATCCGCCGCTCTCATAATTCTTAATTCATAATTCATAATTCGATGTCAGGTGGATGTCAGGTGGATGTCAGGTGGATGTCAGGTGAGTAGATAATTATGAATTATGAGAATTTATATCGAACACGTTAATATACAATGAATGTAGGGTGTTTTTTTATATGGTGGGGAGGCGGGGGAGTTGCGTATGTGAGAAAAAAGTAGTAACTTTGCAAGCAGTTTTTATTATGGGGTGGTATATCCTTGATAAAGAGTGTAGTATTAAAAGAGCGTATGGCTGAAGAAGAGAAAAACATAAATGGGTCGGTGTACACCGATGAGAACATTATACACCTGGACGATCGGGAGCATATACGCCGCCGACCAGGAATGTATATAGGAAAGTTGGGGGATGGTTCGCACTCCGACGATGGTATATACGTGCTGATAAAAGAAACGATAGATAACTCCATTGATGAATATCGTATGGGGGAGGGGAAGGTAGTGGAAGTTACGGTGGAGAACGGCAATGTACGTGTTCGTGATTATGGGCGTGGTATTCCTTTAGGGAAGATGGTGGAGGCTGTATCATTGCTGAATACGGGCGGAAAATATGACACCAAGGCGTTTAAGAAGAGTGTGGGCTTGAACGGGGTCGGCACCAAGGCAGTGAATGCGTTGTCGATGATGTTCTCTGTTCAGTCGTTCAGGGAGGGGAAAACACGCAAGGCTGTTTTTGAGCAAGGGCATCTTGTGAGCGATACCGGAGTGGTTGACTATACAGGGGCGGAGAAACGGGGAACATGCATTGAGTTTACGCCTGATAATTCGCGTGGGCTGTTTGAGAACTATCGTTTTAGAGACGATTATATAGAGGAGATGATGCGCAACTATGCGTATCTGAACACGGGTCTGACGCTTGTGTATAATGGAAAGAAGTTCTCGTCGAAGAATGGTTTGCTGGATTTGCTGACGGAGAATATGACCACGGAACCACTCTATCCGATTATTCATCTGATAGGGGAAGATATAGAGATTGCGTTGACACATACTGACCAATCGGGGGAGGAGTATCACTCGTTTGTGAACGGACAACACACCATCCAAGGTGGTACTCACCAAGCCGCTTTCCGCGAGGCGATAGGCCGCACTATCAAAGAGTTCTTCAACAAGAATATGGACATCACGGATATTCGCAATGGCGTGGTGGGGGCGATTGCCATCAATGTAGAGGAACCGGTGTTCGAGAGTCAAACAAAGGTGAAATTAGGGTCGAAAGATATGTCTCCCACAGGTGGGCTGTCGGTTAATAAGTTTGTGAATGACTTTGTCAAACAACAGTTGGACAACTACTTGCACAAGCATCCGGAGATAACAGAGGTGATGCTGCAGAAGATACAAGATTCGGAGAAAGAGCGCAAAGCCATAGCGGGTATCACGAAGGCAGCCCGCGAGCGGTCGAAGAAGAATCTGCTAAACAACCCGAAACTGCGTGACTGCCAAGTACACTACAATGATGCCAAGCCTGTAAAATCGGCTAAAAATGCGGACGATGATTTGCGTCAAGACAGTTGCATATTTATCACGGAGGGACTCAGTGCTTCGGGCAGTATCACCAAGAGTCGCGATGTGCGCACTCAGGCGGTGTTTTCGCTGCGTGGTAAACCGCTAAACTCGTATGGGCTGAGCAAGTCGGTGGTGTACGAGAACGAGGAATTTAATTGTTTGCAGTCTGCACTGAACATTGAGGACGGGTTGGACGAATTGAGATACAACAAAGTGATTATTGCGACGGATGCCGATGTGGACGGAATGCATATTCGTCTGCTGATGCTCACGTTCTTTCTGCAGTTCTTTCCCGACTTGGTCAAGAAAGGGCATGTTTATATCTTGCAAACCCCACTTTTCCGCGTGAAAGACAAACAGCAAGTGCGCTATTGCTACTCCGAAGAAGAACGTCTCCGCGCCATTGAGGAAATCAAGAACCCCGAAATCACACGATTCAAAGGATTGGGAGAGATTTCGCCCGATGAGTTCAAAGGTTTTATTGGCAAGGAAATGCGCCTCGACCAAGTATCCCTGCGCAAAGAAGATGCCGTCTCGGACTTGCTGGCATACTATATGGGAAAGAACACCGCCGAGCGACAGAACTTCATCATCAACAACCTCGTTATCGAGGAAGACGACGTGGAATAAATAAAATAAGGTATAATGATAGCACTGATATTATTCGTTCTATTAGGCATTGGCATATTGGTTGCGTTTGAGATACGTGCGCGAAGAGACGAAAAGGAAGGCATCTCCCCCCAACCTACCCAATCTGCCGATGACGGCGAATGCTGTGGGCAACACTTGGTTTGCGAACGCGAAACACTACTACAAACCAATGCGAAAATAGAATACTACGATGATGAGGAGTTGGACGCCCTGGCAGGTATCCCCGCCGAGGATTATACCCCCGAACAGGCAGAACAGATAGAACACGTGTTCACTACGCTGCAAGAAAAAGATGTACCCGGGTGGGTGAGAAGTATACAACTCCGAAATATCAACCTTCCGCCCGAAGTGCGCGAGGAAGCGTTGCTCATCGTGCGGGAAAGAAGAAAACACTAATACGAAATAGACTATGCGAGTAATAATTTTAGGTACAGCGTGGCCCTACAGAGGTGGGTTGGCGGCCTTCAACGAGCGTCTGGCGCGGCAGTTTATGGCGGAAGGACATGAAGTGGAGATACTCACTTTTACCCTTCAGTACCCCAATTTTCTGTTTCCGGGCAAAACGCAATACTCTGACGACCCGCAACCCGCAGACTTGAAAATCACCCGCGTGATGAACTCCATTAACCCTATTTCGTGGATACGCACAGGGAGGTTGATACGCAAGAAAAAAGCCGATTTATTAGTCGTCAAGTTTTGGATTCCGCTTATGGCACCATGCCTTGGTACAATAGCACGTATCGCACGCAAGGGGGGAACCAAAGTGGTGTCAGTATTGGATAATGTCATTCCGCACGAGCCCCATTTCTGGGACAAGTGGTTTATACGATATTTTATTCGCAGCATAGATAGATTTGTGGCAATGTCAGATAGCGTACGTGCTGATTGTCAGAAGTTTATCAGCAAACGGCACCCAAAACCTATTACACTCAGTCCGCACCCGTTATACGACAATTTCGGGCAGCCTTTGTCCAAAAGCGAAGCACGTAGGCTGTTGGGGATAGCACCAGACACGACATGTATGCTCTTTTTTGGTTTTATTCGAGACTACAAGGGGTTGGACTTGCTGATGAAAGCGTATGCAGACCCACGTTTCGAAGGTAAAAAAGTGCAGTTGGTTGTGGCAGGGGAATTCTATAATAACGGTGCACAATATAGCGAATTGGAAAAACAACTTGGTTTACAGGGCAAGATAGCATGGCATACTAATTTTATTCCCGATGACCAAGTACGCGTCTATTTTTCGGCGGCAGACCTGATAGTGCAACCCTATAAGACTGCCACACAGAGCGGCGTAACACAGATTGCATATCACTTCTGCAAACCGATGTTGGTTACCAATGTAGGCGGATTGGCAGAGATTGTGCCTGATGGCAAGGTAGGATACGTAACCGAAGTGGACCCCAAAGCCATTGCTGACGCTATGTTGGATTTCTGCGACCGCGGCAACGTGGAGTGCTTTCTTGCTGGAATAGAAGAAGAAAAACAAAAATATGCTTGGTCAAGAATGACGGAAGCAATTATAAATCAATAATAACCATGATTATACGCAGCAAAGCCCCATTACGTTTGGGGTTGGCGGGTGGAGGAACCGATGTGTCGCCCTACTCGGATATCTATGGCGGAGCAATCCTCAATGCCACTATTTCGCTGTATGCTTATACGACGATAGAACCGTTGGATAATGGCAAAATCATATTCTCTTCGCCCGATGCACATTTAGAAGAGGTTTACGATTGTCGGGAAGAATTAGACACCGATGGTTTCTTCGTTTTAACTAAAGGAGTATATAATCGCATAGTGCGTGATTTTGCCCACAAACCATTGTCTTTCCGTATTACCAGTCATGTGGATTCGCCTGCGGGTAGTGGACTTGGCACGAGCAGTACGCTGGTAGTTAGTATTTTAGGTGCATTTGCCGAATGGCTTAAACTTCCTCTTGGTGAGTACGATATGGCACGCTTGGCTTATGAAATAGAGCGTATCGACTTAGGTATGGCAGGAGGTAAACAAGACCAATATGCCGCCACTTTCGGAGGATTCAACTATATGGAATTCTTGCAAGATGATAAGGTAATAGTCAATCCGTTGCGTATCCGACAACGTTATCAGGACGAGTTGGCACACAACCTATTGCTTTATTACACGGAGACAAGTCATGTGAGCGCAAAAATCATTGAGGGACAAATCAAAAATGTTCGTGCAAACAATACCTCGTCCATTGAGGCGATGCACATGCTCAAGCAACAGGCCGTGCAGATGAAAGAGGCTCTCTTGAAAGGAAATATCAATGACATAGGAGATATACTCAATTTTGGATGGGAGCAAAAGAAGAAAACCGCACGCGATATATCTAACCCGTTATTGGAGAGTATCTATACCACAGCCCTTCAAGCAGGTGCTACAGGAGGCAAAGTGAGTGGCGCAGGTGGAGGTGGATTTATGTTTTTCTACTGCCCCGGCACTACCCGCTATAATGTGGAAAAAGCCCTGCAAGAAAAGTATGCAGGACATGTAAAACGATATGAATTTACACCGGAAGGACTCAAAACATGGACACTATAACTCGCTCTATTTCAGACAGTATAGCCGCAAAGCAGGCAATACTCAATAACCCTGAATTGTTGCAAACCATTCGTCAAGTGGCAGACACAATGACGACTGCCTTGCGCAATGGAAACCGTGTACTCTGGTGCGGTAACGGAGGCAGTGCCGCTGATGCACAACATTTGGCTGCAGAATTGTCCGGTCGTTTTTACTACGACCGTCCGCCCCTCAATTCAGAGGCATTACATTGTAACACTTCCTACCTTACGGCAGTAGCAAATGATTACGGATATGAACTTATCTATTCGCGTATGATTGATGGAGCATGCAAACAAGGCGATGTGTTGGTAGGGATCTCTACTTCGGGAAACTCAAAGAACATCCTCAATGCTTTTCGAAAAGCAAAAGAATTGGGGGTTATCACTATTGCAATGACCGGTAAGACGGGCGGAGAAATGCGTCAAGTATCTGACTATTTGCTGAATGTTCCTACTATGGATACGCCTCGTATCCAAGAATCACATATTATGCTCGGGCATATTATCTGCGAGATAGTAGAGGCACAAATGTTTCCCAAAGAATAGCGACCATGTTTGAAGAAGCCGTCATATTGGCAGGTGGGTTCGGTACAAGGCTAAGCCATGTATTAGGCGACGTGCCTAAACCTATGGCTCCTGTGTACGGAAAGCCTTTTCTTACTTATCTGTTCCGGCGATTGGAGCAAGCGGGTGTAAGGCATATTATCTTGGCAACAGGCTATCTCCATGAAGTGGTTCAACGCTATTTTGGCGAACAGTATCGCACGTTGAGAATCTCATATTCTCAAGAAGATAAGCCACTCTTTACAGGTGGGGCTATTTTGCAAGCAAGTCGGCTGATAAAAGGGGATAATTTTCTTGTGCTGAATGGCGACACTTTGTTTGATATTGATTTAGAGGCATTTTGCACTTTCCATTTACGGCATACTGCCCATCTGTCGCTCGCACTGCGAGAAGTGGAAGATACGGCACGCTATGGGGCTGTGCAAATGAATGACAATCAGGTGGTTGCATTCCGCGAGAAAGATACAACTATAGGCAATGGGCTTATCAATGGTGGTATTTATGCTATTCAGCGTGATTGGTTACAACACCTGAATATGCAGGAAAAGTTCTCTTTTGAAAAAGAGGTGCTACAAACTATGGTGGATCAGGAGAGTTTCTACGGTTTGGCATTTCGCAACTATTTCATAGATATAGGTGTACCGGAGGATTACTACCGCGCCCAACGTGAATTTGTGGACTTGTTTCCACTTGACAAGTTCCTTTTTCTTGACCGAGACGGGGTGTTAAATCGTAGAATAGTAGGCGATTATGTGCGTAGTTGGCAGCAATGGGAATGGTTGCCGCAAGCCAAAGAGGCAGTAACAAAATTGTCGAAACACTATATACGCACGTTTATTGTTACAAATCAACAGGGTATTGGCAAAGGTCTGTTCTCTATGGCGGACGCTGACAATATCCATCGGCATGTACAAACAGAAATAACAGCATTAGGTGGACATATACACCACATATATGTATGCCCAGACTTGCGGGAGTCAAATAGTCCTAATCGCAAACCCTCTATTGGCATGGCGTTACAAGCATGCGAGGATTATACAGATATGCAACTGACAGATAGCGTAATGATAGGCGATAGTGTTAGCGATATGCAATTCGGATGGAGTGCCGGTATGCGTTGTATTTATCTCACAAATAATGAGTTTGTTCCTCAAAATGTTCGCAATTATACCGATTTGATATATCCTACGCTTGCTGCTGTATGCAAATGACAAAATCAATTGAAATTTGCGTATGTAAGAAAAATGTAGTAACTTTGCAGGCTTTTTTATGTAGATTAGGTACAAAATAGAATTGCAGGAATATGCAGAAAATAAGAAACATAGCGATTATCGCGCACGTTGACCATGGCAAAACCACCTTGGTCGATAAGATGTTGTACACTGCCAATCTGTTTCGCAGCAACGAACAGAAGGGCGAGTTGATATTGGATAACAACGACTTGGAGCGTGAACGAGGTATCACTATCTTGGCTAAGAACGTCGCTATTGATTATAAGGGCTATAAAATAAACGTGATAGACACTCCGGGGCACGCCGATTTCGGTGGTGAGGTGGAGCGTGTGCTGAATATGGCAGACGGCGTTCTACTCCTTGTGGACGCTTTTGAGGGACCTATGCCACAGACTCGTTTTGTGCTGCAAAAAGCATTGGAACTCAACCTGAAACCCATTGTGGTTATCAACAAAGTGGATAAACTCAACTGTCGTCCCGACGAGGTACAGGAAGAGGTATTCGACCTGATGGTAAACCTCGATGCCAACGACGACCAGTTGGATTTCCAAACCATATACGGTTCTGCTAAAAACGGTTGGATGTCAACCGATTGGCATAAACCGACAACTGACCTGACCGCCCTGATGGACGCTATCATCGAGTATATACCGGCACCCGAGGAGAATGAGGGTACGCCGCAAATGCTCATCACCAGTCTCGACTACAACGCCTATGTAGGACGTATCGCTGTCGGGCGCGTACACCGTGGAACATTGCGCGACGGCATGAATGTTACCCTTGCCAAGAAAGACGGCACGTTGGTCCGGACTAAAATAAAAGAACTACACACTTTCCAAGGGATGGGGCACGTTAAGACCGAGGAGGTTAAGAGTGGCGACATCTGCGCGTTGATTGGTATCGATGGTTTCGAGATAGGCGACACTATCTGCGACTACGAGAACCCGGAGCCCTTGAAACCGATTGCTATCGACGAGCCGACAATGTCGATGATGTTCACTATCAACGACTCGCCTTTCTTTGGCAAGGACGGTAAACTCGTTACCAGTCGTCATATCCAAGAGCGTCTTACCAAGGAGTTGGAGAAGAACCTCGCCTTGCGTGTGGAGCGTGGTACGACGGAGAACTCATGGCGTGTCTTCGGGCGTGGCGTGTTGCACTTGTCGGTGCTTATCGAGACCATGCGTCGCGAGGGCTACGAACTACAAGTGGGACAGCCGCAAGTGATTATCAAGGAGATAGACGGCATCAAATGCGAACCGGTGGAGGCACTCACAGTCAATACGCCGGAGGATTGTTCGGGTAAGATAATCGAATTTGTAACCGTCCACAAGGGCGAGATGACCAAGATGGAATTAGTTAACGACCGTATCCACCTTGAATTTATTATCCCCTCGCGCGGTATTATGGGTATGCGCACATACGTGATGAACGTGAGTGCTGGCGAGGCGATTATGGCACACCGTTTCTTGGAATACCAACCCTACAAGGGCGATATGCCTACGCGTACCAATGGTTCGCTCATTGCTATGGAAGGTGGCACGGCATCGGCGTATGCACTCGACAAACTGCAAGACCGCGGACGTTTCTTTATCGACCCGCAGGAGGAAGTGTATGCCGGTCAGGTGGTAGGCGAGAACTCCAAAGAGGGCGATATTGTTATCAATGTGGTGAAGGCGAAGAACCTGACCAATATGCGCTCTAAGTCCGCCGACGACAAGGCGGTACTCCCACCGGCAATCAAGTTCAGCCTGGAGGAGGCATTGGAGTATATCAAGGGCGACGAGTATGTGGAGGTTACGCCGCATCACATGCGTCTGCGCAAGATTATCCTCGACGAATTAGAGCGCAAACGCGCCAACCGATAACGCATCCGTGGGCTATTCTATGCAGAGATAATCTTTAGTATCTTAAAATACATCAACACGTTATCTCCATAAAGACCGTATCAAACAGCATAGGATGAGCATAGGATGAGCATAGGATAGACAATGATTGAGACATTAAAATAAATCAACGAATAACTAATAAAAACAAAGATATGCAATTTAATCAATCCGAACTGAAGGACATGCAGATGGTACTCATGCTCACCATTGAGCCTGCAGATTACCAAGAGATAGTCCAGAAAGAACTTAAACAGATTCGCCAGAAGGCAAACATTCCGGGGTTCCGTCCGGGAAATGTGCCTGTAGGTTTAGTGAAAAAGATGTATGGCAAAGGCGTGTTGGCTGACGTACTGAACAAAGTGGTCGGCGAGCAACTGAGCAAGTACATCGAGGACAACAAACTCCAAGTGCTTGGCGATCCTCTGCCCAACAACGAGCAGACTCCCCAGATGGACCTTGACACACAGGACACGTTCACGTTTGCTTTCGACATTGCTGTGGCTCCCGAGTTTGACGTAAAACTCAATGGACACAACAAACTGATTCAATACAACATCGAGGTAACCGATGAGATGGTTGATCGTCAGGTGTCTTCGTATGCTGAGCGTTTCGGCGACTATACAGAAACCGAGGTTTCGGTAGAAGGCGATGTACTGAAAGGTCTGCTCACCGAGCAAAAAGAGAATGGTATCGTGAAAGAGAACGCTATGTTCTGCCCTGCATATATGCAAGACAAAGAGCAGGCTAAACTCTTCGAGGGCGCAAAGAAAGGCGATATCATCACCTTCAACCCGATGAAAGCCTTCGGTAACGAGACCGAAGTGGCTTCTATGCTGGGCGTGAAGAAAGAAGATGTCAAAGAGTTGAATTCTGATTTTACTATGGAAATTCGCACTATCTCGCACCACGCTCCTGCGGCTATCGATGGTGAGTTGTTCGCTAAGGTATATGGCGAGAACAACATCAAAGACGAAGCGGACTTCCGCGCACGTATCAAAGCCGAGATTGAGCAGAATATGGCAGAGGACAGCAAATACAAGTTCGGCGAGGACGTCAAGGCTGCTATTATGAAGAAGATGGAGCATGTGGCATTCCCGGAGGCTTTCCTCAAACGCTGGGTATTGACTACCAACGAGAAGATGACAGAGGAAGAATTGGATAAGGACTTCCCGAAGATGTTGGAAGAACTTAAATGGCATTTGGCAAAAGACCAACTCATGAAATTGTACAATATCGATGTACAGAAAGAGGAGGTTGAGGCATACGCAAAAGAGATTGCACGCATGCAATTTGTTCAATACGGACTGATGCACGTAGAGGACCAATACCTCACATCGTATGCACAGGAGATGCTCAAGCAAGAGAACCAACTCCGCGGTATCGTAGAGCGTGTAGCCGAGAACAAAATTTACGACGCACTCAAAAGCGTGGTAAAAATCGAGGAGAAATCCATCTCGCACGACGATTTCCGCAAACTTTTTGATTAAGACATACACTATCAATATTCGGACTGCCTTAACCTTAAGGCAGTCCGTTTTTTATAATAATTTTGTAATATAAAACGTCCTTTCTATGCAAAATACGACACTTTTCTTGTATATATAAGAAAAAAATCGTAACTTTGCCGTCTGAAACGCAATATTTTGTAAACAATGAAACGCAATATCGCCATAGTGGCAGGTGGAGACAGTTCGGAATATGAGGTATCACTGCGTAGCGCAGTTGGGCTGTACTCTTTTATGGATAAAGAACGCTACAACATCACGATTGTTATTCTCCGAGGAAGTGATTGGCAGGCCGTGGTGAAATGGAAAATAGAAAACGAACAGTGGCAGACTATAGTCGCTACGCCTATCGACAAAAACGATTTCTCTTTCACCTACAACGGTCAGAAGACTCAACTCGAATATGCCTATATCACGATTCACGGTACTCCGGGCGAAAACGGACTCCTGCAGGGCTATTTTGATATGCTACATATCCCTTATTCGTGTTGTGGTGTGTTGCCTGCGGCTCTGACATTCAACAAGTACGCCTGCAACCACTATTTGCAAGATTTCGACATCCGTATCGCGCCGAGTATATTGTTGCGTAAGAATATGCAACGCCCTACAAATGAAGAGATAGTGAGCAAAGTGGGGTTGCCGTGTTTCATCAAAAGCAATGTAGGCGGGTCGAGTTTTGGTTGTACCAAGGTAAAGACTGTTGAGCAAATAACGTCTGCTATCGATTGGGCGTTTGCGGAGGGGGACGAGGTGATATGCGAGGCATTTATGCAAGGTGTGGAAATTACGTGCGGAGTCTATAAGACCGACCATCAAGCCGTGGCGTTTCCTATCACGGAGGTGGTAACGAAACACGAGTTCTTCGACTACGACGCCAAATACAAAGGACAAGTGGACGAGATAACCCCCGCACGTATCCCCGATGAGGTGCGCGACCAAGTGCAGGCACTCACACTTCGCATATACGACATATTAGGTTGCCACGGAATCATACGTGCCGATTATATTCTAACCGATGGTTGGACTATTAACTTGTTGGAAATCAACACCACGCCGGGTATGACTGCCACGTCTTTTATTCCGCAACAGGTACGTGCTGCGGGCTTGGACATACGGGAAGTGCTGACGGATATTATTGAAAATCGATAACAAAATACAGATATGGACATAGAAAAAGCCGTAGCCGAATTGGATTGGAAACGAGAGCCTTACGGGCTGTACGAACCTATCGAATATACCCTCGCTTCAGGGGGGAAACGCCTGCGCCCGCAGTTGGTACTATTGGCGGCGGAGATGTTTGGCGGTAAAGCAGAAGATGTGTTGTCCGCAGCATTGGCAATAGAGGTGTTTCACAATTTCACCCTCTTGCACGATGATGTGATGGACAAGGCGGATATTCGTCGCGGACGCCCCACCGTGCATGTGCGTTGGGACGACAGAACGGCGATTCTTTCCGGCGACCAGATGATAATCGAAGCCTATAAACTGCTCAGTCAAGTGCCTGAAAACAAACTGCTTACGACGTTGCGCTATTTCAATGAAATGGCAACGGAGATTTGCGAGGGGCAACAATACGATATGGATTTTGAGACTCGTGAAGATGTGAGTATCGAGGAATATATCGAGATGATTCGCCTCAAGACATCGGTGCTTTTGGCAAACGCTTTGCGTATAGGTGCATACATTGCCGGTGCAGATGAGCAACAGCAAAACGCATTATATGAATACGGAATCAACATCGGTTTGGCATTCCAGATTCAAGACGACATCTTGGATGTATATGGCGACCCTGCTACGTTTGGAAAAGCCATTGGCGGCGATATCTGCTGTAACAAAAAGACATATATCCTACTTACTGCGCTGCAACGCGCTGATGATGAGACACGTACCGAACTGGAGCAGTGGCTCAAAACTAACGATAAATCAGCCCAAAAGATACAAGCAGTAACACATATATATACGCGTACGGGCGCGCGCGAGGTGTGCGAGGCAGTTATGCAGGCATATACCCGCGAAGCACTCTCGGCACTTGATACCCTACCCCAAACCGATGCTACTGACCAACTGCGTCGGTTAGCGGAGAAATTAGTACAAAGAGAGGTGTAACGCCATCGCCAATAGTTGGCGGTAATCTTTAGTAGTAACGTAAAAACATTTTTGCTATGCCATACAGACGACTTCCCAACACCGACCAGGCAAGACTGACTGCTCTACAGACAGCGGTGCAGCGTGCCAGCGAAGCCGACTTCACTGAGCAGGTCTTAAAGTACAAGACCTTGAATGAAGCCCAGCGTTTCCTGATGCAGTTTGAGAATATGGTGGTGCAAGTCCATGAGAATTTCCGCTCAAGCGTAACCGCCAACAAACAATATCGACACAAAGTTCAAAATGCGCGTATGTATATCTCGCATTTTATTCAAGTACTCAATCTGTCGGTTATTCGCGGAGATATCAAACGCGAGCAAAAAGAACTATATGGTTTGGACCCCGATAATCATATTGTCCCCGACTTGAGCAGCGAGGAAGATTTGTTGGTATGGGGGGAGAATATCATCAACGGAGAGCAGAAACGTACCCAGATGGGCGGTTTCCCGATATACAACCCCGCTATCAATAAGGTGAAAGTCCATTACGACATCTTTAAGGAACACCAAATCAATCATACCTTGCGCAAAAAGAACAGCGACCGTGTGGCAGGCGATATGGAAAATATGCGCAAACAGGCGGACGCATTGATTTTGGAGATTTGGAATCAGGTGGACGAATACTACAAGAACCTGCTACCCTACGACAGATTGTGCCACTGCAAAAACTACGGTTTAGTCTATTACTACCGTCCCACAGAAAAACGTCTCAGTCCGGAGACCGATAGGAAAATCAAACACGAGCAGGACATTCAGCCTACTATTCAATGGTCGTCTGAGGAGTAACTACACCATTTACTTTCTTGTCGTGCCATGATTGCGGCAAGTCGTGGTGTCTAAGTTGGAAATCGTAGCCGACACCTAATGTATAGGCGCGTTTCTGCTTTTTGAGAAAACGATCATAATATCCGCCTCCACGACCGATACGATGTCCCTTTCTATCAAAAGCCACACCGGGTACAAGAATTAAATCGATATTGCCCGTGTAGGTAGGTGTTTGTGGTTCCGGGATATGTGCATACCCCTCTTTCAGACACTCCGCACCGGTGTATTGTCTGATTTCCAACCAGTCGCGGTGTGTTACAGGCAGGAGCATAGTTTTGGTATCTTTGTATTTCTCCATCAATGCACGCAAATCCACCTCGTTGCGGAATGGGTAGTAGAGTAGGACCGACTTGGCATTGCGGAACACTTCCATCTGCTCTATCTTTTCGACAATGGTTTGCGAATCGGCAGAGGCTTGAGCGGAATCATACATACGACGTTTTTGTTCAAGCACGGTGCGGATAGCACGCTGTTCCTGTTGCTTGCGTTTCCATGGCAAACGTTTAGTCAACTCCTGTATTTGAGAGGCAAAAAGCATATTTTGAGGTATTAGTTATGTAGTTCTATATCGGTCAACCGAATAAAAAGTATGCAAAATTAACACTTTATTTGCATATTTGCAAAAATGGCACTAATTTTGTCCTAAATTTAGATAGGTACTTCCGAAAAGAAGGGAGGAAGTGCATACATTTGTTGAATTTTTTACTTTGGGAGTGAATAACTTCCTGCAATATGAAACGTTTTTTACCCATTATCGGGCTCATTTTAATAGTATGTGTTGGCTGCAAGGATAATACCTCTACGGCGGTAAAGTCGTCTGTGGCGCAGTTGAAGACTTTTAGTCTCAGCAATAGCAAATATCCGGGACTTGCTGCAGCGTCTTTCAAGATAGAAGAGCGCGTGGATACCGGCTTGGTACACAATTTAGACTCTATCCTCTATGGCACTCGCTTGGACTCGGTTGTGCCTAAGTTTACGTTTGCTGCCACACCGGGTTCGGTGGTTATGCAGACCCCCGACACGACTATAGTATTGTCGGGTACGGATACTATTAATTTTACACACCAGCCTCTGTATCTGACAGTTAAGTCGCAGGATGGAAGCAATACAAAAGTGTATGAAATCTATGCCACTGTCCACCAAATTGACCCCGATTTGTACCATTGGGAGCAACTTTGCCCGCAGGTAATGACCGACAATAGCGAACAACGTGTGGTGCCGTTGGGTGAGCAGTTTGTATGGATAAGCCACAATGGTTTTCGCACGGCGGTATGCACTTCTGCCGATGGCAAGACTTGGAGTAATCTACAAAGCCCTGCCGGACTACCGGATGGGTGCCATGTGCGCCGTATTATTTCCGATGGTAATACGCTCTATTATGCTGATTCTCTGACACTTTACACTTCTGCCAACGCATTAGATTGGACTGCCATCGACTATACCGGCAAAGGGTTTTACCTCCATAATATGCTGATGGTTTGGAACGACACTGTATGGGCGGTAGCCGAAGACAAGCAAGGAATAGTGTTGGCAAAAATGCAGAATAACGAACTGAAAACCACCGACTTACGTCCGCGAGGAGATTTCCCCGTTAGTGATTTCGCCACGGTATGTTTCGAAAACGCAAGTCAGCGGGCGCGGGCAATGGTCGTAGGCGGGCGTGCCAAGAATGGTGCAGTGCTAAACGCACGTTGGAATTTTGAATACTCACCCGTGGTGGGCTATCGTATGCAGAATTTCTCTATCGACCGACCTACATTTACCGACCTGACAGGTACCAGTATCATCTGGTATAACCACCAACTCTTGATGTTCGGTGGCGTGGATGCCGATATGAAGTATCTGGGGCGCGATATCCTCGTCAGCAATGATGAGGGACTCACTTGGACAGCGGCTGACACTACCAAAAACTGTCTTCCGGAGACCTACACCGCACGTCAAAAGCAGTCGGTATTGGTGCGCGACAATGCTATCTATGTGTTCGGTGGTGAGCAACAGGACCGGACTTTCAGCGATGTATATCGCGGAAAACTAAATTCGATAGATTGGAAAACTAAATAACGGATTAACAACTAAAACTAAATATAATTATGACAATCAAGGATTACAATTTCACTGGTAAAAAAGCGATTGTACGTGTGGACTTCAATGTGCCACTCAATGAGAATGGAAAAATCACCGACGATACTCGTATTCGTGGTGCATTGCCTACTCTCAAGCATATCTTGGAGCAGGGAGGTGCACTCATTATCATGAGCCACATGGGCAAGCCGAAAGGCAAAGTAAATAAAAAATACAGTCTCAGCCAAATCGTGGACGCTGTTTCTGAGGCATTAGGCGTAAAAGTGCAGTTTGCGGACGATTGCGCAAAGGCAAAAGCACAAGCAGACGCACTCAAACCGGGCGAAGCACTGATGTTGGAGAACCTCCGTTTCTACCCGGAGGAGGAAGGCAAACCTGTTGATATTGAGAAAGAAGACCCCGCTTACGAGGCTGCCAAGAAAGAGATGAAAGCACGTCAGAAAGACTTCGCCAAGACCCTGGCAAGTTATGCCGACTGCTATGTAAACGACGCTTTTGGTACGGCGCACCGTAAACACGCTTCCACTGCAGTTATCGCTGACTATTTCGACGCCGACAACAAAATGCTCGGTTTCCTGATGGAGAAAGAAGTGGCTGCGGTGGACAATATCCTCCACAACATCAAACATCCGTTCACAGCAATCATGGGCGGTTCCAAGGTTTCGACCAAAATAGGTATCATTGAGAACCTGATGGACAAAGTGGACAACCTGATTCTCTGTGGTGGTATGACTTACACGTTTGCCAAAGCACAAGGCGGGCAAATCGGCAATTCTATCTGTGAGGATGACAAACTCGATATGGCATTGGATATCATTGCGCAGGCGAAGGCAAAAGGTGTAAACCTTGTTCTCGGAACCGACTGTGTAGCAGGCGATGCCTTCTCCAACGATGCACACCGACAGGTTTGTATGGCGAATGCCGTTCCCGAAGGTTGGGAAGGATTGGACGCAGGTCCGGAGAGCAGCAAAGCGTTTGCCGAGGTCATCAAGGGCGCAAAAACCATTCTTTGGAATGGTCCTGCCGGTGTATTTGAGTTCGACAATTTCACTGCCGGTTCACGCGCTATCGCCGAGGCTATCGCTGAGGCAACCGACAACGGCGCATACTCGCTCATCGGCGGTGGCGACAGCGTAGCTTGTATCAACAAGTTCGGGCTTGCAGACCGCGTAAGTTACATATCCACAGGCGGTGGCGCATTGCTGGAGGCTATCGAAGGCAAAGTTCTTCCGGGCGTGGCTGCTATCAAAGGCGAATAACTATAACTCATTGAGTGATTGAGGATTAGGTGTCTATCTGCCTCAATCGCTCAATGTTAATACTTAATTCTAACAACCCTCAACACCAAATTAAAATGGACATAGTAGGAAAAATTATTCAGGTATTGCCGGAACAGAGTGGTACCAGCAAAACGGGTAACCCGTGGAAAGTGCAATCATACGTATTGGAGACGCAGGAGCAGTATCCGCGTAAGGTTTGTTTCGAGATTTTCGGTGAAGACCGTATCAAGAACAACCCTTGCAAGATAGACGACATCGTTACGGTATCGTTTGATATTGAGTCGCGCGAGTTCAATGGTCGTTGGTACACTTCTATTCGCGCATGGCGTGTACAGCAAGGGGCTGTCGCTGCTACTGCTCCGGCGGCTGCACAGACGGTGGCTCCCACTCCCGTTGCTCCCGCTGCAACACCTGCGGCGGACATTACAACTTTTGATGCCACTGCCGGCACTGACGAGAGTAGCGACCTCCCATTCTGATTGATATACAAAGGCTGCTTGTTTATTGGGCAGCCTTTTCTTTTTTCTATGCGGTAATTCTTTTTTCCGCCGTAGGCGAAATAAGATTTATGGCAATTGAAGGATACAAAAAACAAAGATTTATTGAGATTTCTCGTTGCAAATCGGTAAAGGAAACATAGATACCAAATATAGAAAAACACAGGTGGATGTCAGGAGGATGTCAGGTAGATAACCCGCTTGTGTGTTAATTTGTCATTCATAATTCATAATTAACTTGTGCGTCGCCATCGTTTTCTCATATCATTGATTATCTTCCTCTTGCTGGGGGGAGGCATACTCTGTGCCATCCGTTGGAAGGCTTGGTTTGGCAATCCCGCCGAGCCGGAATGGACTGCCGACACTATCAACTATCATTTCCAAACCTTTGTTGCTGATACACTCCCCCGTTTTGTGCGTACCGACGCAGGGTGGCAAGATACACAATCGCCTGATAATCTGCGTATTATTTTGCTTGGAGACGTGCATAATTCGCTCTCGCATGCCGACTTCGACACCCTCGCTGCACGCTGTCCGGATATAGACTGCTATGCTCAACTCGGCGATTTTGTGGAGCGAGGTTATTTCTATTACTACCAACAACTCTTCCACGAATTGTCGGGTTCGGCGTTCGATTCTCTCCCCATACTCTCCTGTCCGGGCAACCATGAGTACAAAAAGGGCATTCATCGCACACTCCGCCCCTCTTGGTACGAGATTTTTCCACAACCTGCCAATGGTCCGAAAGACTTTATCGGATCTACCTATTATGTTGATTTTCCACACCTGCGTTTCATCGCAATAGACACCTACGGGCTACAAGTTCTACACCATTTCACCCGTGTCAATGCCTGGGTGAATCAGGCTATCCGGGGGGCGGAAGGGCGTTTTGTGGTAGTGATGATGCACCAACCGGTCTTCTCTTGTGGTGCAGGACGGCAGGACTTGCTGATTTACAGCACGTTCCGTGAACCGCTACGACGCGCAGACCTTGTGTTTGCAGGGCATGACCACAACTATAGTCGCCGGCTGCCATTCGTCAATACTAACACCGCCACCAAGTACTATCTCAACAAACTGAACCCCCGCGATGAACGTATATGTTCGGGGCATCGTCTCTACGAAGTGCTTGATATTGTGAAAGATACACTTACTATGCAGACCTATCTCTTGGAATCGGGCGCGCTCTATGACCAAGTGCGTATCATCGGGCATGGCAAAGACCGTATTGTAAAATCCGATTTCGTTACCACGCCCGAACTTATCGATTTACCGGAGCGATATGCCGGCAAGAACACACTTCACGTCCGCCGTTTCCTCAACCGTCGTGCCGCACGCCTAAAAGCAGGGACTGACACTACGGCTCAAACGACAGATACCATTGCAGACGAAGCAAATCCTGTTCTGTAAACTCCGGCAGGGTACGCATATCATCTATCGACCGGAGTCTAAACCGATTGCGTCGTAGGGTATAGAGTGCTTCGGCTTGTTCAAAACGCAAGTACGGGTGTCGCTGCAATCGCTGTACACTGCTGTGATTCACCGGGATACGCCGTATCGAGTCTGTACAAACTGTCAGATGAGGCAGCACCGAATCGAAGCAAAAACGCACCATCGTATCACGGTTGTATTCCTGCAATCGCTCTATTTCGCGTATCTGCTCCGGTGAATAGTAGCCGCCTAACTGTCCCCTATAGCGCACAATCTGCATGGCGACACCACGTCCGACCCCGCGGATATACTGCAAATCGGCGGTGTCCGCGCTGTTGAGTTCTATAATCGTATCTCGCTTCAAACTCCTGTATTTCAGCACAATACTATCGTGCTATATGGTGTCCGGTCGTGCAAAACGCAGTGTGTCAATCTGTATGTAGGGTGCCAAGGCCATATACATACTATCCGTCATTCCGTACAGCCGTTTCAGGTCGCTGTTTTTGCGATATACACCACCTTTCTCCCTGTATTTGAGCAAGTTACGCACTTGCCAACGTTTCAAGCCCAACTGCAACAACGTAGTGGAATCTGCCGTGTTGGGGTCAAATGGTCGCAAGTAAATATGTAGGGTGTCGTAGGTATATCTGTAGTGCTTTTTCTGCAGGGTATCAGCCATTTGCACAATCTCGTCCGGTATTGCGTCAGTCTTGGGGCGTTGGGGCATAATATGCACAAACACCTCCACCGCTGCCACCATCAGTAGCAGGACGACTGCGCCGATAGCCTGTTGCCGGCTCAAGATATGTTTCTTCTTTTTCATCGTACCACCGATTCTATTTCACCGTCTTGCATATACGTGGTCAGAATATCGCCCTTTGTTATCTCTCCTATGCTTCGCACCACTTTTCCGTTGTGCTTCACCAAACTATATCCCATCTTGTATATCCGTTCCGGCGAGTAGGACGCAACACGTTGCTCCAACAATTCTATCTTGTGTAATTGTCTGATTAGCAGTTGTTTATTGGCTTGCGCGAGTCGTTGCTGCCATTCATCAATACGATGTTGGCGTAGCATAATCTGTCTGTCTGCCGTGCGCAAAAGACGTTGGCGAAGGTCTTCTATCTTAGCGGCTTGTATATCCATTCGTTCTATCAGATAGGCTGCAACGGCAGTAGGGGTCTTGAGCGCAGTATGTGCCACCATATCTAATATACTCACATCGCGAGTATGTCCGATTCCGCTGATGACAGGCAACGGAAATTGCGCACAGTGGGCGCAAAGCAAGTAGCGGTCAAAGCACCCGAGGTCGGTAGTGGCACCGCCACCGCGGATAATCACCACTGCATCAAAATCTTCCTCTTGCGCTGCTATTGCACTCAGGGCGTTGATGATGGACTTCTCGGCATTATCTCCTTGCATGGTAGCAGCGAACAGTTGTGTACTAAACTGATAATGAGACGATTGCAACTGGTCGCAGAAGTCGCCGTACCCAGCAGCATTTGCCGCCGAGATGACCGCCAAACGTCGAGTCAGCGTTGGAAGATGCAGAGTCTTTTGCATATCCATAATGCCCTCTTCCTGTAGTTGGCGTATAGTCTGCTGACGCTGTCGCGCCATATCACCTATAGTATATTTGGGGTCGATATTGATGATGTTCAGACTCAGTCCGTACACCGCATGATAGTTCACTTCCGTCTCCACCAACACTTGCATACCTGCCTGCAATCTGCTCCCGGTCTCCTGTTCAAAATAGGCTTGTAGCATGGTCTGCAGATGGCTCCAACAGGTGGCACGCTGTTTGGCAACGAGGGTCTCGCGTTGCCCTTTTTCTACCAGTTCGAGATATAGATGTCCGCCTTTCTCGCTCAACGAAGCAATCTCTGCCCGCACCCAATAGGTCTCCGGCAGTTCCACTTCTATCGCGTCCTGTATCAAAGCACACAACTCGGATAATGTATATTCTTTCATACTGCGTATATTCCTTTCATACCATTGTATATAAATAGCAAAACAAAATCAGGCACCCCGCGGTGGGCAGCAACCACCACAAACTGCGTCGCATAGTCCCGTATCCGCCTGCCAATGCGCCATAAAGCAAAATCACCATAGGCAGCGATATACGTATCTCACTCACCGCCCCGGGCAACTGTTCTATCCAACCGACACTCGTATTGAGCAACCACGTCAATTTGCTGCATATCCACACCGCGGCAGTTCCCGCATAGGGTATCCCGCCTATAGTCAACACCGCAAACGCCGACACCACAATGAGCCACGCCAATGGAATTACCAACAGGTTGGTCAGCAGGAAATAGTTTGAGCATTGCCCGAAATAGTATAGCGCAAGGGGCAATGTCCCTAATTGCGCAGCCAGCGAAACAGCCACAATATCAACCACATACCTTGCGCCTGTGCGCAATCGCGCGGAGCGTATCCATCGGGTGGGTAGTACGCGCACAAAGCCCGGCACAAATGCCAACAGGGCTGCTACCGCGCTGAAACTCAACTGAAAACTTACCGAGAACAAATCCAACGGACGGACTATCAATATCAAAAATGCAGCGGCAGCCACCGTGTTAAGCGACAGCGATTGGCGATACAACATACGCCCTGTTTCCACTATCGTGAGCATTACTACACTTCGCACCACCGATGGCGTCATACCCGTTATGGCAGCATACCCCCACATCGCCGCGATGATGAGAGTCGACTGCCCACACCGCCAAAGACGCTGCGTGTACAATGGCCGGAACGTGCCGCCTAATGTAAAGATAATCAGCAGAATAGAGTAAATGATACCGGTGTGCAAACCGCTCACTGCCAAGATATGTGCCGCGCCTGCACGTTGAAAACTCTGTGTCGTCTCGCGGTCGAGGTCTTCTTTGTAGCCCAATGTCAGTGCCGAGACGGTTGCCAACTCTTTGCCCTCAAGTCCCAATCGTTGATAACGTTCCCATAGTGCGTGTTGCCACCGTTTGGGCGAGAACGTGGGCGGTTCAGCATGTCCCACCAAGCACCATTGCCGGTGTCCCACGATGCCTGCGCCTGCTATCCCCTGTCGGCGCAAGTAAGTACCATAATCAAAATCGCCTAACTGCTCACCTCTGCGAATACGTGTCCGTACAAGCAACGTATCCCCCCATTCGGGCATGGCACGCGTGCTGTCGGGCAGGATATAGAGATATACTTTCCCTTCCGTCGAATGAGGCAGACTATCCACCACGGCTAACACCTCAGCCGTGTATCGGACAGTCTTCTTGCGCATAGTCGGATAGTCTTGTACCACCACCTGAAAAACGTGTGTACTATCCAAATACGCGACATCTGTATCGTGCAGTAAATCAATAGGAAAATGAGTATAATAGCAACCTGCTATGGCTGCAATCAGAGGTACCAATAGCACCACCATCGGTCGCCCCCTGAACCACTCTTTCCAATCGGACATCTACTTTCTTGTTGCCTATACCTAACCGGTCTAATCGGTTACTCTTTCATTTTCCGAATCGCCTCTTCGGGGTCTTGGGCATGGAAGACAGCACTGCCTGCCACCAACACATCCGCCCCTGCCTCAAAGACACTCGCCGCATTCTTGGTATTGACACCGCCGTCCACTTCTATCAGCGTTTTCAGTCCGCAACGGTCGATTTCCTGACGCACATAGCGCACGCGTTCCAACGATTCGGGGATAAAACTCTGTCCGCCAAAACCGGCATACACCGACATAATCAGCACCATATCCACTTTGTCCAAATACGGGTCTAACCGGTGTACATCGATATCCGGATTGATAGTCAGGCAAGTACGTACGCCTTTGGCTTTTATCAAATCCAAAATCGGCATAGGGTCTTCTACAGCCTCAAGGTGAAAACCCACGCTGTATGCTCCCGCATCGCAAAAACGCTCTACATACTTCTCCGGATGCACAATCATCAGGTGTACATCAAGCGGTTTGGTGCAATACTTCTTCATCGGCACCATCAGAGGAAAGCCAAACGAGATATTGGGTACAAACGTACCGTCCATCACATCGATGTGCAGCCAATCTGCCTCGCTGTGATTTATCATCTCAAGGTCTTTTCTCAGGTCGCCAAAATCCGCCGACAATACCGAAGGCGCAATCATTTTCATATCTGTCTGTGTTTTTTGGTTATTGCTCACAAGATTCCCCACAACCCCACTCCACACACCTCTCCACAACGCTTGCACCAAGCCTCTGCACCAACTCCTCCTCACAATTGTGCATTACCGTCTGCAAAGTTACATCTTTTTCCCGACATACACAAGCCCCAAAAAAAGAACACAGATTATCGGGAGGGTGTCGGGGGGCTATCGGGGTTCTATCCAGGGTCAATTATATGTTAAAAGAAAACTAACGTCCAATTACACACTAATTAACGAACTACAAAACAAACACCATTTTTTGGGTGTCATTCCAACTAAAAATTGCATAATTACAAATTTATTCGTATCTTTGCAGCGTGGACGTTTTGCTATAAGAAAAAAACACCACTCTAAAAACAATAACAAACATAAAACGACACTACTGACAAATGAAAACAAAACTTACAACTATTTGTATCGCCCTGCTGATGGGAGTATCGGCGTGGGCGCAAGTGCCAATTGTTTCCATCTACGATGATTGCAGCAAGAATGGCTACAAGGAAGGTTATGACATCCAAGCCGTTGACCTCGGTCTGCCAAGTGGCATTAAGTGGGCATCGTGCAATGTGGGTGCCGAGAAACCTGAAGACTACGGCAACCACTATGCGTGGGGCGAAGTCATTCCCCAAGAGAACTACTCGTGGGAAACTTACAAGTACGCCAATGGTGCTTCCGACAAACTCACAAAGTATTGCAACGAAGCAAGTTACGGCGACAATGGCTTTACCGACCACAAGACCACTTTGGAACCAGAAGACGATGCCGCTCAAGTGAATTGGGGTGGTAGTTGGCGTATGCCGACCGATGCCGAATGGGCGGAATTGATTGCCAACTGCACTTGGACGTGGACCACACAAAACGGTATCAATGGCTATCAAGTAACCGGCAATACGAACAGCAACTCCATTTTTCTTCCCGCTGCGGGCTCTTACTATGACGGTACGAAACCCAACAATGTGGGTACAAACGGTCTCTATTGGTCTGCATCACTATTCGAAGACGGAGCACCCCTCGCGTGGGGAGTATCTTTCCTATCGAATAATAGACTTAAAACCCCAGGCGAACGCTACATCGGTCAGTCTGTCCGTCCGGTTTGCCCATCTGAGGAATCGCTATCAAACGACAACTTCACAACCCTCACGCTCTATGCCGATGGTTGCGAGAAAGCCAATGTGATTACTTACCATACGGGACGCAAAGTGGAAGTCCATGCCGTACCTGCCGATGAGAATCGCCGTTTTACACAATGGAGCGACGGAAACACCGATAACCCGCGCACCATCACGCTTACAGAGGACATCACCCTGACCGCAAAGTTCCATACTAATGGTATCGCCACCGACGTAGAACAAACCACAAACAATCAGGCCGTTACCGCGCAAAAGATTATTCGTAACGGACAAATCTACATCCTCCGCGGCGACAAGATGTACACCGTAACAGGCGAAGAAGTGAAATAAATACTCTGCGTAGTTTACATAGATTACGTTTGTATAATAGTACCGGTGCGTTAAGTTTATTCTAACAACGAATGTAAACTTAACGCACCGGTACCAATTATGAATTAAGAATGATATTTACATTGTATCCACCTGACATCCACCCGACAATTTAATTATGAATTAAGAATTATGAGAGCATTAGGGTAGCATCAAAGTATAGAGAAGGTATTTATATCTATTGGTTATGTATCGGTTATCCTATACGCAGATCTTATATCGAACTCACGTCAAATTATATGCAGAACCGGTGTTACATAGGGGGATTACATGGCAACGCGGAGGGTTATACGGATACCGTTGCGCTGCCAGGGACCGAGACGAAGGGGGGATACGCTATTTTCGCCGTTTGCGTTATTAGCGTCATTTCCGTTTGGAATGGGACTTGTGCCGGGAACGGTGAGGTGGGTAAGGCGGCGGACATAGTCGATGCGAATGAGTTTGAATATGTTTTCAATGCCGACGGTCATCTCCATATAGGGCATATAAGCGTGCTTGCCGTCGCTGAAGTCAGTGCGCACGGGAATCGCTTGTCCGCCGATGGTATAGGAGTTGGGCAGAGCATATAAACCACTCGTTTTCAACGGATTATTCTTATCGCCGAGGTATCCTGCCAAGATATGAAACGATACCACCTCACGCAGTTTGAGCAATTTCAAGCCCGGAATACGGTTGAAGAGCCATCCTTTCATATAGTAGGTCAGGTGCAGTGCGGCATAGCGGTCGTAGAGGAACTCCATCGGTTGCATCAGGTTGAACGCCTTGGGGTCCAACAATATCGATTGATTGGACATAGGCGCAAACAATTTGGTGAACGGCACACTCTTGTCGGTGGCGATATAGCCGAGGTCGGCACTCAAGTCCAAGTGTCCGAAAGCCGACAACCAGAACCGGCTCTCTGCTGTCAGTTGGAGTCGGTTGTAGAAATACTTGTCCTCCAAGATATATCCCATCTCATTTGTGAGCCGGAATACGGGCGCGTCTTTCCACAAGTTGAACGGCGACTCGATTCCCTGCCGGTCGTTGTAGATAAAGCCTCCCGGCGAATAGCGCAGTTGGAAAGTCCATTGCGCATCGTGATAGAACGGTCGCTCCAACGTGGTACCATCGGCATTATGTTTGATATATCGCAAGCGCAGAGGGTGGTCGGGATTGGGTAGTGCATTAAACGGACGTTGCACCCATTTGGAACCATTGGGTTGGTTGTTCATGAAATCGAACCACGTGATGACCGACAACTGGTTTGCCCACTCTTTTTCGTATTTAAGGCGCAGTTTTGCCACATACTGCATAGGCTTCGGCTCATAGTTGAATTTGATAGACATGAAGATATGGTCGCGATCAAGCACACGATAGGTCTGCCCCAGTTCCTCAAGGTCGTAACTTGCTGTAAATGAAAGGTTATGCCGCAGCGATTCGTAGGGGTGGTATGGTTTGTCGTGGAACGAATACAATGCCGTGATACCCCCTTTCACACGTTTGTCGTTGAAACCATAGGCGATATATTCGTTGGTGAACCATCGTTTGTTTTGGTTGGCAGTCGTCATACCGCCGATACGCAGACGCACGCCCTCTTGCTCGTTGTAACTCAGCGTGTTGAATATCGGACCGAAGTCCCATTTACTCTCGCCTCGTTCGCGGCTTGTGGGGATAAATTCCTGTATCAAATCCTGTACCGTATTGACCACCAATCGAAACGACGGCACGCGCATCAATTCGGTTTGCAGGCTGTCCACTACCGTCTCTTTTCCTGTCAGGGCTATCGGTCGCAGCGAATCCCATACCGCCGGCGACACATTGTCTGCACCGGGGAGTATGACCTCTGCGCCTGCCATATAGAACAGGCTATCCGGCACCGTGGCACCGAGTTGGTAATGGCTGAAACGCCGTGTCTGGCGGGCATAGATATTATGTTTCGACCGCTTGCGGAAAGCAAAACGCACGTGTGTATTCACCTCCTCAGAAATCCACAGACCGTTGTCCAACTGCTTGAAAGTCTCGGCGATACTGATGTGGTTCGCCCAGTTGAGATTGATATGCGGTGGGACGTTTATCTTGTAGCGTTTGAGGGCATAGGTGGAGTCAGCGACGATATACAAATGTCCTGTGAAACCAAAACTCTCGCTATTGACCGGCACAAACGCCAAATCGAGACACTTGGTTCCGTCCACCATGACGGTGTCCATAATATAATAATGATAGAAACTGACAGCCAACTGCGACGACAACGGACTCACGAACCGATTGAGCATCAGGTTGATATTGTCGGCAAAGATATTCATGGGTTGGAACATCGCCTGCAAGTTGGCAGATATACCTCCGTTGTCAATCAGTTCGTCCAAACCTTCCCATCGTTTGGCTTTCACCACTTTGCGTTCTTTTCTCGGCGACACTTGCACATACTCATCTGCTATCGTCTCGCGCAATGAGATAGTGAGGATAGATGTTTGGTTGGCTTGCTCAATCGCCCTATTGCGTGTAATGACCGTGCTGTCAATCCGAACCAACGTACTGTCCTTCCCAATACTGACACTATCTATCGCCACACGCCCGCTATCAATGACCAATACACCGTCTTCGAGCATCAAAGTATCAAGGTAATTTTGCAAAAAAAGGAAATTGCGCCAAAACTTGTTCTTATTCAGGTCGTAGTCGAAAGGTTCCCACGCCATCACTAATTTCTCGTATGTCTCCACTTTGTACGACTCCGAGCGTCCGGCTCGGTTCTTGTCCTTGTTGGCAATCACATTCTTTATCAGTTCGACGGCAGGATTTCCTTTCCGACGATAGTGCTCCCGTTTTTTGGTTGGCTTCACGACTACATCTTGCAAGGCATAAACCTCCGGCTCCATCGGTACAAACAACTCTGTCGCCTTGCCCGCTTTCACAGTCAGGGTTTTGGTCTTGTATCCCACCATACGGAAACAGAGTTTTGTCAAGTTCTTATCGTTGGCAATGCTGAAAAGTCCGTCCAAATCGCTTGTGGTTCCTATCGACGACCCCTCGAAGAGAATCTGCACGAAAGGCAAAGTCTCGCCGGTGTTCACATCCACCACCGAACCGGACACCTGCGTGATGTTGCCCGCTTGCAGCCCAACGAGCGCAGACAGCCCAATAAGCAGGCTGAAAAACTTCTTCAAATGAATATTATATAATAAATAATTCTTAATAACTAATTGTTTTATGGGTTGCGTATCCCTTGCTCATCCCTTGCTCATCCCTTGCTGTTTAACAGGGGTGGGATTATTAACTTTAATAAGATAATTCGTTTTCAATATCCGAGATAGATGGCAACGTACTTTTGCATATTTCCTCCACATTTAGACATAATATACAGATGATGTCCCCATGGAATACAAAAGAACTCTTCTCCTAATTTGGCAACAGGCTGTTGCCAAATTGTATTGCTCTGATTATAAAGGAGATACCATTGTTTAATATATCGCATATTACGATAAGAGAAACCTTTTATATTGGCAAATTCTGCGCCTAATTCCTCGCTGAGTCTCTTCAAAAATCCATCGCCCCATTGTTTTTGTTTCTCTTTTTCTACAATTTCACTCCCCAATCTCCAATATAGATGCAACAAATCAGCATTTACCGTTTGCATGGTTTTGAGTTGTGCAGCACGTATTTCACGTTTCAAATCGCTAACCCAAGCCTTAAATTCTGTAGTTTGTATCTTTTCAATATCTTGCTCCGTCATAACTTATCAAAGATTTTATGTATATTCCGCAACTGCCTATTGCACAATTTTTATGCCATATACCTCATAGTTCATATTCATTAACGAACTATAGCACTTAATCAGGAGTGATGGGGATAGGGTAAGGATTCATATTGGCATCGAGACCATAGACTGTATCGACGGCTTGCATTGTGAGGCGGTCGATACAACGGGTGGAATCGATTTGACTATACGGCACACCGCCCAAATCGAGCAGGCTATGGAAGAGAAACATGGTGGACATTTTCTTCTTGCAATTGTTTTCCATAGCGGCGACACGTTCGGCATGCTTTGTGCGATACGTTTCTGAAGTCCAGACAAATAGCGGTACATGATACTCGTAGTACGAGCCTGCGAAAGTGCCATGGAGAAACATATTGCGTTCGTCGTCCAACAAGTTCTCTCCGTGGTCGCCGACATAGACCAATACCACAGAACGTCCTGTTTGCTCCAACTCGCGAATGACGCTGTCGATGAAATAATCGGTGAAACGAATCGCATTATCGTAGGAGTTGATGAGTATGGCTTTCATATTACGAAAAGCAGCGATGTTCTCCGGCTTGAGGTTGCGCCACGACACATTACCATCATCGGCGATATCCACATTAGAGAGTATCTCGCGCAGGCGCATACCTTTCATGTCCGGTGTAAATATCTGAAAATCATCAGGATAGCGTTCCGAATACTTGAAATGGCACCCAAGCGAGTGCAAAACAATCATCTGCCGCGCGTTGTCCTCCGCCAACATCTCTCGCAGGGGGGCAAGCAAAACTGTATCCACAAACACGTTTGACTCGGAAGGCGGAATATAGTGGGTGTAATTGCAATGAGAGGAGATGCGTTGCAGGAAGTGGTTGTTGAAACTTTGGTCGGCTATCCATGCGGTTTTGTAGCCCGCTTCGCGGAAAGCATCGACCACCGATTTCTCCTGCATATAGACATTTTGCGTCTGCGGAGTGGCGCGAGACAGCATAAATGGCACCGAAACCGTCGTCAGGTTGGCAATCGAATAGCAACTGTCGAAAGATATTATCTCTCGCCCACGTGCTGCCAAACAGGGAGAGGTCTCTCTTTCGTAACCGTTTATCTGCCAATGGTCGTAGCGCGAGGTCTCGCCTATCAGGAACACCACAGTCGTTGAATCGCTGTCATGGAGACGGGGTATGCCGAAACTGAAATCCTCCAACGCCTCGTTCTGCTTCTTTATATCCCATGCCATATTGCACAAGTGATAGCCCGCCAATACCATATTGACAGGGCATACTTTCTCTGCCCCCACCCATGCTGCAGTGCGGAGGTCGATATTACGCACACTGAATATATTGAGCAACTTCGGACGCAGTTTGAGGGCGATAATATCCGTGGCAAAGAAAGCGGCAATAACCCCCAAAGCGACCATTCGCCATTTGCGCGGAGCGATATATTCTGGCAATATAAATCGCTGATTCAGAAAGAAATACACGCCCCACAGCGCAAAGAATATCAGGGCTACAAACCAATAGGTGCTACATAATTCTTTGAACTCGCGCGGCTCCGATTTGATGACCGTGAAGACGAATAGCAAGGAGGTGGTGGCATGGTTGATAATCAGGTGTACAATCTCTATCGCCGAGAACAGAAACGATGCCGATGCAACATAGAAGAATGTCCGCCTACGAAACAAGCACAATCCTATTCCATATATTGCCAGCACGGCAATGAGGTAGATACAGCGTTGCCCGAAAGTAAGTAAATCCCGCGCCATCACTACCCCCATGAGCGATGGCAATAGCAAAAACAGCGACAGGCAGACAAAAGTGATTATTTCCGATTTCTTCAAACCAATTCGATATTTGATATAAACAAAAAAGCGTACAAAGTTACTGCTTTTCTGTCAATTATGCAAGAATGGTGCCATATCGGATAGACGAAAGGCATAAAAAAGTAGCAATATGACAGACCGACATGGCGCGACAGGCGGCGGATTGTGTTTGGGGAGAACAACGACCCACGATAGACCCGCGGCAGACCCGCGAAAAAGGCGCAAACGGGGCGGAGGAAGTCAAGGTTTTCTATTAAATATGATAAAAAACGCTATCTTTTAACACGTTTATCCTTTTTTGTGTGGAAAAATTTGTGTATATAAAAAAAATATCGTACCTTTGCACCCGCTTTCAGATAAAGAATGGATTATGGTCGGTTGCCCGAGTGGTTAGGGACCGGTCTGCAAAACCGGGGACAGCGGTTCGAATCTGCTACCGACCTCCACGAGAACCGTCAATTTTGGCGGTTCTCTTTGTTTTGTATCATATCAGAACTTGAATAGAATAAACTAGAATAAACTAGAATAGACAATACAAAGCAAAACCACATCATAACAAGTGCCACAATAAGGCACGACTAATCGGACGTAGAATGGAAAATGAGATTATAGAAGATATTACCCAACAGGAGTACAAGTACGGTTTCACAACAGACGTGGAGACCGATATTCTTTCGTGCGGACTGAGCGAGGAGGTGATTCGCACCATCTCCCACAAGAAAGGTGAGCCGGAATGGCTGCTTGAGTTCCGCCTGAAAGCCTATCGCAAATGGCTGACGATGGAGGTGCCGACATGGGCGCACCTTGATATCCCTGAGATTGATTTTCAGGCTATTTCGTACTATGCCGCCCCCAAAGCACACTCCAATGAGAAGAAAGAGATTGACCCCGAAGTGATGAAGACCTTCGACAAATTGGGTATTCCTCTGGAGGAGCGGGACGCGTTGGCGGGCAATATGGCAGTAGATGCTGTGATGGACTCGGTGTCGGTAAAGACCACTTTCCGCGAGACATTAGCACAGAAAGGTATCATCTTTTGTTCGATTTCTGAAGCGGTGCGCGAGCACGAGGACCTTGTGAAAGAGTACCTCGGAAGCGTGGTGCCGTACAGCGACAATTTCTATGCCGCGCTCAATTCGGCAGTGTTCTCCGACGGTTCGTTTGTATATATCCCCAAGGGAGTGCGCTGCCCGATGGAACTGAGTACCTATTTTCGTATCAACGCCGGCAACACGGGTCAGTTTGAGCGCACGCTGCTGATTGCCGACGAGGGGGCATACCTCAGTTATTTGGAGGGTTGCACGGCACCCATGCGCGACGAGAACCAGTTGCACGCCGCCATCGTGGAGATAGTGGTGCGCAAAGATGCAGAGGTGAAATACTCCACGGTGCAGAACTGGTACCCCGGCGACAAGGACGGCAAGGGCGGTATCTATAATTTCGTAACCAAGCGCGGTATCACATACGAAAATGCACGCCTGAGTTGGACGCAGGTGGAGACAGGTTCGGCTATCACGTGGAAGTACCCGAGTTGTATCCTCAAAGGCGACAACTCCACGGCGGAGTTCTATTCGGTGGCAGTAACCAACAACTACCAACAAGCGGACACGGGTACGAAAATGATACACCTCGGCAAGAACACCCGCTCGCGGATTATCAGCAAGGGTATCAGCGCGGGGCATAGCCAGAACTCTTACCGCGGATTGGTCAAGGTATCAAGCAAGGCAACGAATGCCCGCAACTACAGCCAGTGCGACAGCCTGCTCTTGGGCGACCAATGCGGTGCACACACGTTCCCCGATATGCAGATCAGCAACCCGACTGCCACCGTGGAACACGAGGCAACCACCAGCAAAATCAACGAGGACCAACTCTTCTACTGCCAGCAACGCGGTATCGGACTGGAGGACGCGGTAGGGCTGATTGTGAACGGCTATGCCAAAGAGGTGATGGACAAACTGCCGATGGAGTTTGCCGTCGAGGCACAAAAACTGCTGCAAGTATCCCTCGAAGGCACTGTGGGATAACACATCGCCCGACAAACAAAACAGGCTGTCTGATTGGTTTCAGACAGCCTGTTTTTATATCCAATCTCCTTATAATCAGAGCATCTCGACCGAGCGATTGACAAACTTAGCCAATGCCTCGCCTTTCAATAAGCCGCTTGCCAACAGGGCTATATCAATCAGTTGGTGTACTTTCTCGTTGTCGTTGGCGTGCTTTGCATACACATCCTTCAGTTGCTGACGCAATGCGCCCATCTCTTTGGTTACGTTGCTGACAGCGTCTTTTTCTTCTTGCGTCAGGTCAGCCTCTTTCTTGTCTTTCTGTGCGGCACGCAGGTCGTCTTCCTCTTTTTGTTTGGCAGCAATCTGCTCATTGAGCGGTTTAACCTCCTCGGCGCAAGCCGATACCAACTCGTTCATCAGGTCGGTTACCTTGCTGTTAGCGGTATTGACCACCATATTATATTGGTCCGGCATCTGCCCATAGAAATTCATACCCTGTTGGTGCGCCGACATCTCTTTCATACGGCGCATAAACTCGTTTTGCGTCAGGAAGACAGGCAGAGCGTCTGCCGAAACCGACTCGAAACTAACCACAAAATTGGTCTTTTCACCTTTGGGCAACTGGCTCTCGAAACTATAGCGCAGGGCATCTTCCTGCTCCGAGGTGAGTGTTACGGCTTTTTTGTCCTCTTTCAGAATCAGGTTCTCAATCACGTCGGAGTCCACACGTACGAAACGAATCATATCTTTCTTGTCTTCGCCGTCGCCCATGCTCTTCTGCTCCATCTGCGACATAGCGTGTACGTCCAACTCGCCGTTCATCAGCAATACATCGTAACCTTTCTCTTTCGCACGCTCGATATACGAGTACGAAGCATCGGGGTCTTGGGTGTAGAGCAGAATCAGGTCGCCGTTCTTATCTGTCTGATTCTCTTTCACTTTCGCCTTATATTCGTTGATAGTGAAATACTTGCCTTCGAGGTTCTTGAGCAGTGCAAACTCCACGGCTTTGTCGTAGAATTTCTCGTCGGTAAGCATACCAAACTGGATAAACATCTTCACATCGTCCCATTTCTTCTCAAAGTCCTCGCGGTTGTTTTTGAATATCTCTGCCAATTTGTCAGCCACCTTTCGGGTAATATAGCCGCTGATTTTCTTCACGTTGTTGTCGCTTTGCAGGTATGAACGACTGACATTCAGCGGAATATCCGGCGAGTCAATCACACCGTGCAACAGGGTCAGGTACTCAGGCACAATATTCTCCACCTCATCGGTTACATACACTTGGTTGCAATAGAGTTGAATCTTGTTGCGGTGCACATCGAGGTTGTTTTTAATCTTCGGGAAGTAGAGAATACCGGTCAGGTGGAACGGATAGTCCACATTCAGGTGGATGTGGAACAGCGGTTCGTCCATCTGGGCGGGATAGAGTTCGTGGTAGAACTTGTCGTAGTCCTCGTCGGTCAGGTCGGCAGGCTTACGCATCCACGCGGGGTTGGTGTCGTTGATGATATTATCCTCGTCGGTCTCCACCTGCTGGCCGTCTTTCCATTCTTTCTTCTTGCCGAAAGCAATCTCCACAGGGAGGAACTTGCAGTATTTACGCAGCAAGCCCTCGATGGTGGCATCCTCCAAATACTGCTTGAATTCATCGTTGATATGCAGCACGATATCGGTTCCGCGCTCGGCTTTGATAGTGTCTCCCATCGTATATTCCGGTGTACCGTCGCAACTCCACTCCACGGCTTTGGTGTCCTCTTTGTACGATTGGGAGAATATCTCCACCTTGTCAGCCACCATGAAAGCACTATAGAAGCCCAATCCGAAGTGTCCGATTATCGCCTCAGCCTTGTCTTTGTATTTGTTTACAAACTCCTCCGCACCCGAAAAGGCAATCTGGTTGATGTATTTATCCACCTCTTCTGCCGTCATACCGATACCATGGTCGCGCACGGTCAGGGTGTGTTTATCCTTATCAATCAATACGCGCACACGGGTATCACCCAACTCGCCTTTGAACTCACCCACGCTGGACAACGTCTTCAATTTCTGAGTGGCGTCAACGGCGTTGGAAATCAACTCGCGCAAAAAGATTTCGTGGTCGCTGTACAAGAACTTCTTAATAACGGGGAAGATATTATTTGATGTTACCCCTATATTTCCTTTATTCATAGTATATTGTATATTTAGTTATTGCATATAGTAGTTATGTTGTATTTAGTTATTTTTTGTGCCGATGCCCCACTCTACTCTTTCCATGCAACCCTCTTCGCTGCCATATAGTAGTACATTGACACATCTTTCATTGGGCAAAAACTTTGCCAAACCTCCCTCTACTGCCAAAATGGCATAAAACAAACATAAGCACCCAATACAAATTATGAATGATATCCACACGACATCCACCTGATATCCACCTGACTTTCTAATTGCGAATGATGAATTAGGAATTATGAATGATATGCTCTGTGTAGCCTCCTTACTTTTGATTCAAATCGGATAGTTCGCAAAATCACACATAAAACAAGATACAAATTGCTGCAAATGGAGGCAAATGCAATATGCTGTTGCATATTCAAGAAAATTGTTGTATCTTTGTGCGCTCATTTTGTAGTATGCAATAATAGAGGTACATAACAGAACGCATTATTGAACAGACTGTATTATGATTGAATATATCAAAGGACAACTGACAGACCTCTCGCCAACCGTAGCAGTGATAGAAGCGGCAGGTGTGGGGTATCAGATAAATATCGCATTACCCACTTATTCTGCACTTGCGGGCAAGGAAAATCAGGAAGCGAAACTCTATATCACCGAAATCATACGCGAGGATACCCATGACGTCTTTGGTTTTCCCACCAAGGGCGAGCGTGCGTTGTTTGTACTATTGCTCACGGTGAGCGGTATCGGTGCCAACACCGCGCGTATGATAATGTCTGCTTTTTCGGCAGCCGAGATACGTCAGATTATCGCCACGGGCAATGCCAAAGCCCTATCGCAAGTAAAAGGTTTGGGGCCGAAGACGGCACAGCGTGTGATAGTGGATCTGAAAGACAAAGTGCTGAAGATTGATCTCGGAGGCGACCCGACAGAGTTGCCGATAGAAGAAACGTTTACCACTGTGGACAGCGAGGTGAAAGCAGAGGCGGTCAGCGCACTCACCATGCTTGGTTTCCAAGCCGCAGCCAGTGGGAAAGTGGTGGATAAGATTCTCAAAGCAGCCCCCACTGCCGGCGTAGAGGAAGTGATTCGTCAAGCCCTCAAAATGCTCTGATTCTCTGAAACGTATTGCTTACATATTGCTCCTTTTTGCGCCGATGATGTTGTGGGCGCAACCGCGACAACCGCTTGTTCCGAGCAAGCGTAACGACCGGCGTATGGAAGCGGAGGCGAGTGCGCAAAATGCTCAACGGCAGGCCCCCCAACAGCCTGCCGACGTGGAGACTATACCCGTCGAGACCGCTCTCTCCGACAGCGCGATATGGGCACCGGTGCAAGTGCAACAATTAGGCGCAGATACCTACGACCAACTCGCCGCACTCAAGAGCAGTATAGACCTTAATAACCCAGACAATATCACCACAACCGTTGAGTATCAGCCCAATACCGGCTACTATGTGATTCATACCAAGATAGGCGATGTGGATATAGCCACCCCCTACCTGATGACGGCGGCGGAGTACAAAGCCTATAGCGAGCAGAAACTGATGCACTCCTATTGGCAGCAGAAAATCAGCGAAGTAGAGCATAACAACGAGAAGAAGTTCGATATTACGGACATGAAATTTAATATCGGACCCGCCGACAAGGTCTTCGGACCGGGTGGTGTGCAACTGAAAATGCAAGGGTCGGCGGAATTGCTCTTCGGATTTAAGCACCAATACATAGAAAACCCCAGTCTGACCCTGCGTGCGCGGAACAATAATATCTTCGATTTCGATGAGAAGATACAAGTCAGCGTGAACGGCAAAGTGGGTGAGAAACTCAATTTCAACCTGAATTACAACACCGAAGCCAGTTTCTCATTCGACCAACAGAACCTCAAACTTGCCTACAAAGGGCAGGAAGATGACATTATCCAATCGATAGAAGCGGGTAATGTAACTATGGATTTGAATTCAAGCCTTATCCGAGGTAGCCAGGCCTTGTTTGGTATCAAGACCAATCTAAAATTCGGCAAGTTCCGTATTCAGGCATTGATCAGCCAACAGAACTCAGAGAGCCAGACCGTCAGTTCGAAAGGCGGCGCACAGATGACCAAGTTTGATGTGCCGGGCGACCAATACGACGAAAACCGACATTTCTTTCTGAGTTATTTCTTCCGTGACCAATATGAGAGCGCGATGGCTACCGCACCTTATATAGCCAGCGGCATAACTATCAATAAGATTGAGGTGTGGGTAACCAACAAACGAGGCAACTACGACCAGGCACGCAACATCATCGCTTTCACCGACTTAGGCGAGACCAACGCGCACATAGCCAACCATACATGGGTGGCAAACGCCGTGCAAACACCTGATAATAAGACGAATAACCTGTATAACGATATACGTGCGCGAGACGGCGTGCGTAATATACAAAACACATCGTTGGCATTATCAGACTTAGAGGGAGGCGATGACTTCGAGAAGGTGGAGTCGGCACGCCTGCTCTCATCAAGCGAATACACTCTCAATGCCGCTCTCGGATTTATCTCTTTGCGCTCCGCCCTCAATCAAGACGAAGTGTTGGCGGTCGCTTATGAATATACCTATGGCGGGCAAGTTTATCAGGTAGGTGAGTTTTCCACCGACGCCAGTGAAGAACTGCGCGCTCCTAATGCGCTGATTCTAAAACTGCTCAAAAGCACTGCCAATGCGCCGCAAAAGAAGAACGCAGGTACATGGGACTTGATGATGAAGAACATCTATGCCCTTGGTGCCGGAAGTATCTCGTCCGACAAGTTTGAGTTGTACGTTACCTATCGAAACGACTCAGTCGGCACCGATATACAATACCTAACCGAGGGGGCTATCGCGGGCAAACAATTGCTCCGCGTGATGAACTTAGACCGTCTCGACAGCAAAAACAATCCGTATCCTGACGGCAAATTCGACTATATAGAGAATATGACCGTCTATTCCAACAACGGTCGTATCATCTTTCCTGTGCTTGAACCTTTCGGAAGTCATCTGCGCACCGCAATCGGCAATGACGCCATTGCCGAGAAATATGTATTCCAAGCGCTCTACGACTCAACGTTGATAGTGGCACAAGAGATGTCGGAGAAAAACAAATTCCACCTCACGGGTAAGTACAAGGGTACCAGTGGCAGCGAGATACGTCTCAACGCCATGAATGTGCCTCGTGGTAGTGTAACCGTTACTGCCGGAGGTGCAACACTCATTGAGAACATCGACTACACGGTGGACTATACGATGGGAACGGTTACCATTCTCAACCAGTCCATTCTCGAATCGGGTACAAACGTAGATGTGAAATTGGAGAATCAATCCACTTTCTCTATGCAACGCAAAAGCCTGTTCGGTGCGCACTTGGAATACGAATTCAACCCCGATTTGGTGATTGGCGGAACGATTATGCACTTGCGTGAACGACCGCTCACGACCAAAGTGAACACCGGTAGCGAACCATTGGCAAACACTATTTGGGGCGTGAACGGCAGTTGGAAAACCGAACTGCAATGGCTCACCAATGCCATAGACAAGATACCATGGATTAGTGCTTCCGCGCCTTCCACCTTCCAAGTGAATGCCGAGTTTGCACACCTCATCCCCGGACATACCCGCGATGTGGGTTCTGTCGGTACGGCATATATCGACGATTTCGAGTCCACCACCACTCATATAGATGTCCACTATCCGAGTTATTGGTTCTTGGCTTCTACGCCGAGTCTTTTTGAGGAGTCGAAACTGAGCAACGACATACGATATGGCAAAAACCGCGCGTTGTTGGCATGGTACACCGTGGACCCGATATTCGGTTATCCGCAGAGCAACACTCCCACGCATATCAAGAACGACCCGTATGCGATGTCAGACCACCGCACACGTATCGTCTATGAACAGGAAATCTATCCCGACAAAGCGCAAGTTGCCAATGAGGACACCAAGTTGAGTCTTCTCAACCTGAGTTTCTACCCCGAAGAACGCGGACCTTATAACATAGTGGCGGACGAGATAGACCCTGCTACCGGTAAACTCAAAACGCCCAAGAACCGATGGGGCGGAATGATGCGCAAATTAGACAATACCGACTTTGAGAAATCGAACATTGAGTATATCGAGTTTTGGCTGATGGACCCCGCACTCACCAACCCCAACGGATACGATGGCGAGATGTATATCAACCTTGGAGATATATCCGAGGACATCTTGCGCGACGGGAAGAAATCGTTTGAGCATGGTCTGCCTATCTCCGATGACGACCTCAATCGCGTAGATACTACGGTGTGGGGGCGTGTGCCACGCACCAATTCCACCGTGGCGGCTTTCTCCAACGAACCCGGTGCGCGCAAGAAACAAGACGTAGGTCTCAATGGTCTCAGCACAGAGGACGAAAAGACTTTCGGTGCCTATGCCGACTATATCAACACCCTGCGCAATACAGTGTCTGCCGATGTGTTGGCAGCCTGGACAATAGACCCGTTCTCGCCCCTGAACGATCCCGCAGGTGATAATTTCCACTACTATCGCGGTTCCGATTTTGACAGAGACGAGGTCTCAATACTCGACCGATACAAGCACTATAACGGAACAGAAGGGAACTCGCCCGATACCGAATCGCAGAGCGAGAGTTATGGCACTGCCTCTACGTTACAGCCCGATATGGAGGATATCAACGGGGACAACACTTTGAACGAATACGAAAAGTATTATCAATATAAGGTGTTGCTTCGTCCGGATATGATGGAAGTGGGACGCCAACATATCACCGAAAAGAAGACGGTGAATGTGAAACTGCACAATGGCACACAACAGGAGGTGAACTGGTATCAGTTTAAGATACCTCTGCGCGGAGACAGCAGCAATGTACAGACCGTAGGGTCGATACGCAATTTCAGGTCGATACGTTTCATGCGTATCTATCTCACCCAATGTAGCCACGAGACACACCTCCGTTTTGCCTCGCTCGACCTTGTGCGCGGCGAATGGCGCAACTACACCAAAGACCTTTATCCGATAGGGGCAAATGTTAATACAGGTGCGCAACTCAATGTGCAGGCAGTGAACATTGAAGAGAACTCATCGCGCACACCTGTCAACTATATCCTTCCGCCGGGTGTCAGTCGCCAAACCGACCCCGGACAGGCTACTCTCATTCCTCTCAACGAGCAGGCTATGGTACTGCGTGTGAGCAACTTAAGCCCGAAAGATGCCCGCGCTGTGTATAAGAACACAGGGTATGATGTGCGCAACTACAAAAACCTGCAGATGTTCGTTCACGCGGAAAAAATGGAGAGTATCGACCCCGATTTGGGCGATGGCGACCTGAGTTGTTTCATTCGTTTGGGTAGCGACCTGAAGAACAACTACTACGAATATGAGATACCTCTACACCTGACAGACCCCGGACTATACAGCAACGACAATGAACTCGACCGTTGGAAGGTATGGCCTAAAGATAATATGTTCGATTTTCCGTTCTCGGCACTGACCAACGCCAAGACCGCACGCAACAAAGCCCGACGCGCAGGCAACGCCGAAGTGGGAAATAACACACCTTATATAGTATATGATGATGCCAATGGTAAACCACAGAACAAAATCACCGTATTGGGCAACCCCACTTTGGAGAATGTGGAGTGTATTATGATTGGCGTGCGCAACTCTGGTACGCATGATGCGTCAGGCGAAGTATGGGTGAATGAACTGCGTCTCAGCGAGTTTAATGAGCAGGGTGGTGTTGCCGCGATGGCGAATGTCGCCTTGTCGATAAGCGATATTGCCCAACTGAATGTAGCAGGACGATTGGAGACCGCCGGGTATGGGTCGATAGAATCGAATGTCCTTGACCGGAATATGGACAATATCTATCAGGTGTCGGTGAGTGCGGCATTGGAGGCAGGGCGTCTGTTCCCGGAGAAAGCCAAGATACAAATGCCTCTCTATGTGGCATATTCCAACGAGACTTTGTCGCCCGATTATGACCCGCTTGACACGGATATCAAACTCAAAGAGAACCTCGACACCTACGATGACCCCGACAAACGCGATTCGATTCGCACGATGTCGAATACCGTGCAGGAATCCACCTCGTTCTCGGTTTCGAGTATGAAAGTGAATATCAAGTCGAAGAAACGCGATATGTTCTACGACCCTGCCAACTTCTCTATCTCGGCATCGTACAACAAACAACAGGAGCATAGTCCGGAGATGGAACGAAATGTAACCACCGACCACAAGGGGTCGTTCAACTATGCGTACTCGTTCAATCCGCAACCGTGGGAACCGTTCAAAAAAGTGCAGAAAGTACAGAAAGTGAAGTTCCTCAAAGAGATGAATTTCTACTATCTGCCACAATCGTGGGCGTTCTCGACCAATATGCACCGTACTTTCTCACATATAAAAATGCGCGATTTGACCGCCTCGGCTGGCAATCAGATGGACTTGACCTTCTCGAAGGACTTTACTTGGGACAGGAATTTTGATTTCAAATACGACCTGACCAAGAATATGAAGTTCTCGTTTCAGTCGGCTATGAACTCCATCATCGACGAGGGCTATTATGCGCCCGAGATACTCCGCGACTATGCATTTACCAATGATTATTACGAGGCTTGGCGCGATACCATTCAACGCAGTTTGGCAAAATGGGGCAGCCCATACACCTACCAACAGGTGTTCACTGCCGCTTGGAATATACCCTTTAACCGTATTCCGTATATAGAAGCACTGTCCGCAAACGCCTCATACAATGCCACTTACAACTGGGCACGCACTGCGCAAACAAATACCGACACCGACTTGGGTAATACTATTTCTTCGCTCCAATCGTGGCAAGCGGACGGCGGTATCAATTTCGAGACTCTCTATGGCAAGTCGAAGTATTGGAAGCAGATGACGCAACGCTACACACGTCGCCAAACCCGCCGTGCTTTCAAGCCGAAGACCTATTCAGAAACCGTCAAAGCCGAAAAAGGAAAGACTATCGAAATAACTCACCGTCTCAACTCGGAGGCACTGACTATTACCGCCACCGACAGCGCGGGACACCGCATACCGGTATCGTTCAAACCGAGTGGCAACACCAAGGTGAAGATAACGCCCAAAGCCGATTGCGAGGCAATGGTGCTGACTGTTACAACCAAAGACCCCAACCAACGCACGCCTGCACAAGTAACAGGCGATATGTTTGCTTATGTGGGTACGATGTTCCGCCGTGTGCAAGTTACCTATCGCGAGACCAACTCTATGACCGTTCCCGGCTTCAACCCCGAAGCGGGATTTATGGGGCAACGCCGCACGGACGGACTTTATGCACCGGGCTTTGATTTTGCTTTCGGTTTCATTCCGACCGACTTTGTTAATCGTGCCAAAGAGAACGGTTGGCTGTCGGGCGACACATCTGTGGTGCAACCTGCCACGCGCGCTTTCACCAGCGATTTCGACATCAAACTGACCCTCGAACCACTACCCGGACTCAAGATACAAGTGAATGGCAAACGCTATTTCGCCAATTCGACGTCTATCATCTACTCCTACGACCAACTACAGGAGAACATGACGGGGTCGTTCAATATCACGCAAGTGGCTATCGGAACCGCCTTCGGAAAGATTGGTACACAAGAGGAGAATTTTGCCAACGAGACCTATAGTCAGTTCTTGCAGAACTTGGATGTCATGCAGTCGCGCGTGCAAGCGCAATACAATGGTGTCCTCTATCCCACCACAGGTTTTATGAAAGGCCTTCTCCCCGGCGGGCAGGTGTATGACCCTTCGAAAGGTGCTGTGGCGAAGAACTCGGCAGACGTTCTTGTGCCTGCTTTCCTGGCTGCCTACACGGGGCGTAATGCCGACCGAATGAGGCTCAATCCGTTCCTGAGCATCCTACAAGTGCTACCCAACTGGTCGGTTTCTTTCGACGGATTAGGCAAACTCCCATGGATGCGCGACCATTTCCGCTCTGTAACACTGACACATGCATACACGTGCAAGTACGCGATAGGTAGTTATGGCAGTTACTCCACATGGATTCCGCTCGACGGGCAGAATGACAAGATGGTGGGTTTCGTCCGCGATGTTACCACCGACATGCCGATACCTTCATCGGCGTATGATATTTCTAATGTGTCGATTACGGAGGCGTTCTCTCCGCTTGTGGGTCTGAACCTGTCGATGAAAAACTCGCTATCGTGCAAGTTTGAATATCGCAAGCAGCGTAACCTTGCGCTGAATGTAACCAGCGTGCAACTCACCGAAGGACATACCAACGAGTTTGTCATTGGCGCAGGCTATACCATCAAGAACCTCAACTTCATTACTAAGAAAAAAGATGGTGTGCAAAAGAAAGTGAGCAACGACCTCAAACTCAATGTGGACGTCTCCTACAAAGATATCAAGACCCTCTTGCGCAAGGTGGAGGAGGATATTACGCAGGCATCGAGCGGAAACAAAGTGTTTGGCATAAAGATAAGCGCCGACTATGTGCTGTCTCAGAAAATCAACCTACAATTCTTCTACGACCACCAAGGCACCACACCGCTTATATCCTCGTCCTACCCCATCAAATCAGACAATGTGGGTATCAATATCAAACTGATGCTCACGCGATAAGGTATGTTGAAAGTAGGTATTATAGGACCCGAATCAACGGGCAAAACGACCTTGGCGCAACAATTAGCCAAACAGTATAATGCTGTCTATGTGCCTGAGTATGCACGAGAATATGTGGAGGCACTCAAACGCCCATATACATATAATGATGTCTGCGCTATTGCACGTCATCAGATAGAGCAAATGAAACTATACACAGATGATACAGGCGATGGAATCGTGATATATGATACTGAACTGATAATCGCCCGTGTGTGGTTCGATTATTGCTATGGGAGTACCCCCGATTGGGTGTTGGAAGCCATGGAGCGTTACAAACCGGATGTCTATCTGCTGATGTATCCCGACCTTGCGTGGGTGGACGACCCTGTGCGTGAAAACGGCGGAGACGCCATCCGCATGGAATTATACCACCGATACCTACAGGAAATACAGACGCTACAAGTCCCCTGCTATATCATTCGCCACACACTCGATGGCAATATCTCCGCCACCAAGATGGCATAGTTTTCCCAGTTTTTGTATTCCGAAATAGAACATTATAATATACTACGAGGGGAAACGTTAATTAGCGTCAGTTCTATATAAAACATAACGCATATTTTTTTGTTGATAATAGATATTTGGGTGGTTGTTCTCCCTATATATTTGTCTATATTTGGTTTAATTTTTCGTGTATTTGTTTCCCAATCGTAGTACATGGTCTTTCCCCTATTCTTCTTGCTGTTCACATCGGGTGATTAATAGGAGATTCAGCAAGGGATAAGCAAGGGATCGGGGGGGGCTATCGGGGAGTCTATCGGGTGATTCAAAAAGCGCAAAGCACTGCTTTGTGAGCGTCAGCGAGCGCGCTTTTTCGTATCTTCCTCTATAACAACAATAGGCTGCCCATTCCGAGCAGCCTATATATATCTATCGTACAAACGCCGTTAATCGTCAATAGCACATTGTCCCATCACAGTGTATATCTTATCGCCTCTGCGTATATACACCTGCCCGTTGCGGATAATCTTCTGCATGGTAACAGATTGGTTTTCTGCCGTTTGATGGATAGCGGTGGCATCGGCTTGGATATTAAACTCTTTCCAATAACGGTCGTTTTTGTAGTCGGCAACGGCTTCGGCAGGCACATAAACCGGTATTGCACGATTGACATCATAGAAGGTCTTCGCCTCGATAGTTGGCGGAGTGGTGGATAAGACAGTGATTTTCTGCAACTTGCCACATAGCGCAAACGCATTGTCGCCTATCGTCTCTATCGTGCTTGGCAGTACCATATCTTGCAGATAGACACAGCCATAGAACGCGGCGTCGCCTATCTCCGTAACGCCTTCGGGGATGAGCAGGTTCTGCAGTTCGTGGCAGTTGTAGAACGCCCAATTACCAATACGCCACAAGGCGCAACCAGTCGTTGGTGCGTATTGCGCAGCACCTTGTGGCGCCCCTGCGTCCTCGAAAGTGATAGACCGAATACTGCGGCAGTTCTCAAACGCACTATTGTCAATCTCCTCCACTGTGGCAGGGATGGTTATCTCTTGCAGCGACTTGCAATCGGCAACCGCCATATAGGGTATCTTGGTCAGTTGGGCAGGCAGACGCAGGGTCTTCAGGTTGTAGCAGCCCTTGAACGCCTCGTCGGTGATGGTGGTATTGCTAACGCCTTTCAAATCCAAGGTCAGCAAGGTCTTGTAACTGCGATTAAGTACGCGGCACACATTATCCGTCATTTCGCCATTAGTCAATTCAGCATGTTTTAGGTATTTCGGTTGCGTCAGCCACTCCGATTCCTCCACATCCAATAGTCTCGCCGGTGCTATAATCGTATCCAAAGCATACGAGAATCTTGGCATTTCACCAGAGAACTCAACATCCGGATTCATACACACAAATTTATGCATTTGGCTATAATCGAAAGCAGACCATCCAATGCTCGTTACACTATTTGGGAGAGTGATAGAAGTAAGACCCATGCAACCGGAGAAAGCAGCATCTCCAATACTCGTTACGCTATTCGGGATAGTGATAGATGTAAGACCCGTGCAACCATGGAAAGCCCTATCTCTAATACTCGTTACACTATTCGGGATAGTAACAGAAGTGAGTCCCATGCAATATTCGAAAGCATACCATCCAATCTCCGTTACGCTATTAGGGATAGTGATAGAAGTAAGACTTGTGCAACCTGAGAAAGTCCAATCTCCAGTACTCGTTACACTATTCGGGATAGTGATAGAGGTAAGACCTGTGCGATTTTTGAAAGCAGACTCAGTGATACTAACTATTCCCTCCCGTACAGCAATAGAGGTATTGTTCGGCATAGTGCCTTTGTATGTATATAACACATTATTGATATAGACCACTCCATCCGGTTGGTTATTATACCAAGGAGTATCACAGAAAGCAGCACCACCAATACTCGTTACACTATTCGGAATAGTGATAGACGTAAGACCCGTGCAACCATGGAAAGCAAAACTTCCAATACTCGTTACACTATTCGGAATAGTAACAGAAGTAAGACCCATGCAATCATAGAAAGCCCAATCTCCAATACTCGTTACACTATTCGGGATAGTGATAGAAGTAAGACCCCTGCAACCTTTGAAAGCACCCGGACTGATACTAACCGTTCCCTCCCGTACAGCAATAGAGGTGTTGTACGGCATGGTGCCTTTGTATGCGTATAACACATTATTGATATAGACCACTCCATCCAGTTGGTTATTATACCAGGGAGTATTATAGAAAGCATCCCTTCCAATACTCGTTACACTATTCGGAATAGTGATAGACGTAAGACCCGTGCAACCCTGAAAAGCCCAACCACCAATCCACGTTACACTATTGGGGATAGTAATAGAAGTGAGACCCGTGCAATAAGCAAAAGCATACCCTCCAATACTCGTTACACTATTGGGGATAGTAATAGAAGTGAGACCCGTGCAATCTTTGAAAGCATACACTCCAATACTCGTTACAGTATAACTTTTCTCATTATAGGTAACAGATTCAGGAATAATCACACTGCTTGGCAAATTGGAATAAGCAGCATTACCTTCCCTCCACCCATTCGCATTTTCATACGTAACTTCTACACTATACGGGGCAAGGGGGTTATTGGTGATGTTGTAACACAAATCCCCCACCTTAAAATTGTACGCCAATAGTCCTGTGGCTATTGATAACAGTAAACACATAGAGAATAATTTTCGTTTCATACTTTTTCCCTTGATACGTGTCGGGCGCAACTTTTAGTTTGCTATGGGCACTCGCGTGGTTGTTCTGGTATTAGCAGCATTTGTCCACCATGCTGTTTGACTTGACTGATAAACTAAAAAAGCGCGAACTTTTGTTCGTTTCATTTGATTACTTGAGGTTTTCGACTACCTTTATACTTTCAAAATCCACACAAAAGCCCACGCTAAAAAACGTGAGCGTATAGGCTTGTGCTTGAAAGTATAAATTACTGAAAGTGTCGAAATTTCAAGTAATCAAGTTCTGCTTATAACGCTTATTATATATGTTGTTGCACCGCCTTTACGGTGCGCGGTTTATGCCATAGGCTAAAAAGATTTTATCCGATTTCGGGACAAAAGTACTACAAAAGTTTGACATATACAAATAGATCAGGGCAACCGCATCAAAATAGGACGATAGTATGGCTGACGAGTTTTGGCGAATACTTCCGGTTTTGTGATTCGTTTTCGTATTCGCCGGGGAATGAACGATTATACCATATAAATAGGTGATTTTCAATGTGTTTACTA
>JBNMHB010000003.1:0-65978 GCA_050872525.1 Bacteroidales bacterium | reverse complement strand
TTGTCAGGCACTCATCTCCATGCTTGTGGCGGTGGGGCTTGGACCCGTAACGGGGCAACCATTGCCCCTTATCAGTCGAGGCGGAACGAGTGCACTGATTACCAGCGTCTATTTCGGCATTATGATGTGCGTCAGCCGCGAGCAGATGTCTCTCAGAAACCACGAACAGGAAACCATTGCTGCCAGCACGGAAGAAGTACCAGAAATCAAAGTGGAATAAGCCGACAGACAGGGGACAGGTATATGTGATTCATATATGATTCTTATGTGATTACCACGAGGATATGCTGTAGATGACGCACTCATAATAATTGTAAATCGTCTAATTATCAAATAAAACCATGAAGTATCTCATTTCCGGAGGCGGAACAGGTGGACATATATTCCCCGCCGTCAGTATTGCCAACGCTTTGCGTGAATTGGACCCCAAAGCGGATATTCTTTTCGTAGGCGCACTCGGTCGTATGGAGATGGAGCGTGTTCCACAAGCGGGCTATCGTATCATCGGGCTGCCTGTGCGGGGATTCAACAGGTCCAAACCATGGAAGAATATCTCCGTTGTGATTGATTTACTGCGCTCTATGCGTATGGCAAAGAAGATTATACGCGAGTTCCGACCCGATGTAGGTGTCGGCGTGGGCGGTTATGCCAGTGGTGCGGCGATGAAAGTGGCAGCGCGTATGGGCATACCTATCCTGTTGCAGGAGCAGAATGGTTTTGCAGGCGTTACCAACAAACTGCTCAAAGACGACGCCGCCAAGATTTGCGTGGCTTATGAAGGCATGGAACGCTTCTTCCCAAAGGATAAAATCATACTTACCGGCAACCCCGTGCGCCAGAACCTGACACAGGGCAGCAAAGAAGCGGCACTAAAGTATTTTGAGAAAGAATTCGGTGTGCAGTTCGCCCCCGAGAAACCGGTATTGTTGGTCATCGGAGGCAGTCTCGGCGCACGCACTATCAACGAGGCGATGCAGCAGGGACTGAACAACCTCATCTGCTCAGGCATACAAGTGATTTGGCAAACGGGAAAAGCCTACTACGACAACATCGTCAAGACCACGCCTGCCACCACCGAGGTATATGTCATCACACCATTCTTGAGCAATATGCCCGATACCTACGCTTTGGCGGATTTGGTCGTTTCGCGTGCGGGCGCAAGCAGTATCAGCGAACTATGCCTGCTCGGCAAACCGTCTGTTTTGGTGCCGTCGCCCAACGTGGCAGAAGACCACCAGACCCACAATGCTATGGCATTGGTGAAACACGACGCCGCCGTTCTGGTGCGTGATGTAGAGGCAAAAGACAAACTTATCCCCACCGTCCTGAACCTGATAGAGGACCCGAAGAAACTATCCTCTCTGCACACCAACGTCCTCGCTCTCGCCCAAACGGACTCTGCCAATCGTATCGCTGAAGAGGTTATCCGCTTGGCAAAAGAGAAAAAAATAAAGAAGTAATATCGGCTTAGCGCACCATGCGCCCAAGCATATCAAACCGTTTTCCATGCCGCAAGATACATACTTGTCCGGCGTGAAACACTTTCTGCACAACGCCTGCCGCGTCCCCTATCGGGTGTATGTCGGTGGGCGTTTCTTGTGTATGGAACACACATCGAATAGAAAAACGGTCGATACACTCGCCGCCTGCGGAAGCAAACGTATAGTCCTGCCCTGTCAAACTGAATTGCGTATGTGTCTGATTATCAAGCAACAATACATCTTCCAAACGGTTCATATAGTCGTTGGCTTTCAGGCACAGGGTGTAGGTCCCCGCTTGGGGTGCATAATATCCCAACGCAATCTCCGCCCGTGCCACCGAATCGGGTAACGCATTGACACTCAGTGCCCCACACGCCATATCGCTATACACCATCACACTCTGTCCCCCCCCCGCGCAGTTTGAGCAAGTCCCGTCCCACCTCATACGCCTCAGCAAATTTGCGCGGGTGGAGATAGATATGCGTTTCGTCCTCCATACCATCGTCGCCTTTCATACACACTTGCAGCCACTGAGTAGGCATATCCTCTCGTGCATACTCACACACCATAACCGGCTGAGGCACAGACGATTCCAAACGCAGCATATCACCAAACACTAAATTGCCCTCCGCCGGTGCCTGATAGTAAAAAGGCCTTGCCGGAAAGATTGTATCCGCCACATGCTGCCAATACGAACCACCATCAGCGCGCAATTCGGAGATATACACCCTGTCCGACGGGTCCTCGGTGGGCGCACTCACATACAATCCCTGATAAGGAGAACAGATATAATTCCACCCCTCATGCGCCACATCGTCCGTGCCTTTAGGTGCAGATACAGGCACTTTCACATCGGCGTTACTCGCTGTAGATAAGCACGTTACAGGAAACAGATACTCCCGATAATACGGCGAAGCCGACAGCATGGCATAGCCTTTGTGCGCCTCTATGGTCTCGCCTGTATAGCGTACCCAGTTGTCGGTTATAGTGCCATTCTCCGCCCGACGTTGAGTATCATACATATTCAGCCGCCAATGCCTATCCAGCACGCACGTATCGCCTGCCGTAGTAACTACATCGCGCGTAGTGGACGACACCGGCAGAGCGAACTGAAAATAGTGTGTTTTGTTGGCAACAATACGCGTATAGTACGTCTCATGTGCCTTGATATTTCCGCTCAAAACACCTGATTCTGTGGCAGTTGTACGAACAAACAACTTTGCACAGGTCAGCATACACTTATCTGCCACCACCAATTCGCCGTCGGGATAGACATACACATTTCGCACCGCCACATCGTTTTGCAGAACCGTTTTTCCCCCACGCACCACAATATCGTCGTCCGTCATATACGAAAACTTCCACACCACAGAATCGCCATAGATATACGGCACCCGATATTTGCGGTTAGAGGCGTAGGTGTTCCCCTGATTATCACCATATTGAGCCTTTATTTGCACATCGTCGCCTGCCCGCAGATTCTGTGTTTCCACTCGATACGTCCTATCGTTCTCCCCCAGATACGAATACGCTTTTCCCTCCTCTATTGTCTTTTCCTCCCCACCATCTATACCCACCGACACCCCCATCTCCGGCGCACACCCGTTCATATTCAGCGTCAGCCCATCCTCACTCCAATCCACCACATCCATCTGCTCACCAGACTCTGTCTGCTCGGTGTAAAACGTGATATTGTCCAAATAGAAATATAGTTTATCTACACCACCGATATAAAACTTCACATAGTAATCACCAGTTTCTGGAAAAACGATGCTGTCTTTTTTCATATAGGAGGTTTGCAGCGGAAAAGCTGTTTCTGTCCAATCTTTTCCATTAGGACTATAACTGACTTTTATGGAATAGGAACTACCTTTATTGCTTGCTGTTTCAAAGGTCAGTTTGTGTAATCCTCGTATCTTTCCTGTTTGAACCCTGCCATATATACGTTTTGCATTGTAATAATATACCAATCCCACCGACTCTAATTTGCCGACTTTGTTTACTGCCATATTTTCGCAATGCCATGTTATTCCATTCTTTGCCGTCCAAACGATATGGGTGGCATAATTGTTATATAGAGCAATATCGACAGCAGAAAAATCTTCCACTAATGTATCCCGCTTAACAACCTCTCCGTATGCTACACGAATATTCATCAACAAGCATACACAACACAATATAAGATGTATAGCCTTTTTCATCACAGATTATATTTCTCGGCTATTTTTAGGGCAGCATTTATACCGTCGAGAGCAGAAGAAGTGATACCTCCTGCATACCCTGCTCCCTCACCGCACGGATAAAGATTCGGCGTAGAAACCGACTGCAACGTCTCGGGGTCGCGCGGAATACGCACCGCACTACTGCTCCGGCTCTCCACTCCCAGAATAACCGCCTCATTGGTCAGGAAACCGCGATATTTGCGTTCAAAATCACGAAACCCTTGTTGCAAGCGCGGTCCTATATGCGCAGGCAACCACTCGTCCAAACGGCTTGATACCACTCCTGGCAAGTAACTGCACACCGGTAAATCCCGACTCAAACGCCCCTCTACAAAGTCCCGCAACCGTTGCGCAGGTGCCTGATTAGCAGATCCTCCATGCAAGAACGCCTCATGCTCCAACCATTCTTGAAACTCCAACGTATCAATCCCCGAACCGTGCATATTAGCCTCATCCCTCACGTCCTCCGGGCGTATCTCCACCACCATTCCCGAATTGGCATAGGGCGAATTACGATGACTGGTAGACATACCATTCACCACACAACTCTCCGCGCTGCTTCCCGCCGGCACGATATGCCCGCCCGGGCACATGCAGAACGAATAGACACCGCGCCCCCGCACTTGCGTAACCAACGAATAAGACGCATTCCCCACAAAATCAATCACTTCCTGCGGTTGGTTATGATACATCAGCCTATTGATAAGCGACTGAGGATGCTCCACACGCACCCCCATCGCAAAACCTTTCGGCTCCAATGCCACACCTTCCTCCAAGAGCATACGGTACGTATCGTGCGCCGAATGTCCTATCGAAAGGATGACAGGGACTCCCTCCGCCCCCCTATTCAAAGAGGGGGCAGACAGATTATGAAATAACGCTTTATCCACACAAGTCTCAAAGTGTATCTCCCCTCCGTGGGCGATGATACACTCGCGCATGGCACGGATAATAGAAGGCAGTTTGTCGCTCCCGATATGCGCGTGCGCCTCATAGAGCACATTGTCTTTTGCGCCGAAATAGTGAAACAACTCCATCACGCGCTGCATATTCCCGCGTTTCTTACTTCGGCTGAATAGTTTTCCGTCAGAGAACGTCCCCGCGCCCCCCTCGCCAAAGCAATAATTGCTCTCCGGATTCAGTCCCTGGTTGCGATTCAGACGCGCAATATCCACCTTGCGGGCACTCACATCTTTGCCCCGCTCGTAAATAATCGGACGAATACCATGCTCCAACAGAGTGAGTGCGGCAAACAACCCCGCCGGTCCGGCACCAATAATAATCGCTGTCCGCTCAGCATGGTGAACGTCCTGAAAATGAGGCGGTTCGTACAAGGGAATAGGTGCTTCGCGCTCCACTTTGTGCCCTTTTTCGTCCACCAAAATCGTGAGCAACACTTTCAGTTCACGCTGACGGGCATCGATAGAGCGTTTCACCACGCGATATTTCTGCTCTGCATTATGTGCCTCGAGGGGCGAGAGTATGAGTTGTACGGTTTCCATTATAGAAAAAAACAATGTACAACCCTGTTCAAATTGTACATTGTCCATTGGGAAAAATCAATTATTTCTGTTTGATAGTCTCCATTATTTTTGCTTCTATCTCGTCCATTAGGTCGGGGTTTTCACGAAGCAATTTTTTTACATTATCACGGCCTTGCCCCAACTTGGTATCGCCGTAACTATAGAAACTACCTGATTTTTTGAGGATACCGTTCTCAACGCCCAGGTCGATAATCTCGCCTACTTTGGAGATTCCCTCGTTGAACATCAGGTCGAACTCTGCTTTCTTGAATGGAGGTGCCACTTTGTTCTTCACCACTTTTACGCGCACTTGGTTACCGAGTATGTCGTCGCCTTCTTTGATCTGTCCGTTCTTACGAATGTCCAGACGCACGCTGGCATAGAACTTCAGCGCATTACCGCCCGTGGTGGTTTCGGGGTTGCCGAACATAACGCCGATTTTCTCACGCAACTGGTTGATAAAGATACAGGTAGTCTGTGTCTTATTGATAGTGGCTGTCAGTTTGCGCAGGGCTTGCGACATCAGTCGTGCCTGCAAACCGAGTTTGTTATCCCCCATATCGCCCTCAATCTCGGCTTTCGGGGTAAGTGCAGCCACCGAGTCGATTACAACCAGGTCTACTGCCGAGGAGCGAATCAGTTCGTCTGCAATCTCGAGTGCTTGTTCGCCGCAGTCGGGTTGTGCGATCAGCAGATTGTCGGTATCCACTCCGAGTTTCTCTGCATAGAAGCGGTCGAACGCATGCTCTGCATCGATGATAGCGGCGATACCGCCCTGTTTCTGCACCTCCGCCATAGCGTGAATAGCCAGTGTGGTCTTACCGGAAGACTCCGGACCATATATCTCTATCACGCGCCCGCGCGGGTACCCCCCAACCCCTAAGGCAAGGTTCAGTCCAATACTGCCCGTGGGTATAACAGCAATATCTTCGATTTTGTCGTCGCCCAATTTCATTATCGCGCCCTTACCGAAGTCCTTATCAATCTTCGCCATAGCCAACTGCAAGGCCTTCAGTTTATCTGCCGACGGTTTCTTTTTCTCTTCTGCCATAATCTGATAGTATTTGTTTAACCGTGCAAAATTACTATTTTTTGTGCATATACACAAATTTTGATACCAAGAAATCTCCTCCAAACTCACATTCCGTTTTCTATTCCGTCCTCTCCCGCTTGAGATGTACTAATCCACCTCTCCGCCGGATACACGAAATATCTTGGCGGCTGTGTCGGGACGAAGAATCTCGGTGAGGTGTTGCCGGTCGGTATCAGTGATGAATATCTGTCCGAAACGGTCGCTATTCACCATACGCACGATACGTTCCACGCGCTCACAATCCAATTTGTCGAATATATCGTCCAAGAGCAATATCGGCTTTCCAAGATACAACGCCTGCGCCAATTTCATAGAGAGCAGATAGGTCTTTTGTTGTCCCTGCGACCCCACACGCTTGAGCGGATACCCGTCCAACTGCATATCTATTTCATCCTTGTGAACACCCTGACTGGTCCAACCCAAAATCAAATCGCGTGAACGCGTACGAGTATATGCTTCCATCAAGTCGCGGTCAGACAACTGACTGATATACTGCAAACTAACCTTTTCTACTCCGCCGGAAATCTCACTATACATCTCCTGAAACAATGGCACGAACCGACTCACAAATTCCGTCCTCTCCTTATATATATATTCCGCCGGCGGCACCATCTGCATTTCCAACACCTCAAACAAATCCCACGGCACCGAGTCTTGCTCCGCATATTGTTTAAGAAGAGCATTGCGTTGTTTGAGCAAGGCATTGTACTGACTCAATTGCTCCAGATACGTCTTGTTGTACTGTGAAATCACCACATCTAAAAAACGCCTCCGTTCCTCGCTACCGTCCTCTATCAACGCCCCGTCCTGCGGACTGACCATCACCAACGGAATCAAACCGATATGGTCAATCAGGCGTTTGTAATCTTTCTTCCCTCGGCGAAATTGTTTTTTCTGCCCCCGCTTGATACCACAGGAAATCAGAATCTCTTCTGCGCTTTGCCCTTCTTCCTGTATTCTGTGCTCACCATCCATCTCATACGCACCTTGCACCATCGCCATATCCTCATCGTGTGTGATATTGAGCGAGTCGGTTGCGTTGTAGGCGGACTTGGCAAAACTGAGCAAATAAATTGCATCAAGAATATTGGTTTTTCCCTGCCCGTTGAGCCCTACAAAACAATTCAGTTTCTCAGCAAAGCACAATCGTGCCTCGCGTATATTCTTGTAATTCAGTATATTCAGTTCTCGAAGAAACATCTCCCCTCCCACGGCGCGACCATATAATCACGCATACAACTCCACATCCTCTTGGGTAATAGTATTCCCTGCCAAAATAATCAGTCGCTCCACCACATTGCGTAACTCACGCACGTTTCCTGTCCACAGGCGTGCCTGCAAAGCCTTGACGGCATTGTCATCAAACACCTTGGTAGCAATACGTTGCTCACCACATATCTGCTCTGCGAAGTAACTGATTAACAACGGAATATCGCTCACACGCTCCACCAAACTCGGTACATAAATGGGTATCACGTTCAGACGATGATACAAGTCCTCACGAAAATTACCTTTGGCTATCTCCGCTTGCAAATCTTTGTTGGTGGCAGCCAACACGCGCACATTCACTTTGATAGGCTTGTCGCTCCCCACGCGCGTAATCTCGTTCTCCTGCAAAGCACGCAACACTTTGGTCTGTGCCGCCATCGACATATCGCCTATCTCATCGAGAAACAATGTACCGCCGTCGGCTTGCTCGAACTTTCCCGCGCGGTCTTTGATTGCACCGGTAAAAGAACCTTTAATATGCCCGAATAGTTCACTTTCTATCAGTTCACTCGGTATAGCAGCGCAGTTCACCTCCACCATAGGTTTGTCGGCACGGTTGCTGCCCTCATGAAGCAGACGCGCCACCACCTCTTTTCCGGTACCATTGGCACCCGTAATCATCACGCGTGCCTCAGTAGGAGCCACTTTATCAATAATATCTCGCACATGTTCTATGGCACTGCTTTCACCAATCATCTGATTTTTCTGTGCCACTTTCTTGCGCAAGGAACTGATTTCTTTCTTTCCGCGCCCCACCTCTACACGCAAACTTTTCTGTTCAAGGGCATTCTTGATAGTGATAAGTATGCGATTCAGGTCAAGCGGTTTCTCAATAAAATCGTATGCCCCTTTTTTGAGTGCGTCCACTGCGGTTTCCACATCGGCATGTCCGGAAATCATTACTATCGGACAATCGACATACAGTCCTTCATCAGTTGGCTGTTTGAGCGCGGCAAGCACCTCTATACCATCCATCTCGGGCATTTTCACATCTGAGAATATCAGGTCAAATTCTCCCTCGCGGGCTTTTTCCACACCTTGTTTTCCGTCTTCTGCCACCACTACCGTATGCCCCTCATCACCCAAAATCTCTTTGAGCGTATTACGTATCGAACGCTCATCATCTATCACCAATATCTTTGCCATATCCAATCTTTTTTATCAGAAAAACAAACTAATAAACTATCTGTTAATGAATATCCATTCGACCGTCCACGTGTGCAACAATAGTTCCCTGCTCTTGCACTACCTCCAAATAGAGTTCGCGAATCAGACGGTCGGAATGCCATATATCTATATAATGTGTAAGTGGCGTCATGTGGTCGGTTCCGCCGCTGAGATAGTCGCTGGTGGCAACGGTATAGTATGCTTCAGGTTCGATTGACTCGCCATCTATCTGAGCATCAATGAGTTGTTTATCCTCCGCCGCCATACGTAATCCCGCTACGCCCTGTCCGTAGTCCTCTGCAAAGACCTGACAGAGTTCTAAAATATCTTCGCCGCGCAGCGTAAGCACCACTAATCGATTGTCGAAAGGCATAAGTTGGAATACATCTTGCCGCGTGATGTCTCCTGCCTGCCACTCGCAACGCATACCTCCCATATTCACCACAGCCATATCTACACGCCCCGGATAGAGTTGGCGCGCTTTTATCAGAAGTGCATCGCTTGCCCAGTTGAGCATCGGACACTCGGGTGCATAGACACGGAGCGGTTCGGGCGCATACCCCAACGCCACACTCATTTCACGCTCCAATGCGGTCTTCTTGGGTGCCAGAATAGCAAGATAGGCAGTATCCTGAATAGCGTCCATAGAAGAGTCAATGGCAATCGCCTCGGTGGAAACAGAAGCGACTTGCATTTGTTTCTGACACGAAAAAAGCAACAAAGGCAACAAAAAGAGGAAAAGTCTTTTCATAGTAATCATACATTGATTGGGGGACAAAGTTACACAAAAAAAACGGAAACGACAAATAAATTTGCACAAACGGGGATTTTGCCGTAACTTTGCAAAGTTGAGTGAGGTTCGCATGGCATGTTTTTTGAATCCGCCATACATAAGGAGACAACCGGTTTCTTATCGTGTTCGCACAAACGCCCTATCGGGGTCGCCATCGTCTCACTAACCATTAAACAAACAAGACACTATTATGAAACGCAAATTTCTAACTCGTATCAATGTCATTTTAGGCGCTCTCAGTTTAGCATTGGCAGGTTGCCACACACAAAAAAACACCACCGCTTCGGACGGAGTAATGGCTCTATATGGTATCACCGTGGAAGAATATCGACCGGTAGAAGATACACCGGCAAACACCACCGCCGACTCCGTCAAACCCCTCCCTACCGACTCGGGAAGTATAAAAGATATGCCCCGCCAAGAGCCACAGATAATGGCGAAATATGGTGTAATGCGTCCACGATAATGGTCAGATAGATGAATATTCGTCTGCGTTTGGCGTTGCGATTGGAGCAATTGCGTCGCCGTAATCTCAAGACTCTCCACCCATTGCAACAACTTTTCTGGGAAAGCACCCTACGCTGCAATGTGCATTGTCTGCATTGTGGCAGCGATTGTGTGTCATCGGAAGTGCAACCCGATATGCCGGCGGAGGATTTTCTCCGCGTGATAGACACCGAGGTTACCCCCCATGTAAATCCGCATAAAGTGCTGATAATCATCTCCGGAGGCGAACCGCTCATGCGCAACGACTTGGAGCAAATCGGGCGTGCACTATACGACCGCGGCTATCCGTGGGGCATGGTAACCAATGGGTTGGCACTCACACCGGAGCGTTTCCGCGCACTGCGACAGGCGGGACTTCGCTCAATGGCGATTAGCCTCGACGGACTAAAAGACGACCATATATGGCTGCGTCAGCACCCATTGGCTTTTGAGGGAGCATGCCGCGCTATCCGCCTTGCCGCAAGCGAAAAAGACTTGGCATGGGACGTAGTTACATGCGCCAACCAACGCAATATCAACCACTTAGCAGAAATACGCGACCTTATCTGGAATCTCGGAGCACGCAACTGGCGTGTATTCGGCATAGACCCCATGGGACGCGCAGCCCAGCACCCCGAACTGATTCTGACCGACCAACAATTCCGCCAAATGATGGATTTCATCGTAGCAGAACGTCAAGCGGGACGCCATGTGAGTTATTCGTGCGAAGGTTTCCTTGGCGACTATGAGGGCAAAGTACGCGACCATTTGTATCAGTGCGCCGCCGGACTATCAATAGCCTCGATTCTGATTGACGGAAGCATATCCGCCTGCACCAGTATTCGTGGCAAATACTACCAGGGAAATATATACCGAGACTCGTTTTGGAACGTATGGGAGAATGGCTTCCAACAATACCGCAACCGTGATTGGATGCGCAAACAAGCCCCATGCAAGGATTGCAAGGTCTTTGATTTCTGCGAAGGAAACGGAATGCACCTTCGCCGCGAAGACGGAAGCCTGATGCTCTGCCACCTCCACCGCCTCGGACAAAAGAAATAATCGCCCGCCAAAAAAAGTATGAAACGGACTATATATATAATAGGTGTGCTACTCTGTTGCAGCCTCCTCTCTGCGCAAACCGACACCATACGCGTGCTGTGCATAGGCAACAGTTTCTCTTGGGACGCCGTAGAACAGGAGTTGGCACCGATATGCCGGTCGGCAGGGCAACCGATAGAGATTGGCAATCTGTATTATGGCGGTTGCTCATTGGAACAACATTGGCAGTTTCTGACCCAAGACACCGCTGCATATAGTTTTCGCTTGATTGAGAACGGCGAAAGACAAATCATCGAACCCTATACCCTCCGGCAGGCATTGCAACTACGCTCATGGGACTATATATCGCTGCAGCAAGCGAGCCATGACAGCGGTATCGAGGCAAGTTACGAACCCTACTTGAGCCAACTGATAGACAGCGTGCGGCACTATCAACTCAAGGCACAACTATGCTGGATGCAGACATGGGCATATTCGCAAGACGCCCGACACCCCGACTATCCGAGGTACAATAGCGACCAACGGACAATGAACGACAGTATCCTCGCTTGTACACATCGCCTGTTGCACCGGCACCCCAACTTGCTTCTCATCCCATGCGGAACTGCCATACAGAACGCCCGACACACTATGGGCGACAAGTTGTGCCGCGACGGATACCATCTGAATTATATCTATGGCCGATACACCGCCTCATGTGTATGGTATGAGATTCTCACCGGAAAAAGTTGCTTATATATCTCCTATCGCAACGCCGAGATGACGCCCAAACAGCAAAAACAGACCCAAAAAGCCGCACATCAAGCCATAAAACGTCCTTTTTTACAGAAAAATGCAAAAAAAATGCGATAACATTTGCACGTATCAAAAAAAAGCAGTACCTTTGCACCCGCTTTTGAGAAAGAAGCCCGTCAGTTGAACGACGCACAGAGCATAATGGTGCGGTAGTTCAGTTGGTTAGAATACCGGCCTGTCACGCCGTAGGTCGCGAGTTCGAGTCTCGTCCGCACCGCAAAATTCAACTGACGCAAAAGAAGCAGAGGTATATCCTCGCTTTTTTTGAAAGGGGTCCATTAGCTCAACTGAATAGAGTACCACACTACGGATGTGGGGGTTGCAGGTTTGAATCCTGCATGGATCACAAGAGAGAGAATTGCAAAAATGCAGTTCTCTTTTTTTATACATATACACGTATAGCCTTTGTACGCCCGATACATTTTATACACTCATTATGCACTCTACATGCGAGCACTGCAAGTAAAGTCAATTACGGAGAAAAGACGGCAACGAGACGGCAACGAGAGCCGTCCCTTACCTACTTTTCCACGCCATACCGTCATAGTTTATACACTTCCACATTGCATACTCTGCATATATTTTTCGTCCGACAATACTCGATAAACAAACAAGACTGTCTGACAACTTTGCATTATCAGACAGTCTCTTTTGTTATTCGATTCCGTTACCCGATGTTAATCCTTTATCAGATTATGCCCCGTCATCTCAGCGGGTTGCAGCAACCCTAAGATATGACAGATAGACGGCGCCACGTCGGCAAGGATACCGTTTTCCACTTTGGCATCGGTGTGGCGGTTGCTCACATACACAAACGGAACAGGGTTGAGCGAGTGGGCAGTATTCGGCGTACCATCGTCGTTCAATTCGTGGTCGCAGTTACCATGGTCGGCAATGATGATTATCTCATAATCGTTCTTCAGCGCGGTCGTAACCACCTTATCCACACACGTATCTATGGTCTCTACGGCTTTTTGCACAGCCTCATAGATACCTGTATGCCCCACCATATCGCCGTTGGCAAAATTGAGCGTGATATAGTCGTATTTCTGTGTATCTAATGCCTCGCATAGTGCGGTCGTTACCTCCGGTGCCGACATCTCGGGTTTGAGGTCGTAGGTCGCCACTTTCGGACTCGGTATCAGAATACGCTCCTCGCCGGGATACTCTGCCTCGCGTCCGCCGTTGAAAAAGAACGTAACATGTGCGAACTTCTCGGTCTCGGCGATACGCAATTGTTTCATACCTGCATTAGATACTATCTCGCCCAGCGTATTTTGCACATTCTCTTTTGGGAAAAGGATATGCAACCCCTTGAACGACGAGTCGTAGGGCGTCATACAGTAGTAGTTGAGGTTCGGAATGGTGTGCATTCCCTGCTCCGGCATATCCTGTTGCGTCAGGACGATAGTGATTTCTTTCGCACGGTCGTTGCGATAATTGAAGAATATCACCACATCGCCTTCTCCGATGGTTGCCAGCGGCTTGCCGTTGCGCACATGCACTATCGGCTTGATAAACTCATCGGTAACTCCCTCATTGTATGACGATTGCATAGCCTCGTGCATATCTTCGCTTTCGTTGCCGATGCCATTCACAAGGCAATCGTACGCCACTTTAATACGCTCCCAACGTTTATCACGGTCCATTGCATAAAACCGCCCTTGGATAGTGGCAATCTCGCCACAGGTCTCTTTCAAGTGGGCTTGCAGTTGGTCGATAAAGCCGATACCGGATTTCGGGTCGGTATCACGGCCGTCCATAAAACAATGCACAAACGTGCGTCCCTCCAGACCATACTCTTTGGCTATCTGCGTCAGATAGAACAGATGGTCAAACGACGAGTGTACGCCACCCGTAGAGGTTAAACCCATGATATGCAGGTTTTTGCCACTCTCTTGGGCGGTCTTGAACGCGCTCACCACTTCGGGGTTTTGCATAATCGAACCGTCTTTGCAAGCACGGTTGATTTTCACAAGGTCCTGATATACAACGCGTCCCGCGCCGATATTGAGGTGTCCTACTTCAGAGTTTCCCATTTGTCCGTCGGGCAGCCCCACGTTTTCGCCACTGGCTTGCAACTGACTATGCGGATATTTCGCCAACAGGGCGTCCCAATGGGGTGTGGGGGTGCTTGAAATAACATCGGCTTTGGTATGGTTTCCTATGCCCCAGCCGTCAAGAATCATCAATAATGCTTTACTCATAATATAATAGCGTTTTTAATCTTCAATCGTTTCACTGACTTATACAACAAAACTCTTGTGCGCAGGCACTGCCTCACGCACAACACAGCAGCGTTTTACATATCGCTTTTTGCGCCATTAGGTACTCTAATCGCCTAACGGACCGCAAAAGTACTGCTTTTTTAGGAAATATGCAAACATAAAGTGCCGGTTGCCACATTGACAATACAACCCCACCTGACAATCTAATTATGAATTATGAATTAAGAATTATGAGAGCATTAGTGTAACATCAAAGTATAGAGAAGGTATTTATATCTATCGGTTATGTATCGGTTATCCTATATGCAGGTAGAGACACACCTATACTATAATTAGTGGTTATATTTAGAGAAAAAACTGTACTCACAATTCAAAATTCCTCATTCATAATTATCACAACGTCTGCTTTTGCACAAATTTCACCATAAAAGTGCGAAAAATAAGGCAAATTTTTGGTTATATCATTTTTTTGTTGTACCTTTGCACCCGCTTTTGAGAAAAGGCGATGTTTTATACTTTTTTTCCGTTTCGGCGGAATGGCGGGATAGCTCAGCTGGTTAGAGCGCATGATTCATAATCATGAGGTCCCCAGTTCAATCCTGGGTCCCGCTACCTCAACAAAGTTGTCCGAGAAATCGGGCAACTTTCTTTTTATACGCAAACGCTCCCGCACAAAGACACCTTCGTCCCCGCAAAAGCACACATTATATATAAAAATAGGAAAAGTTTTGCATACGTGCGTGTTTTTTTGTAACTTTGCAGGCAAAAGCAGAAGAATCGCCCAAATACAATCAGACAGCACGATTCACGCCTTAATTGATAAATTATCAGCATTATGCTTCAGATCTATAACACACTCAGTCGTCAGAAAGAGTATTTTCGTCCCTTGCATGAGGGGCGCGTAGGTATGTATGTTTGCGGACCTACCGTGTATGGCGATGCCCACCTCGGGCATGCACGCCCTGCTATCACGTTTGACCTCCTGTTCCGTTACCTCCAACATCTTGGATACAAAGTGCGCTATGTGCGTAACATCACCGATGTAGGGCATCTTGAGCACGACGCCGACGAGGGCGAAGATAAGATAGCCAAGAAAGCGCGTATCGAGCAGTTAGAACCTATGGAAGTAGCACAGTTCTATGTGAATCGCTACCACCATGATATGGAATTGCTCAACGTTCTTCCCCCCAGTATCGAACCGCACGCCAGCGGACATATCATAGAGCAGATTGCTTTTATCCAAAAGATTCTCGACCACGGATATGCCTATATCAGCAATGGCAGCGTCTATATGGATATAGAGAAGTACGCGCACGATTTCCCCTACGGCAAACTCTCGGGGCGCAACTTGGAGGATATCAAAACCGAGACGCGCGAATTGGATGGTCAGTCGGAGAAAAAGCACAGTTACGATTTCGCCCTCTGGAAGAAAGCCGCACCGGAGCATATCATGCACTGGCCCAGTCCGTGGTCGGAAGGATTTCCCGGCTGGCACATGGAGTGTTCGGCAATGGGTACCAAGTACCTCGGCGAGACCTTCGACATACATGGTGGCGGTATGGACCTGATGTTCCCGCACCACGAGGCGGAGATAGCCCAGTCGTGTGCCGCACTCGGACACGAAAGCGTGCATTATTGGATGCACAACAATATGATTACCATCGCGGGCAAGAAGATGGGCAAGAGTTACAACAACTTCATCACCCTGGAGCAGTTCTTCCATGGCGACCACTCGTTGCTCACACAGCCTTTCTCGCCCATGACCATCCGTTTCTTCATTCTGATGGCGCACTATCGCTCTACGGTTGATTTCTCGAGCGAGGCATTAGAGGCAGCAGAGAAAGGTTTTGCACGCTTGCAAGAGGCATATACCCGCCTGATGAAACTCACGCCGGCAGCCACAAGCACAGTGGACACCGCCGGTCTGCGTGAGCGTTGCGAAGAAGCCATGGACGACGACCTCAACTCGCCCATTGTCATCTCGCACCTCTTCGATTCCGCACGCGCCATCAACACCGTATATGACGGAAAAGGCACTATCTCCAAGGCAGACTTGGACGAACTGCAGTCGGTATGGAAGACTTTTGCGGTGGATATTCTCGGTCTGCGTTTCGAAGAGTCGGGCACCGACAACCGTCAGATGACAGCCTATCGCGGAGCCATCGACCTGCTTCTCGGTATCCGCTTAGACGCCAAACGCCAAAAGGACTGGGCTACCAGCGACAAGATACGCAACTCGCTCACCGAACTCGGTTTTAACATCAAAGATACCAAAGACGGTTTTGAGTGGAATATCTAAATACCTCAATGGACTGACCAAACACCTGTCCTTATCCGTAAGAGCCGCCCTCGTGGTGGCTCTTATAGGACTTATATCTTGCAGCAAAAGCCCTGATAACCAGACTATTATAGAAGACAATCTCGTCGCCTATCCCGGGCGCACATTCAGTTACAAAGCCAAGTTCTGCGACAACCAACCCCGCCAACTGAAAGCAGCACAGGCGTTGGGCTTGTCGGCTCCTCCGCGCAACCGGGCAGAAGCACAGAAGATGTACCGGCAACTGCAACCGGTGCGCACAAGCGACAACTATATCATCGACTCGCTCACCCACTCCGTACCCTATTTGGTGCCGGCGGCAGCACGCGAACTGAACGTCATTGGCGAAGGCTTTGCCGATATTCTGCAACGCAACGGATTGCCGCACTATCGTTTCCGCGTGAGTAGTATCTTGCGCACGCAAGAAGATATACGTCTGTTGCAAAAAAGCGGTAATATCAACGCCGTCTCCACCTCCTGCCATTGCTATGGCACCACTTTCGATATCACATACACCCATTTTGACAAGGTTACTGCCACACGCGACTATATGACCCAAGACAATCTCAAATTAGTCCTCGGTCAGGTCCTGCTCAACGAGCAACGCGCCGGACGCATCTACGTAAAATACGAATGGCAGCAAGCCTGTTTCCACATCACTTGCCGACCATAAACCATCAGTATATACCATTCCAACCGAAGAAAAAACAGACTATCAAGTGATCTGACAGTCTGTTTTCTTTGTAGTAGCCCCGCCGAGAATCGAACTCGGATCTAAGGTTTAGGAAACCCGTATTCTATCCATTGAACTACAGGGCCAACTATTTTTGTCTGCTCTTATCTGCCGCAGCGGGAGGGGAACTCCCCATACTGCTCAAATGTGTAATTGAGGAAGTCGTTGAGCGGTTTGGCTGCCGAGGCGATGTCTAACACATGCTCCAGAAAGCCGGGCGCACATACTTGCTCATCGGTGAGCATTGTGCTGATAATGTACGACTTACGCTTGAGCCAATCGGCATGCACAAAGTCGGGGTCAAAACCATTGGGTACTTTCTTGAGCATATTGTCGGTATCAAAATCGGTAAAGTAGCGTTGATAATCGGGCTGCGCCATTATCGTCTCCACTTCATCGTAGTTTGCCTCTATCTCTTTACGCAGTGTCTTCAGCAGTTCGGGTGTAGGGTCCCAGATACCGGCAGCGAACATACATTTTCCGGGTTGGATATGCACATAATAGCCGCCGTGCAGCGATTTTTTTCCACCTTTGGCAGCAGGAAACACGCCAAACCACTCTTTGTACGGACGCTTATCTGCCGAGAAACGCACGTCCCGATAGATGCGCCAGATGCAATCTTTGGCTTGCAAGCCCGCCAAGGTATCATCTATCCGGCTCAGTCCTGCAATATATGCCTCAGAGAAGCGCGTAAACTGTTGGTAACTCGCTGTGTACCAATCCTTATGCGCCTGAAACCAATCGCGGTCGTTATGAAGTGCCAACTCAGACAGGAAATCCAACGGCACACGCAAATCAAAATCAGCCATATATCAGTCTTTCAGCAACTTAGCAATACAACTGCGGAGCGAATCTGTCCAATAGGGCACCTCTATGCCAAAGGTTTGTTTCACCTTGGCTTTGTCCAACACGCTATAGTGCGGACGCGGCGTCTTGTATTGATATTCCGACGACAAGATAGGGCGCACACGGCACGTAATCTGCTGTCCGTCGGTCAGTTGGTTATACAAACGGTGTATCTCCACCGTAAAATCGAACCACGAGCAGACTCCCTCGTCGGTGAAGTGGTAGATACCGGCATGCCATTGTGGTGCTTCAACTGCCGCAAAGATAGCCTGCGCAAGGTCGGCAGCACAGGTGGGAGTCCCCACTTGGTCGAACACCACGCCTAAGTCCTGACGTTCCAATCCCAAGCGAATCATTGTCTTCACGAAGTTGTTGCCATAGGGCGAATAGAGCCATGCGGTACGGAAGATTATCGCCTCCGGACACAGCGAGAGTAGCAGTTGTTCCCCCTCATATTTGGTGCGCCCGTAGGCGGTGCGTGGTGCTACAGGGTCGTCTTCACGACACGGAATCCACCCCTCGCCGGAGAATACATAATCGGTACTGATATGTATGACACGTGCACCGGCACTTGCCAAATTGGCAACAGCCTCCGCATTGATAAGGCGTGCAGTAGGTTCGTCCTCCTCCGCCTTGTCCACATTGGTATAAGCGGCACAATTCACTATCAAGTCGATAGCATTATCTTTCACAAACGTATGCACCGCCTCGCGATTTGTGATATCCAATTCGGCTACGTCCGTAAAAAAGTAGGTGTGCGATGTATGTTGCAGCGACAAATTGCGCATCTCGTTGCCGAGTTGTCCGTTTGCGCCCGTGATGAGGAGATTCATATTCAATTTACAATTAACGATGTGCAATTATCAGAATGGGTTGTCCAAGTCTTTGAGCAAAGGATGTTTTTGGTCTTTCTCGCTCAGGATACGCGCCTCAGCGGGCACCTGCCAATCGATAGCCAAGTCGGAATCGCTCAACAACAGACCACCATCCGCCTCGGGGTGGTAGAGATTGTCGCACTTGTAGGCAAACACCGCTGTCTCGCTCAATACCGAGAAACCATGTGCGAACCCGCGCGGGATAAAGAACTGACGATGATTCTCCGCCGACAACTCCACCGAATACCATTGTCCGAAAGTGGGACTATCCTTGCGCAAGTCCACAGCCACGTCCAACACTCTGCCCACCGTACAACTCACCAATTTCGCCTGCGTATAGGGCGGACGCTGAAAGTGCAGACCGCGCACCACGCCATACGAGGAACAAGATTGATTATCCTGTACAAACTGCGCCTCGATACCTGCCTCGCGGTAGCGTTGTTCGTTGTAGGTCTCTACAAAATAACCGCGTGCATCGCGAAATACCTGTGGCTCAATCACCAACAATCCCTCAATAGGAGTCTTCAGTATATTCATTGTCTGTTGATTATTGCTAATAGTGCGCAAAGTTACAAAGAAAAATCGGTCTGTGCAAATCAAAAGCGAGAACCTCTATAAAAGAATGTAGCCCACTTTACAGCGGGCTACAAACATTAAATTTATGTTATGCGTTATATTAGTAGTTGCGGAGGATGGGATCGAACCACCGGCCTTCAGGTTATGAGCCTGACGAGCTACCACTGCTCTACTCCGCGATATGTATATTCCCGTTCGCCTTAATGGCTATTTCGGAAATCGAGTGCAAAGGTACTGCTTTTTTTTGAAATATGCAAATTTTCACCTGCAAAAGTATTATTTTCAACAATCTTCCGTTGGTTTTAGACATCATTATGCGTTTTATACACCCCCAATCCGCACTATTTTCCCTGCTAATGTAAAAATGGGTAGTAACACCACCGGCGGGTATTATGGGAAGGCTATTGTGCGGATGCTTACCTGCGAAGCAACGGGCGAGACGGCGATGCGGGCGTCGGTACCAAACCACAAGGGCATATTGGTATCGGTATGTCCGGCGGGGAAATCGAATATAACAGGAAAATCATACCCCTCCAATGCGTGCCGAATCGTCTGCAAGACCGTACACCCCATAGATATATCGTCCTCACAATCAGAGAATTGCCCGACTATAACGCCCCCCACATACTCAAAGACTCCCGACAGACGGAGATTATTCATCATACGGTCGATATGGTAATGCCGTTCGGCTATATCCTCGATAAACAGAAGCGGTTTCTTCTCCAGCGCAGGCAGTATGGCGCCAAGCCCGTAGGGCGTACCTTGCAGACCATACAACACACTCAGGTTGCCCCCTATCAGCCGCCCTTCCGCTATGCCCATACGGTTGAGCGCATGCGGTTCGACATTGTACACTATCGTATCCGATGGCATGCCTACGCCGAGTGCCTTTTTGAAATAGTCGATAGGACTTCCGTCTTCTTCGTCAGCCGTGGCGATATGTTTGCACATCATCGCGTGCAACGAGGGTACCCCCTGTCGGGCAGCCAGCAGGTGGAGACAGGTGATGTCCGAGAAGCCGATGATAGGTTTGGTAATTTCGCCCACTTGGTCGATGATACGTTGCAACCCATACCCTCCGCGCGAACAAAGAATCCAGTCCACCGACGGGTCCCTCAACGCCTCGTGCAAGTCTGCCAGACGCTCTTGGTCTGTCCCCGCGAAGCGTCCCGCCTTGCTGCGGGCGTGTTGCCCCTCCGATACACAGAATCCCCACTCGCGCAAACGCGCAGACGCCATATCTATATATGCAGTATCTACCGCACCAGACGGGGACAAAATACGGATATGTTTCTTATACATACAATCTTCCTATTATGCCATTGACCCATCGTTTGGGCAACAACCAGTTGATAACCATAAAAAACTTGTACAACGCTCCGCCTATATATTGCGGTTTGGGGTGACGGCACACGGCGATACGGTAAAACTGCCGTGCTATCGTCTCCGGCGAAAGACCGTTTTTCTCATCTTTCTCCATTGCCGACACGGCGGAGTGGATATGCGGATAGACGGCAGCGCCCTGTTCGCTTTTTTCCCGCGCAGCGGTGAACCCGGTAGCCACATCGCCGGGCATCAGCACGCATACCGATATGCCATAAGTACGCACCTCGTTCTGCAGAGCCAATGCCAACGCATTGACAGCCGCCTTGCACGATGAATAGAACGCTTGATACGGAATACTCAAAGCCGCAGCCACACTGCTCGTGAAGATGATTCGCCCGCCATGCTGTTTGCGCAACTGAGGCAAGACCGCTTGCACCACACGCACTGCACCGAAAAAATTGACATCAAACTGTTTCTTTGCCTCGTCGATAGTAGTAAACTCCACCGCACCGGAGATTCCAAAACCGGCATTGGAGATAACTACATCGATATGGTCGGTCTGCGCCAACACCTGCGCGACAGCATCACGAACACTCTCTTCGTGGCATACATCGCAGTATATATGCGTGATATGCGTTTCTGTTTTTCCATGGCGACTCAGTTCGAACACCTGCCAGCCCCGCTGTGCAAAAAGCACACACGTTGCTCTGCCTATGCCGGAAGAACCGCCCGTAAGAACCAAAGTCTTCATAGTTGCGTTGTTGTGATAATTCTGAATCTGCCGGCAAAGGTACAAAAAATATACCATACATACAAACGCGTCAACCTCCAAAACGGACAAAGCACACCCCAAAAAACGAACAAGCAATTTGCTACGGTATACCGTCTGATTCAGCAATCTCAAACCGGAGGCAATCTCATAATTCATAATAACAAGAAGGCTGTCTGACGTCATGTCAGACAGCCTTCTTGTTATTATGAATCGTTTGATTAGATAGCGTTGATTTCGTGGAGGATAGCGGTAGTTTTTGCTACAGCCGCCTCGCTGGCAGCGAAGAGTTCTTTTTCTTTGTCGTTGAGCGGCAACTCAACAATCTTCTCGATACCGTTCTTGCCGATGACACAAGGTACACCAATGGTGATGTCTTTGTAGCCATACTCGCCCTCAAGGTAAGCCGAGCAAGGAATAAGTTTCTTCTGGTCGTTGATAATGCTATCTACCACACTGGCAGCACTTGCACCCGGTGCCATCCATGCGCTGGTGCCGAGCAGACCGGTCAGTGTAGCACCGCCTACCATTGTGCTATGCACTACCTCGTCCAATTCAGCCTCGCTGATGAAGTTGAGGATAGGCATACCTTTGTAGGTAGCAAAGCGAGCCATAGGAATCATAGTAGTGTCGCCGTGTCCGCCGATAACGAAACCTTCTACCTCGTTGGCATTGCAAGCGAGTTTTTGGCTGAGGAAGTATTTGAAACGGCTGCTATCCAATGCGCCGCCCATACCGATAACGCGGTTGCGCGACAGACCGAGCGATTTCAGAGTGAGGTATGCCATGGTGTCCATCGGGTTGGAAACCACGATAAGGATAGCATTAGGCGAGTAGGTCAGTACTTGATTAGCCACGCTCTTTACGATACCGGCGTTTACGCCGATGAGTTCTTCACGTGTCATACCGGGTTTACGTGGCAGACCGCTGGTGATGACTACCACGTCGGAGTTTGCTGTCTGGGCGTAGTCGTTGGTAACGCCTTTTACCACGGTATCAAAGCCCAAGAGTTGAGCCGTCTGCATGATATCCATCGCCTTGCCCTCTGCAACGCCCTCTTTGATATCAATCAATACTACTTCGCTGGCGATTTGTTTCACTGCCAACACATTCGCGCATGTAGCACCTACGTTACCTGCGCCTACAACGGTTACTTTTGACATAACTTGATGATTATTTTATAAGGTTATACGCTTTGTTTAGAAATTGCCACAAAGTTACTGCTTTTTTTCTACCCTTGCAAATAAATTTCTATTTTGACAATTGCTGTGTGCAAAACGTATTATTGGCATTTCTCGCCCGCCAGGGTGTATTTGCCTTGTGGTGTAAGGATAAATAGTGTGCCGTTTTCCATTAGCAAACGGACGTCAGCCGACTCCGGCGCACCGATATTCTCTATTGCGTCCGAGAGTTTGACCAACACCGCCATAGGTATATACACATCTACCGCCCCGCGTGAGCGCAGACGCAAGTATGCCTCGTGAACACCCTCCAACTCTGATTGGAAACCGACTGCCAAGGCTCCACCCTCGGCAGGCAGAGTGGCGGGAACTACTTGAAACTTGCTCTTGTTGGCACCGTCGATAGCAACAGATATGTCCTCGGTGAGGTTCTTGCCCGTAACCATCACAGGGATAGCCAGTGTCTTGTTGGGTTCGGTGGTAGCCATAATGTATGTAGAATCCACCGAGATAAGTGGCAGGTCGTTGCGTCCCCAAGATACATCGTCGATGAGGTAAGTGGCAGACCCTGTCTGTCCGCTTTCGCCTGTAAACTTAAAGCCCATAAAGAACACATCGGGGATATTTTCTTGCCCTGTCAGGTTGACCTGAAAATCCAACCAATCGCCCGATTCGTCTTTGGTAGCAGGCATTTTCACTTCCAAATCCTGATAGAAGATGTCCGCCGTATCGGTGGCATCGATAAAATAGAGTTGCAGTTTGGCAGACATATCATCGGTGAGATAATCGCCACGCACGCGGAATGTAAAGACTTGGTTCTCTGCGTTTTTATAATCCAAAGCGGGGGTGATGAGCCACATCTCATACATAGTAGCAGTTTCCTCGCCCCATATATAGGCAGTCGCCTTGGCGCAATGCTCCCCGTCGTTGTTCGTATCCTCAAATCCCCACCAAGGGCGTGCGCCCTGACGAACCACATTCTGCCAACCGCTGAGTTTGAGCGTCTTATTGTGTTCGATATTGTCGAAATGCTCGTTGAGCAACGCCAACGGACCGGTCATATCCCAGTTGAACACCGTTACCCAATCTTGCACAGCGGGGTCGCCGGCAGTAGCAACACCGCTCACTTTCACCGACTGGGGAGTACCTTCTTCGGTCTCCCAAGTAACCGTAGCCGTGTACGTTCCTTCCTTGAGCGGGCGGAACGTGATGATGGTTTTAGCATCAAAGTTCTTGAGCAACTGGGTAGTATTGAGATAAAATCCTGCGCCGGCGGGCGTTATCTTCACATTGACGTAGTCGATACAATTCTGGCTGCTTACCGAGATAGTATCTTTCACCTCGGTACCCACTTTGGCTACAAATTGTGGCAACGAAGTAGGCGCAATCGTTATTTGCGGCGGGTTGGCAGGGTCTATACACGTCCCCGCGAGGTGATATACCATATTGTACGCATTGGTTTTGCTGCTTTCGATATTCAGTGCCGCCGTATGCTTGCCCGTTTGGGTAGGTTTGTACCACAATTTCACTTTTGCTTCCGGCAACTTAGGGTCAGTTTCCTCGCTCTCCAAATACCACATACCTTTATTTTTCCCTGTCAGATAAAGAGATACGGGTGCCACCAAGTTCTTTTGGGTAATGGTAAACTCTGCCACCAACGCGGAGTCGCCGATATTCACTTTTTGCGGGGTGATGGTCTCCGGTGTAACTGTGAATTGTGGTGCATTGGGGTCGGGTTCGGGGTCCGGTGCCACTTGTGCCATACAAGGCATGATACCCATACCTGCCGCCAATAGGGATATAAAGAATAATCGCTTCATTGTTAGTCTTTTATATATCTACATTTTGTTTTTTAGCGTACCACTTTATACGACTTGCCGCCTTGACGAATGATGTTCACACCCGATTGGAGTGCATCGACACGCTGTCCTGACAAGGTATAAATCTCTACCTCACCATTGCGCAACAACTCATCTACGTTCACCTCATTGAGCGATGTGGCAGGAGATGACACACGCACCAAAGAGAAATCATCGAAGAGAACCTCTACGCCTTTTTTCATGCCCACACTCACACGCAAAGTAGTACCCCCTACAGGAAAAGTGGTATTCACTTTTACCTCTTTCCACTCTGTGCTGTTGGGCAACACTTGTTCCAATTTATCTGCATCATGAGCGGGATATTCTTCCTTACCATCGAACTCCCACACACTATTGAGGTATATATCTCCCTCGTTGGCAGTAATGGTCTTATAGTGAATCGTCAGTTCATACGCTTGTCCTATCGTATCACCAAGTACTACCACTCTTACTTCTTGTGATAAGGAAGCGGTTTGTTTTGCCATCTTAGCACCATTTACTTTCAAGGCTTGTGTACCTTTTTTTACATCGGTTTTTTCAATGGATAAAACTTCCATACCTCCATTATAATCCCAATCTTCAAATTCTACGGTAGTGGCTCCAAGAAAGTTTTTTTCTTTTGCGATTTCAAAGTCGCCGTTATCCAATAAGTTTTCTTCTTGTGCCATAGCAGGCATCAATAGCAATCCGAATAAGATTGTAAATACTGTTTTTTTCATGTCTGTTGATTAGTTGATTATTTAATTATTACATTTTACCTGTAAATCAATTACTTAGTGTGCTAAACTGCACAAAATAACAGGTTTTTATATGCTTAAACTGCACAAATGAACGTAATCGGCGTAAAAACAACACGCGGTAAACACACAATATACCCCGAAATGGTATATCATATTCGGGGTATATTGATATGTATATTAACGTACGACCTTGTAGGTCTTGTCGCCTTGGCGGATGATGTTTACACCCGGTTGGAATGCCTCAACACGCATACCCGAAACGGTGTAGATTTCGTAGTTGCCGTTCAGCATATCAAGGGCGATACTTTCAATAGCGGTCGGCGAATCTTTCGAGATGACGTCAGCCAATCCACGCGGACGGATAGCATTACCCAATTTATTAGTAGAGATACCGATGATGTCGGCTTTCTTAGGCTTGGTGGTACCTACAAGCGGATTGCTATCTACTATACTGAGTGTAGCCTCGTTGCCATTCTGTGTGATTTTGTCAATAATTGCATGGTTATCTGCATCCACGCCTTTGAACGTGGTACTCGTTTGGTCAAGTGTTACGTTCTCCACTTTCACCAACTTATTCAGATAGTTGGCAGCATTGGTTTTGAGTTCCGCCAAAGTAACCACTTGCGGAGTAATTTCGTTGTTTTGGCTAACCACTGTGAGTGTAGTAGTGTAGGAAGAGACAGGTTCTGCCAAAAGAGTAGATTTAGGATCCTCCCCTTCAAGCCTAAAATCAGTTATTTCATCACCTTGTTTCACCGCATCTGCCCAATATGTATCTCGAATACGAATACCTGCTGTATTGTCTTGCATATAGATGAAATTATAGGTACCACCGCGAATTTCCTCTGTGGCTTTATAAGATACAATAGCATTTCCGGTAAATTGCACATACACACTATTTGTTGTTCCTGAAGATTTTTCTAATTCTTGTACTAACTCTGCTACGGTAGCACATGGAGTGTAAACAAAAGCATTCCAACTACCTACTAAGGTAGAATTGTCAGCACCTTCAGAGGAGAGTGTAACCGTAACCGATTGATCACCGGCAATAGTTGGCAAAAGGGTGGCAGTTACTTCTACTCCGTCCGTAACCTCTGCCTCGGCTTTAGTAATAGTGGTCTTGTCAAGTGTTACGTCAGTATGACTGCTGGTGAGAGTGATGTCTCCATTTAGGTTTTTGCCTTTTACTATAAACTTACTTGTATAGGTATTTCCACTAAACACATAGTCTCCAAAATTAAGAGTTGATGTAGGGAGTATGATTTCGGGAGTTGGTGTAGATGGTGTGCTTCCATCTTCAAACAACTCTGCCCAAGTGGTAGCCACTTTGATTTCATCAACATACAACCGATTGGGGTTATATTTGAGAACTTGATTCAAAATTACAGCCTTAATCTCAGCAGCATCATCCTTGGCTTTTGCACCTTGTTCTATATCATTACTATTCACAAAACTTTGTGTACAAACCAGAGTGGGAGTAGGTGGCGTTGTACTCTTAATAGGATTAACATATAAGCGTGCTATATCGTTCTTTCCTCCAGAAACCGACTCATATTCTAACACCACAAGATAATCCGTCTTTTCAGAATAAACTGTTTCAGTAAAAGGAATACCTCCACCTGTTTCGTTGTTTTTTGTTACTCCCAACTTAAAACCGACATACTCATCACCTTCTTTTACAGAGCGAATATAGAGACGAGCATATTGTTTCGATCCTGATGTGGTACCATCGTTAAGTGCTAAGCAATAAGCCGTAGTAGTGGTGGTAGCCTCTGCTGTTCTATTTAATTCATCTACATTAATGATAGCCGACAAATACACTTTATCCCCATCCTTTAGTTGAATCGACTTTTTCAACATACGCATATCGGACGAAAGGCTTTTTGTTGCTGTGATCAATAATGCCTTGTTTCCGACTGCTGCCGCATAATCCGTCCAAGATAAAGATTCCTCAACTACAGTTATTAGATTAGTTGCATTAGCATTTTTTGTATACCAATTCTCCGTATTCGCAATTGAAGTCGTTGCTCCTACATTTAATTTTCCTACAGGACGGGCAAATGATTCATGTAGGATTAGTTCAGCGTGTACAGTGCTCAATGTGAACAATGCCACAATAAAAAGTAATAGTTTTTTCATAATTGTAATGAATTTAGAAATTTGTAAAAGTTTGTTTTTTGTTTAGTTTTTGTATAGTTATATAATATGGTGTATTAGTTGGGTTTGTTTCTATATGGTTTGTTATCCCTTGCTTATCCCTTGCTTATCCCTTGCTGAATCACCCACTCTTGTCTGCCTCTTTAGCGGATAGTTATTGCACTCGCTGCCCCTGCAAGGTGAATACTTCTTCGCCACGCCGGATAAGGATATGCCCGTCGCGTATGATTTTCCGAGTGCGCACAGAATCGACCTTTGTATACTGAATCGCCGTGGCATCGCTGTCGTATGTGATATGGATAGGTCTGCCGTATGAGTTCAGGGCATTGACCTCAATAAACAAATAGCCCTCTCTATTCTCCACGCTGACCGTGCCTTCTACCATAAAATAGAGCGGCGGCACGATACGCCCGTCCATCCATGTGCGTGCAAAGAACGACGGTGCCGGTGCTTCATTACCCGCCTTATCAACAGACATACTACCGGCATACACCGTACCCGGTTGGCGCGAGTAGTTGATAGGATAAACGCCTGTAGGAATGATAGTTACGGGGTCGGTAGTAGTAGTATTGAAACGGATATACGTGTTGTTGATAACCCCATGCGCCACTGCATCAAACAGAATCATACTGCTATCAGCAAGGTAGGCGGTGTTGATACTCACTTGGTCCTGCTGTGTATAAGCAAAATCCACCTCGCCCGAAACGGAATCGTACTTCAACGGTACGTTGGCAGTCATACGAATCTGATAGAAGACCGTGTCTTTGCCCAATACACCACCCGTCATATTCAGGCAACGGTCTTGTAGCGTAGCAACCACCTCACCTTTATAGAACGGAATACGTGTGAAACTGCCCGTCCTATCAAAATGTGCGATATACGAATAGGACGAATACATCTCCGACACATCGTAGGTACCCTCTATCTGTTGCGTAAACGGCGTGATACTCAGGTAGTAAGACGAATCGGGTGTGTAGCCATGCACCTGATATGCGCCCTTGGAAAGGAGGTCGTTGTATCGGGCAGACGGAATCGACAGCACCACCGTATCCTTGGCAACCGGAGGCACATGGAACATCGACACCTTATATAATATAGAGTCCTCACCTATCATATCTGCCTGCAGACGAATCGTGTCCGCCGACTGCGACAGCACCACCGTGGCAGCCATCACGCGCACACCGATAGTATCTTTGTCGGTGATGACACCCATAAACGAGTAGTATTTATCAATGTCGTCTCCATCGAATGTACCACCCAGCGTGTCGGTATGAATATCCACCGACGCGATATAACGGTCATCGTAGTTGTAGAACTGATAGTTGCCTGCCGACTTGGCGTGCGTCAGTTCCGCCGAGTGAGCAAACGCCACCTCCACCGTGTCTTTGGTGGCGGGAACAACATACGCCATGTCTATACGATAGCGCACCGTGTCCTTACCCAACATGTCTATCTGCACTTTGCGCATCGCGGGCGTCGTGGTGAGGGTGTATCGGTAGAGCAAAGGGGAAGTCTGCATATCGGCAGACGCGAGCGCGATTTTCAGCCCTGAGGTATATTCGCCGTCGGCAATGCTGTTCGTCGCAACCTCCACAGTAACCTGATACTGAGCGTTATAGCCATCTACATAGTACAGACCCTGCGTGGAAGTGAAGTCCTCGATAGTCATATTGTTGATGGTAATATCTACAGTGCGTTTGGGCTGAAGCGTGTGAGATGTAAGCGTGATACGGTAGAGGATAGAGTCAGTGCCTATCAACTCGGCATACGCCTGATAGACATAGTCGGTCTGCGTGATAGTCAGGTCGTAGCGAATAGCGTCTATCCACGTAGAATCCACTCGGATACATGCTCCATACGGCGCAGTATCATCCTCGGTGTAGGTGCCTTCCACACGCCCGTTGTAGTACAAAATCGTACTGAAATACACTTCGGGCTTATCCTCGGTGTGCATTTGGAAAGAGATAGTACCCACATTCAGTTCCGCCTCCGGGAACGTGTAATCCACTGTATCTTTGGGTGTTACGACAGGACGCTTGTGCACATAATGCATAGCAACAATATACACCTTTCCGTCCGAACCGAGAATATCGGCGTTGAGGTCGATAGACTTGTCTTTGTTCTTCTGCACGGTAAGGGTTACGGCACGATAGTCGATATAGTGTTTGTTTTTGCAAACCTGTATCCACGAATAGCCGACAATCATATCCTTGAGCGTGAACGTGCCGGACGACATATCCGACACATAGTCGAAACATACCAAATAAGTACTATCGCTACTATACATCGCCACAAACCAATCGTTACCCTTATTGCTATATTCAAAGGATTCAAAATTCGTTGCAGAGACACGCACAGTGTCGGCAGTGGGTGCATACATCGGCTTCGCAGGCATCGCCGCGTGTGCAGACACCATGCCAACCAAAAGGATTAATATCGGTAATAGAAACTTCTTCATCATATCTTGTTTATTGAATACACTCACCCGAAGCATCCCACTCTCGGTCGCCGTCATAAATCACAAAACGCCCCTGCTCTATACGCTTGACGGGCTGCGCCGGCTCCGCTTTCACCGTGTCTATCGATGTTTGTACTTGCCCCTTCGACATCCGCACACGGTAAAGCACACTGTTGCTGCCCAATATCTCCACGTATGCCGTCTGCTTATCCAACGCCAGTTTAGCCAAGCGGCTTGTAACCATTCCATCGGTTGTAGTAATAGTGGCAGATATATTCTCTTCATAATCTCCGTCTGCCATCTCATCGGCTTCCACACGCACCAACACCGAATACTGCGCTTCGCTGCCCTTCACCTCAAAGAAACCTTGCATAGCCGTGATGTCCTCCGTTGCCATATTTTGGATGGTGATATCCACAACAGATGTCGGTGCCAAAGTACGCGAGGTTAAGTCGATACGATAGAGAGTATCGTTTTTGCCGAACAACTCAGCCTTAGCATAATAGACATAATCGGTCTGCGTGATGGTCAGGTCGTAGCGGATAGCGTCTATCCATGCATTGCCAACACGCAAAGAAATACCCCAAGGCGTAACATCGTACTCGGTGTAAGTACCGGCTATGCGCCCTTTGCTTGATATGGAAGTATAGAAAAAGACCTCTTTCGTGTCGGGTGTTTGTAGTTGAAAGGCGGTGGCACTAATAGTCAATTCTGCCTCCGGAAACGTGTAATCCACTGTATCTTTGGGCGTTACAGCAGGACGCTCCGGTGTATTACGCACCGCAACGGCGTGTTCTTCTTGGTTGCCCGCAGCAGAGACAGAGCATGCTTGAGGGACATTCGCCCCCACACTACACGCTACGCTTAGCAATAGCAAAATGCAACCTATATACCGCCGTTTCATACGTATCAGAGTTTACAAAATAATAAATATGGGCGCAAAGGTATGAAAAATATTTGACTCTTGCAAATAAATACGGTATAATTTATCCAATCAGTACATTAAAATACTAAAATCGGCACACTAAAATACTAAAATCAGTACACTAAAATAGTAGAATCGGTACACTAAAATAGTAGAATCGGCACACTGAAATAGTAGAATAGTACAAAGAAAAGCAATTCACTCCCCAAAAAGTGGCGTTTAATCACGCCCTCTCAAGATAATTAAAAAACGCTAAAAAGACGGCAACGAGACGACAACGAGAGCCGTCCTTTACTATACTTTCGATTTGCCACGTCATCCCCCCCCTACAACCACCATCTTTGCGCAAAAATACGCAATTCCGGTGTGCTTTGCCGGAAAATATAGAGAAAAATTTTCTAATTCTCAAAATTATTCGTAACTTTGCAGGCTCATAGTCTTTTTTGATTACGATACTATTAAGAACTATATATGACTATCCTTTGTATAGAAACCGGCACACAAGTATGTAGCGCAGCCGTTACCATTGGTGGTGTGCCTGTGGCGGAACGCATCAGCCGAGAGGGAGGCAACCATGCCAAACTGCTCCCTGTGTTTATAGATGAACTGCTGCAGGAGATACGCCGCAAAGGGCTTGAAATAGAGGGAGTTGCGCTATCGGAAGGACCGGGCAGTTACACCGGTCTGCGTATCGGAACCAGTACCGCCAAAGGGCTGTGCTATGGGCTGAATATCCCCTTGTTGCCCATCCCCTCCTTGCAAGCATTGGCGGCAAGTTGTGTAGCACAGCAAGGCGGGAACCTGCCCGCAGACGCACTCCTGTGTCCGATGATTGACGCACGCCGAATGGAGGTATATACCGCCCTGTACGACGAGGAGTTGCAACCCACCACCGAAGTGGAAGCACGCGTGGTGGAGAACGCAGACCATTGGCTGAACACACATCGGGAGATATGTTATTTCGGCGATGGGGCAGCCAAGTGCCGGGAAGTGCTGAACCACAGCACATTACACTATATCGCAGACATCGTGCCGGAAGCAAAATATATGGGACTTTTGGCAGAACGAATGCTCGCAGAGGGTTATCGTGGAGCCGACGTGGCATACTATGAGCCATTTTATCTGAAAGAATTTGTGGCTGCCGCCTCACACGTAAAAGGATTATAAACATGTATCGGTGGCGCAGACATATATATATAGGAGTAACAGGCATGATGCTTGTTGCCTTGTTGGGTGCCTGTTCCACACAGAAGAACACGCGGGCTACTCGTTCTTATCACCAGACCAAGGTGAAATACAACATCATGTACAATGGCAACACTGCTTACGAAGCGGGACTAAAAGCCATAGGCGAAGCCAACCAAGATGATTATTCCACCATTCTCAACCTCTACCCCGTCAGCAACCACCAAGCGGCGGAAGCCTCTGCTACACAGATGGATAAGACGATTGAGAAGTGCCGCAAATGTATCAAACTGCACTCCATAAAGGCAAGACCCAAACCCGACCCCAAGAGACGGAATGACCCGAAATACAAATTGTGGTTGCAGCAAGAGGAGTTCAACAACCAGATGGGCGAAGCATGGATTCGGTTGGGCGAAGCAGAGTTCCATAAGGGAGATTTCCTCGGTTCCATCGGCACTTTTACATACATCAGTCGCCATTACACCACCGACCCCGATATGGTCGCGCGGTGCCAACTATGGATTGCGCGTGCCTATGGAGAGTTGGGCTGGCTCTACGAGGCGGAAGATATGTTGCACAAAGTGCAGATAGATGCGCTCAGCAAAAAACATGCACGCCTCTACTCTGCCGTCAGCGCAGATATATTGCTCAAGACAAAACAATATCACGCTGCCATTCCATTTGTAAAAATCGCCGTATCCAACGAGAAACGAAAGGTATATCGACCCCGTTTTGAGTATGTATTGGGACAACTCTATGAGAAAGAAGGCAAGAAAAAAGAGGCAATAGAAGCCTACAAGAAAGTGATACGCTTGGCACCACCTACCGAGATGGAGTTCAACGCGCGTCTGCATATCGCCCAACTGACCGGCAAATCGTCTATCAAACAACTGCGACAAATGGCACGGCAGAGCAAATACAAAGACCAACTCGACCAAATATATGGTACGATGGGGAATATCTATCTGTCGGCAGGCGATACGGCTAAAGCACTGGAACACTATCAGTTAGCCATCGAAAAGGCAACACAGGCGGGGCTACAGAAAGCCGCAGTCTTGGTGCGCACGGGCGACTTGTACTACAATCGTCGCGACTATCCCGCCGCACAACCGTGCTACCGCGAGGCGGTAACAATTCTCACACCAGAGAACGAGCAGTTTGCACGCGTGCAGAAACGCTCCGACGTATTGGACGAACTGATACAGGAATACAATGTTGTACAATTGCAGGACTCGCTCCAACGCCTGAGCAAGATGACAGAGCAGGAGCAACGCGAAGTAGTGGAAAAACTCATTGCAGACCTGATTAAAGCAGAGGAAGAGGCGGCAGAACAAGAGGCGTTAGCAGCACGCGAAGCAGAGAACGACACCGGGTTGCAGAGCGTCAATACCGCCAATATGTTAGGCGGTGGCGGAAACAAAGGAGACTGGTATTTTTATAATGCGCAATTGCTGCGTTCCGGTAAACAGGAGTTTGTCAAGCAATGGGGAAACCGACCATTGGAAGATAATTGGCGTCGCCGTAGCAAGACCGTTTCCACACTCTTCCAAGACACCGAAAACACCGATGAAAGCGGACTTATTTCCGATTCAACAATGGTGGGAGACAGCACAACAGTGCAGAAAAATATCCCCGAGACCGATACCCACAAACCGGAATACTACCTGCAACAGATTCCGCGCACACCTGCCGACCTCGCAATGTCGGACAGCCTGATACGTATCGCGCTTATCAACATGGTATATACCTACCAAGACAAGATGGACGACCAAGCCCTTGCCGATGAAACATTCGAGGAACTGTGTCGCCGTTTCCCACGTCATAAAGACTTGCTCGATTTATATTATATGTACTATCTGAACGCCTTGCGACACGGCGATACGCAGGCGCAAGACCTTTATCGCCAACAGATAATCGAACTCTATCCGGATACCAAACAAGCGTATATCGTGTCCCAACCGGACTATTTCGACCGCTTGCGACACATAGCAGTAGAGCAAGATTCGATATACGAGCAAACCTATATCGCCTACACCAAGAGCGATTTCAACACCGTCAAACAAAATAAGGTATATGCCGAAGAGAAATATCCGCTCTCGCCTCTGATGCCGCGTTTCTTGTTCCTGAACGCCGTGGCAGTGGCGCGTACCGATGGGCAAAAGGCTTTTGTGGACGAGTTGCAGGATATGGTAAGTCGGTACCCGGAGAGCGAGTTGGGCGCGATGGCAAAAGATATGTTGGCAATGATGGGACAAGGTATGGAGAGCCAAAAAGGCGACAACTCCGGTGGTCTGAATAGCCTGCGCGAACAAGTGGCAGTGCAAGCCGAAGAAGAAAATGCGGACACGTTAACCACCCTCTCCGACGACCGTAACCTGCCGAGTGTCGTACTCCTGATATTACCTACGGCGGACGAACAAGCACTCAATCGCTTGCAGTACGAAGTGGCATTGTTCAATTTCTCACAGTTCCTAATACGCGATTTCGATATGCAGAAAATGCCTATCTTAGGTACTGGGTGTGCATTACGTGTCATCGGATTCGATACTATGGACGAGGCAGAATGGTGGATGGGATTGGTGAATCAGAATACCGAACTGACCCTGTTGTTGCAGGAAATGCAGGTCGAGTTGGTACCACTGACAGAGCAAAATCTGCCGCACTATAAACCTTCTGCTAACCCATAAGCCCCCTGAGAAACAAAAAAGAGAGCCATCAGACTCTCTTTTTGTCGGGATGACAAGATTCGAACTTGCGACCTCCGGTCCCCCAGACCGTTGCGCTACCGGACTGCGCCACATCCCGATGCTCTGATTTCTCAAAAGCGGGTGCAAAGGTACTACTAAAAAATGAATTGTGCAAATTATTTTGCGTTTTATTGCAGAAAACATATAAATATGACAAAAAAATTCTATATAGAGACCTATGGCTGCCAAATGAATGTGGCAGATAGCGAGGTGGTTGCCGCCATTATGCAGACGGCTGACACCGAGATGACAGAACAATGGGAAGATGCTGATATCATATTGCTCAATACGTGTTCGATACGTGATAATGCCGAACAAAAAGTGGTATCACGCCTCAAAGAACTCAAATCGCGCAAGGTGCAGAGTCAGTCGGCGGTCGTAAAAGACGGACGCAAAATCACAATGGGCGTCATCGGCTGTATGGCAGAGCGCATGGGGCAGGAACTGATTGAGAAGTATGGTGTGGATTTTGTGGCAGGCCCCGATGCCTACATGGATATTCCTAACCTGTTGGCGCAGTGTGAGATAGGACAGAAAGCCATCAATGTGGAACTGAGCAAGACAGAGACCTATCGCGAGATACTGCCCGCACGTATCGGCAAGACTATCAGTGGGTTTGTGAGTATTATGCGCGGGTGTAACAATTTCTGTTCCTATTGTGTGGTTCCATACACTCGCGGGCGCGAGCGAAGTCGTGATGTAGAGAGTATTCTCAACGAAGTGCGCGACCTGTGGCAAAAAGGATACAAAGAGGTTACTCTGCTTGGGCAAAATGTCAATTCTTACCGCTTTCAACGGGAAAATGGCGACATGGTGGACTTTGCCGACCTGCTGGACATTGTAGCCGACGCAGTGCCGGAAATGCGTATTCGTTTCACTACCAGCCACCCAAAAGATATGTCCGACAAGACGTTGGAGACCATCGCACGCCATAAGAACTTATGCCGTTTTATTCACTTGCCTGTACAAAGCGGGTCCAATAAAATTCTCAAACTGATGAATCGTAAATATACGCGCGAGTGGTATCTCGACCGGATCGCGGCGATTCGTCGTATCTTGCCGGATGCTACCATCGGAACCGATGTATTTTGTGGATTCCACGACGAGACACTCGATGACCACGCAGAGACACTCAGCCTGATGCGCGAAGTGGGGTTTGATACTGCTTTTATGTTCAAATACAGTGAGCGACCGGGCACCTATGCACAGAAAAATCTGCCAGACAACATCGCAGAGGAGGAGAAAGTGCGCCGACTGAATGAGATTATCGCCCTGCAAAACGAATTGTCCTTGGCAAGCAATCGCCGCGAAATAGGTAAGACGGTAGAGGTTCTGGTGGAAGGGTATTCCAAACGCAGCCGCGATGATATGTACGGACGCACTTCCCAATATAAGATGGTGGTCTTCCCGCGCGAGGGCAGACATATCGGAGAATTAGTGAATGTTCAGATTTTGGAGGCGAGTGCGGCTACATTACGTGGAAAAATTGTAGAAAAATAGAGAAATACGCCATTTTTGGTTAAAAAATTTGCACGTGTAAAAAAAATGACGTACCTTTGCACTCGAAAACAAATAAAATTTTCATAGTTAAGGTTTAGGTTTAATGGCAATAGGAGGCTGTGAAGTTTCCTATTGTTTTTTCAAAATCTCATACCTTAACCGAAAAACGAAGAGACACATTAAGTAACTAACCTTTAATATGCAAGGCTCGGATTGTTCCGAGACTTTTTTTGTATGAAAGACGAAGACAAACAGACAAACAATCTCATTCCGGATTTGACAGACCCGGAAGAGGCTCGCAAAGCGTTTATTGCGAGTGAAGTATTTAATCGAAAATATAAATAATTTAGAATATGGCAGTAACATACATGACCGCAGAAGGTCTGCAAAAACTAAAGGATGAACTCCGTTTCCTGGAGAGTACAGAGCGTCCTCGCGTAATCGCTGCTATCGCAGAAGCGCGCGACAAAGGCGACTTGAGTGAAAATGCTGAATACGACGCAGCCAAAGAGGAGCAAGGTATGCTCGAAAGCAAAATTGCTATGCTCAAAGGCAAAATTATGGACGCGCGTGTCATCGACCAAAGTACACTCAAAACAGACGAAGTACAGATACTCAACAAAGTACGTGTGCGCGTAAAGAAAACCGGTGCCGAAAAAGTTTATCAACTCGTTACCGAGGGCGAAGCCAACATAATGGAGGGGAAAATAGCCGTTACCACACCTATTGCCAAAGGACTGCTGGGTAAGAAAGTGGGAGAAAGCGTGCAAGTACAAGTGCCCGCCGGTATGATGGAGTTCGAGATTTTGGAAATCAGTCTCTGACAAATTGTTTTTTCACATTCTAAACAGAACAACTATGACTATCTTCACAAAAATTATCAATGGCGAAATCCCCAGTTACAAGGTGGCTGAAGATGAGCGTTACTATGCTTTTTTGGATATCAATCCGTTGGTGAAAGGACATACGTTGGTTATTCCCAAATTGGCGGAACCGGAAGCAGATTATATCTTCGACCTCGACGATGATACCCTCGCCGGTTTAATGGTGTTTGCCAAGAAAGTGGCACAAGGAATCAAAGAGGCAACGAACTGCAAGCGTGTAGGTGTGGCAGTGTTGGGTATGGAAGTGAACCATGTGCATATCCATTTAGTACCGTTGAATACGGAGAAAGATATGCTTTTCACTAATCCGAAACTGAGCCTTCCTGCCGATGAAATGGCAGAAATAGCCAACTCTATCGCTGAGGCTATCGAGAAACTCTGATAATAGCCCATCACTCACAAGTGTATATTTCAGGAGAATGTCTGACAAGTATTGTCGGGCAGTCTCTTGTTGTTGGTACAAAACCCGCTGTACAACACACCTCGCTATTTAACATGAGTTCGATAGAAGATAATTAAGAATTATGAAATTGCTTTTCTACGAATTGGAATTGCCTAACCACCTGACATCCACCCGATGCAGACGTTACTAATTATGAATTAAGAATTATGAATTATGAGACAGTTCGTTCATCGAAGAGTTTATTCTTCAGAGAAGTGTACTAATACGTGGCGGTAGGAGTTGAATATCTTTGATTTGGAGACAAATCCCAAATAACGGCGGTCGCCATCTACGACGGGCAAGTTCCATGCTCCCGTGTCTTCAAAAGTCTCCATCACCTTCTCCATAGGCATATCAAATGTGAGTATTGCTTCCGGCGAAGTCATCAGTTGTCCGACCGTGAAACGATTATACAGACGCGGTTGGAACATGATATTGCGCACTTCGTCCAATAGCAAAACACCTTTCAGGTGCCCCTCATGGTCAATCACGGGGAAGATATTACGATGGCTGTCCGCAATCACCTTTACCAACTCGCCCAATGACATCTCCGGATATATCGTCTTCAGATCGGTCTCCAACACGCTATCCATTTTCAAGAGAGTCAGCACATTACGGTCCTTGTTATGGGTAAGCAGTTCGCCTTTCTGCGCCAAACGCATGGCATACAAACTGTGAGGTTCGAATAGTTTGATGGTCAGATACGACACTACCGAAACTATCATCAAAGGCATAAACAAATGGTAGCCCCCCGTCAGTTCCGCAATCAGGAAGATACCCGTCAGAGGTGCGTGCATTACACCGGACATCAGTCCTGACATACCCACCAATGCAAAATTGGTTTCCGGCACACCTAATCCGATAAGATTAAGCAAACGGGCGGTAACAAAGCCCACCAACGCGCCCATAAACAACGACGGCGCGAAGATACCACCTACACCGCCACCACCATTGGTAGCCACCGAAGCCACAATCTTGAAGGCAATCACTAATACAAAATACCCCACTATCACCCATGTGGCAGTGCCTAATCGTGCAAATGGACTATTGTCTAAAGCCGATAGCGAATCACCATTTATGAGTTGTGTAATCACCCCATACCCCTCGCCATAGAGAGGCGGGAACAGGAACACCAGCAGACTCAGCACTACCCCACCCAACACAATCTTGAGCCAGAAATTATTTACTTTGTGCTTCATCCATTGCTCCATACGGTTCATACCCCGCGTGAAATAGAGCGACACTAATCCGCATGCGAATCCTAGCACCAAATACCAGGGTATGTTCGATATATGGAATGCCTCAAACGTATTGAGGGGGAACATCGGATTAGAGCCTGTAGCGATATAGGAGATAGCGGTTGCTGTAACCGACGAGATAAGCAACGGAGCCACCGACGCCATAGTCAGGTCCATCATCAGCACCTCCAGCGTGAAGACCAAACCGGCGATAGGAGCCTTGAAGATACCACCTATCGCACCCGCTGCGCCGCACCCAATCATCAACATCATCGTCTTTTGCTCAAGACGGAACATCTTCGCCAAATTCGACCCGATGGCGGCACCCGTCAATACGATAGGAGCCTCAGCACCGACCGAACCACCGAAACCGATAGTCAGTCCGGAACCGACGATAGATGTCCACATATTATGCGCCTTGATAATCGACTTACGCTGCGAAATGGCATAGAGAATCTTAGTGATACCATGCGAAATATCGTCTTTCACAATATAGCGCACAAACAAAGCAGACAGCGTAATACCTATCATCGGGCAGATAAGATACCACCATGTGTGTTCATCCGCAATCAGTTTATCCTCAATAAACCACTGAATAAAATGAATAAATGTCTTTAGAACAATCGCAGCCATAGCAGAGAAACACCCCACAAAGAAACTGAGAACCAATACCAATTGCTTCTCACTGATGTGGCGTTCACGCCATTCTATGACACGATCATACAATTCCATATATCTGTTTCTTATAGTCCGACACTTTGTCTAAAATCGGACTTATTCGTCCCAGCCAATACCTTTATATTTATTCAAATCCCACTCTTCTTCCACTTCGTTCAGATAGATAGTCTTCGGTTCGTCGTCCTCTTCGGGTTGTTCTTCGCGTTCGATAACCTTCACATCTATAGGCGAATGTGAGATTTCTATCACTTGGTTCTGCTCTTTGTTCAGTTCGGTCCAGAGCATATCTTTCAGTTGGTTGATACCCAATCCGCTTACCGATGAGATAGCCACTACCGGCACACCCAACTCATCCGCAAGCACCTGTGTATCAGGCTGTTCACCTATATCGCACTTGCTGATTGCCAGCACACGCGCCTTGGTAAGCAACTGCGGGTTATACTTTTCCAACTCGCTGAGCAGGATACGATACTCTGCCTCGATATCTTCCGTCGTGGCAGGTACCATAAACAGCAACACGGCGTTGCGCTCGATATGACGCAGGAAACGCAGTCCGAGACCTTTGCCCTCGGACGCTCCTTCGATGATACCCGGTATATCCGCCATACAGAACGACTGCCCATCGCGATACGACACAATGCCTAATTGCGGCGTCAGAGTGGTGAACGGATAGTCCGCAATCTCCGGTTTGGCAGCCGATACGACACTCAACAGGGTGGATTTACCTGCATTGGGGAACCCCACAAGCCCCACATCTGCCAACACTTTCAATTGAAAAATCACATTGCGTTCCAATGCCGGTTCACCCGGTTGGGCATAACGCGGAGCCTGATTGGTAGCCGTGCGAAAATGCCAGTTACCCAATCCTCCGCGACCACCTTTTAGCAATACCACGCGCTCATCATGCTCCTTCACCTCGCATATATACTCGCCCGTATCGCCATCGTAAACCACTGTACCACAGGGCACTTCGATAATTTTATCCTCGCCTGCCTTGCCAAACGACCTGCTATCTCCGCCCTTGCCGCCATCGGTAGCCATCACGTGTTTCTGATACTTCAGGTGGAGCAATGTCCACAGATTACGGTTACCTCTCAGGATAATATCTCCACCGCGCCCGCCATCGCCACCGTCGGGTCCCCCCTTAGGCAGATACTTGGCACGATGAAAGTGCAAACTTCCGGCACCGCCCTTACCGGAGCGGCAATAAATCTTTACGTAGTCAATAAAATTGTTGGAGGGCATAGGTTCGTTATTATTGAGATTAGAACATTATTGGCAGTGAGGTGTCATAGAAAAACTCCCGCTCCCCTTATCGCAAGGGGAGCGAAGAGCCTAAGCATTTATTTTGTTACGATTTGCAAGATATTGTCGATTTGTGCGAAAGTATCCTCCATCGTATTGTTTCCGTTGATAGCAAAATAGTTATTGTTGTGCAGGTAGTAGGTTGCCACAGGTTTGGTTACGTCCTTATATACTTGCAGACGTTGTTTGATGGTCTCGTAGTTGTCATCGGCACGACCGCTGGTCTTTCCGCGATTCAACAGACGCTCAATAAGTTCCTCTTCCTCTACAAACATATCCAGCATTACTGCGCTCATGTTGTATTTTCTGAGCAACTCGGTCAGAGCCTTCGCCTGCTCCACAGTACGTGGGAAACCATCGAAAATAACCCCTTTAGAGTCTTTCGGCAGATTGGCAATGAAGTTGTCAATCAAGTCAATCATCTTTGCATCAGGCACCAATTGTCCTTTCGAGATGATAGCCTCAATCTCCTTGCCAAGCGCACTTCCTGATTTGATTTCAGCACGCAACACATCGCCCGTAGAGAGATGTTGCAGACCATATTTCTTTACCAGAAAATCAGATTGTGTCCCTTTGCCACTACCGGGGGCACCACAAAGAATTACATTTAACATTGTTTTTTCCTTCAAAACGATTATTATATCTGTTAATTTCTATATATTGCGACACAAAACGAGTTGCCCAAACTGAGCAACTCGTCCTATTCTCTTATACGTATCAGAGAGCGAGTTTTGCGCCTGCTTTGAATTTAACTACATTCTTTGCAGGGATGTCGATAGGTTGCTTCGTTGCAGGATTGATACCCTTGCGAGCAGCCTTCTTTGCTACGGACAGAGTGGCATAACCAACGAGTTGGATGCTCTCGCCCTTCTTCAAAGTCTCTGTAGTTACTTCCAGAGCAGCATCAATAATCTTCTGTGCTTCTACCTTAGAAACCTCAGCCTTCGCTGCAACGGCAGCAATGAGTTCAGCCTTGTTCATAATCGAAATGTTTGGGGTTATTAATTAAACATCTAATAATTTTGCTTACCAACAGGCTATGCGCCTACGGATAACGCTTGCAAAGATACAACAAAAATGCGATATTGCAAATTATACGAGAGAAAAAATGCTTTTTATACCAAAAAAAATACATTTTTGACCTTAAAAGCACGCTTTTTGCATACTCATACGTATATTTTTACTACTTTTGTAATCGTTATGAGAAATTTACCTACTATTACTCGCTATCTGTTGTGGACGAATTTTATCGTCTTTATGTTGGATGCCATTCTGCAACGCTATGGCATACAACTCACTACCTATCTCGGACTTCATTACATCACGGCAAGTCAGTTCTATTTTTGGCAACCATTCACATATATGTTTATGCACGCCAATTTCGGACATATATTCTGCAATATGTTTGCCGTCTTGATGTTCGCGCCCGTGTTGGAAAACGAATGGGGAAGCCGTAAATTCCTGATTTACTATCTGGTATGCGGCGTCGGGGCCGCCTTCGTACAAGAGGCTGTGTGGGCGATGATGTACCAACCTATGCTCAATGCCATGCCTGCTATGCAGGCCGCCGCCTATGCCAATCTGCCGGTTACCATCGGTGCTTCGGGCGCAGTGTTTGGCGTCTTGTTCGCGTTTGGTTGGCTCTTTCCCAATGTACCGATGTATATCATTTTTGTGCCGATTCCTATCCGCGCACGCGTGTTCGTTATTATATATGCACTCATCGAACTCTTTGCCGGACTGGGCGGAATGATTGGTTTCACAGGCGACAACGTAGCCCACTTTGCGCACTTGGGCGGAATGCTGTTCGGTTGGTTGTTGCTCCTTTGGTGGCGTCATGGCAAAGGCGATGACATCTCGCGTTGGTGGCGCAATATGAAACGCAAGTTCCACGACAAATACCCTCGTCTCGATAGCACACGCGACCACGACTACTCCGACTATCACTACCACAAACGGGTCTGAACATCGGTCATAGAATCGCCCAACCTATTTCGTGTCGGGCGATTTTCGGGTCTCCCCATCCGCTATGCTGACGGGTTTGGCATAGGCGGACACAATGTGTTTCACAAGCGGGTGACGGACAATATCTTTCTGGTTAAATTCCACGATGGCTATGCCGCGAATATCCTGCAAACGCTCGATGGCATCGCGCAAACCGGAACGCTGATTTATAGGCAGGTCCACCTGCGTCAGGTCGCCCGTAACTATCATCTTGCCGTTGATTCCCAAGCGGGTCAGGAACATCTTGAGTTGCGCCGTGGTGGTATTTTGTGCTTCGTCTAATATCACAATCGCATCGGCGAGGGTGCGCCCGCGCATGAATGCCAACGGCGCAATCTGTATCACACCACGCTCCATATACTCGTTCAGTTTCACAGGCGGAATCATATCTTGCAACGCGTCGTACAAAGGTTGCAGATAGGGGTCTATCTTTTCCTTCATATCACCGGGCAGAAATCCAAGTTTCTCTCCCGCCTCCACCGCCGGACGCGACAGGATAATCTTTTTCACTTCACGGTTTTTGAGTGCTCTGACTGCCAGAGCGATAGCCGTATAGGTCTTTCCGCTACCGGCGGGACCGATGGCAAACAGCAGGTCGTTTTCCTCGTAGGCATCTACCAATAGTTGCTGGTTTCTGCTCCGCGCCACAATCGATTTGCCATTCACTCCGTGCAAAATCAGGTTATCTTGCAGATACTCTTGCGGTTGCTCACCATGCAGAAGCATCAATATCTGCTCTTCATTGAGGGTGTTATTCTTGATACAGAATGTCTCGCACAGGCGCAGACTATGCTCAAATCGTGCCACAGCCGTCTCCGAACCGGACACTTTCACCTGATAGCCACGCGCCACCACACGCACATCGGGGTGTTGGTTCTTCAAACAAAGGATATTCTGATTGTTTACGCCATAGAACACGGCAGTATCAAGACTATCTTGCAAAGCAATAATGGAATCCATATTGTATAAATTAAAAGTACACATCATTATATCTCGCCCCACGCGGGAATGGTGTCGAGATACTGAATTTCATGCGCATTTACCCGCGCCACAATGGTTTGCGCACCATTATGCAAAATCAGAAACGGCACCGACAGGGTCCGATTGTAGGTAACCGCCTGGTCAAGCACTTTCTGCGTCAGCGGCACCGATTCCGCCTTAAACTCAAGCAACACACACGGTTGCATTTGCCGTGTATAAACCACCGCATCACACCGTTTTTGTGCATTCCCCACCGAGATAGGAATCTCCACTCCGATAAGCGACATCGGGTACTGATAATCCGTCGCCAAGCGGTGTAGAAAATTCTGCCGCACCCACTCTTCCGGTGTCAGCCGCACCCACTGCCGCCGCCATTCGCAGAAAATTTGCTCCTTATTATTATATATTCGCGTCTTCATTTATATACTTTCTCTTTTCTTTCGTCTTCGCTATGCTCTCCCCTTATATATATGGTCCATATTTATCCACATTTTTTTAGGAAGAAGGTGCAGCAAGAAACAACGTCCAATTATATATTCAAAGAAAACAATACAACGTTCCAATATCTACTGCAAATCATAATTGATGTGATTGCCCTATATATACTCTCATAGAATAATTCATTTTATTTTGATAAAATCGCTCAATGGTTGAATATGTGCAACTTGAGTATATTTCTTTTTGTGCAAGTCAATTGGCAGGTCAAATGACACCGGTTTAGACGGGTCAAAAAGAAAGCCGGCATAATACATGGCATGCTCGGCAGCAAAACCTTTCTCTTGCAAGTCTTTTGGTTGGTATATTCGAAAGCCTTTGTTGAGTTGTTTGAATAGAACAGGGTTATCTCCGTTGGTGTGAATACAAATGTAGCCCAACCTTTCAAAACCTTGCTTGACAAGCAACGAACCTTTTGCATCCGCGATACGGACGTACGTGATACCTGTTTGCATGGCTAACTGACGGTCGGTTTCGCGCATGTGATTTACCAATACCGTTGTTTCCTGCGGGTTCTCGCGCATTTTCTCATATAGGATCTCACGTTCTTCAGAGTTCTCGATAGCAACACGGCGACGTAGCGACAACTCGCAAAACGTCTTATCTTGCTCAATACCTATGTACTTACGGTTGAGCAAATTGGCGGCGATACCGGTCGTTCCGGAACCACTGAACGGATCAAGGATAGTGTCGCCTTCGTTTGTGGATGCGAGAATGATACGATACAGCAAACGCAAGGTCTTTTGCGTCGGGTGTTTGCCTTGGTTCTTTTCCCATCGTCCCACAGCAGGGATACGCCAAACATCCGTCATCTGCGTGCCACCATTCAACTGCTTCATTGTTTCGTAGTTAAACTTGTGCGTTTTCTTCTCGTGCTTGCGTGCCCAAATGATAAGTTCGGTTGAGAAATTGAAATACTTGCAAGACAAATTTGGTGGCGGGTCGGTTTTCTGCCATGTAATTGTGTTTAGTACTTTATATCCCAATTCTTGCAGGCAGCGCATTACCACATGGATATTATGGTGTGTACCACTAATCCAAATCGTACCGTTATCTTTCAGTTTGGAGCGACAGAGGGAGAGCCATTTACGGTTGAACTCATAAATGTACTCAGATGTACCGCCTTTGTCCCAATCGCCTTTGTCCACGCACACTTGCTTGCCGCTTTGCACGCTGATACCGCCGTTGCTAAGGAAATAAGGAGGATCAGCAAAAATAGCGTCAATAGAACTATCTTCTATCTCGCGCAACCGCTCCATACAATCCCCTTGCAGGATGGTGAAATCTTTTGTAGTGTTTAGTTTATTTGTAGGCATCCTTTATACCATTGAGATACCCCAACGCGAATGCCGCATGAGGACTTTTGTGTCGTTGATTTTGTGCTTGGCTTTCTTCTAAACCATCAATAATTTGACCGATATCAAAATGTTCCGACATTTGATACCCCAACTTATACCCTTCTTCATAAGCGCATGCTGCACATTTATGACGTCCTCGCCCTCCTTGATCTTCAGGGAGTGTTAGCATTATGTTTTGTATAGCAGAATGATCTTTTTGACAAGCCATAATTAATAATTATTTGATAAGATCAATAAATTCGCTAATCGTAGTTAGATTGTAGATACTCGGTATTGCCGCAAATGCTTCTTCCAATTTATTGCGAGCAGAGGTCCAACCTACACCATCAGTAATCCAAACAAACTCAAATCCGGGTACTCCGTTTACTTTCGGAGCGACATCTGTATAGGAGCGGGCTACTTCGTTGAGTTTGGAGCCGCCACCAGAATAGAAATTCACTTCGATGAGATAAGTTTTACTTTTGGCAACAATCACAAAATCGAATACCTTTTGATCTGCACCAAGCACAGCAGAAATAGCAGAAAATTCTTTGGACGATACTTGCTCACGATACCTTATTTCGGCATTGTCGAAAATACGCGCAACAAGCGTTTCGGTTATCTCACCGCTGCGGTTCTTGCGTGCGTTGGTATCCAGACCTGTTTCGACACCAAAGACATAATCCACAAGATCCTTCACCTCTTTGTTCTTGAAGACTTTATCAAGACCTGTTCCTTCAATGAACTTCATAACACCATCCACAGAACTGAACAACGAATGAACCGAGTGCATAGTACCATCGTTGTCTATATATTTCTTGTCGTCTTTCTTGCGCGTAGCAATAAGTATGTCCATTACATCAAATACTCGTTTGTCTCGATTCCACAATGCCTCAACTGCCTCACGGAGATTATCCTTGCCAATAAGGTAATTAAGCGTATTGAGACTGATTTCGATGTCAGCAACATTCTTTGCAATCTTCGGAAAATCGCAATAGAAATCAAGCGTTGCATTCGTCTCGCGCAATTGAGACATAAACAAGTTGAATTGCTCTGTGGTGTGTGCTGCCATATTATGCTGCCTTTAGTTTGGTTGCCAAATAGTTATGTACAAGAATTTCCGTCAGTTTGCCACGTTTGCTCGCATCAGCATTGACACTTCTCGATGCCCATACACGCTCAATGATATATTGTGAATAGAGGTCGTCGAAGAACATATCTTGGCAATCAGAATTGCTCAACATAAAATAATAACCGGCTGTTTCAACTTTGTCGCAGAACTCCTTCAGGCGACGTTGCGCGAAGTCATCGAACGCTTCTTTAGTGTAGTCATTAAAACTGCTGGTGTTGTTGAGCGGACGATAAGGCGGATCAAAATAGAATAAGGTATTGCCCTTTGCGTGCGAAAGTGTTTCTTGATAGTCACCAGTGAGAATTTCCACGTTCCGGAGTAGCGCACTATCTGCATAAATCGTGTTCGGATCGCAAATCATCGGAGTCTTATAACGACCAAAAGGCACATTAAAAAGACCGGATTTGTTAACGCGATACAAACCATTAAAACAAGTACGGTTCAAGAAGAAGAACAAAGTCGTGTTGCGGATAGGGGCTAACGATTTTGTGTTAAACTCGTCACGCATGGTCATGAAAAAGGCTTTGCGTTCTTCTTCAGAGTTGAGCGCATAGTACTCACGCTGAGTTTCTTGTAAAGATGCAACTAATTCCGATGGATTATCACGCACCACTTTGTAGCACGTAGTAAGGTCGGAATTGATGTCATTAATGATTGCTGACTTGATGTTGGAGTGTGTCTGCAACATATAGAAGAGCATAGCCCCTCCGCCCACAAAAGGCTCAATGTAAGTGACGTTCTCCCATTTGTCAAAGTCAGCAGGAAGCAGAGCCTCGAGTTGGTCAATGAGTTGCGTTTTGCCGCCAACCCATTTGATAAATGGTTTCGCTTTCATTGTAGTATATTTTAGTTCACTGATTGGGAACCCCAAATCGGGTGTAAAGATACACAAAATTTTCGACCTCCGCAAATAGTTTTTGCATATTTAAGCCAACAGACCGTTTTTCCACACAGACCACACAGACTCGTCCTCACAGACTCACACTTTCATATCAAAAATGCAGTTTCTTTGCATATAAGATCAATTTTCTTGTATGAGAGGTGGTATATTTAGTGAAGAAAGCAATCTGCTTTTCGGATAATTAACCGCTTAGGAAAACTGCTAACGTAGCCTTATAATTTTTGCACTTTCAATCAAAATGTCGAAGAATTCGAATTATTTGATAATAACTAAAATTTATGCGTTTAGGGATGAGAGGATTGGGCTTCGCGGATGAGAGTGGAGATGATGTAGCCACGAAGGGTAGTACAAGGTTTGGGATAGGATGACGGATAACGGTTGACACGGGCTGTATATTTGTCGAAACGCAGTTGCCAGTCCGCACGCAAAGCGGGGTCATTGAGGATGGTTTTGGTTTGCGCAACCGCCGATGCAAAAGCATCCAAGGTACGCTGACGCGTTGGCGCAACGGGGCCCCGATAGGGATTGTGGATAACATACGCATGGGTGTTTCCGTTGCGGGTGCGGAAAATGACTTTGTCGGTGCTGGTGAGTTTACCCGACATGGTGTCGAAAGGATGAGAGAGTGTGGTACGTGCCATAGTCATTGAGTATTAGTATTCGAGGACAAAGGTACAAATTATTTATGACATGGGCAAGAGGACGATGAGAGTATTATCCGGATATAGTCGGGTTGACTGAATAAACCGTGTATCTACCGTGTATCTACCGTATATCTACCGTGAATATACCGTAGTGGTCGGCGGGAGATCGGCGTAATAAAGAGTCCTACTTGATTGCGCTACTCTTATATTACGGCAAACTTGATTCTGCACATGCTAATTTGATTCTATCCACGCTAATTTGATTTAATCCATGCTACTTTGATTCTGTCAATGGGTAAATACACTTTGGGGGAGGAGAGGAGATAGAGGAGAAAGAAGAGATAGAAGAGATAGAAGAGATAGAAGAGATAGAGGAGATAGAGGAGATAGAGGAGATAGAGGAGATAAAGGGGGGAGGTAAAAATGGAATAGAGACAAGCGGGAGATTGCCGCACTTGTCTCTATTTATGGATTTGTCTTGACTATATATTTCCCAAACGAGTCAAAATGACTGTAGATTGCCTTGCTGACCCTCCCGGCAATATCTACCGCATTTGACTCGAATGGAATATAACATCCATTGTTGTCTTGTCATTTTTGCACTGCAAAGGTACTACAAAAATATGAGATACACAAAAACGGCGTGTGCACAAATGGGGGGGGGTAACTGACTGATTATCAGATAGTTATGTTTTCACATGTGCACAAATGGGCGGATATGCTCTTTTTTGGAACATATCAAAAGATACGAAGAGTGTACAAATTGGCGTTTAGAACCCCCAAAAATCGCGATTAGTCGTTTAGTGCCATACAGAGGAGCGTATCGTACAACGCGGCACCGGTGGTCCCCAATTTGTGGGAAACGCGCTGTTTGAAAGTGCGGATTCCGGAAGGTGAATAGAAAAGATATTCTGCCATTTCGTTGGCAGTAACGCCTTTGTATAAGAGAGTATAAACACAAGAATAAATTTCTTTTTCGGACAAAGACAAGTTTTCCAACTGCCCTATTAACATCGCAAATGGCACACTCACGTCCCGTTTGAAAGCGGGATAATTGTTTATCCACTCTTTTTTAGGACTTGGATATTGGTTGTGCAAGTCGTTTACTTTGCTCAAGAACTCACTTATTTTGTGTGTGGAAACAACAGCCGTCTCGGCATTTACGCGAGTGATTTGATTGATTTGCTTTTGGTGCGTTTGCTGTTGTTGTTTTAATTGCTTTTCTTGGGTTTCAATCATGGTATGCTGTATTTCAATCTGTTCTTTTTGCCGTTTATGAATAATCATATTCACAGCCAAACAGAATACAGAGATTATGATAAGTATGGTAACGGCAATCTGCCATGGCAAGAAAGGATGGGGTTTTTGGATATATTCCTTCAATGTTTTGATAGATACGGCATATTTTCCTTCATTGTCACGCAAGATACGATTATTCTTTTGATTGATAGGCACATATTGTCTCAATGTCTGTGCGTCATCATTTTGCTGCGCATAGGAAATAATTGTGCCATACGCCTCTGCCAAGAAAGCCACATTATCGGTGTTATCTTCCACAAAATGTGCATAGTAGAGGGCAGAATCCGGTTTTTGGAGAGCCGAATATACCTGCATACGTTTGATATTGTAGAAACATTGTTGTTCGACACTTATGGGATATTCAAAGGCACGCTCTAACTCAATCAGCGCAGAATCATACTCTTGACGGGCATACAGCAACGCTCCACAAAGTCCCGACAGACGCCCGATATATGCACTATCCAAACTGTAGGTTTCGGCGATACGCAATATGCTGTCCGCCTCAGCGATATATCCCAACTCCAGAAAACTGCTACACATATTGAGCAGACTATGTGCATAATACCATGTGTAGGGGGTGTCGTTGAACAAATCGTTTGCGCGTTGGCAGAAGGTGAGTGCCGCTTCGTTGGCATTTTGGAACATACATATATATGCCATACACGTATTAGCACGCCCACGGCGCAGATAATCGTCTGAGCGCAGACGGTCGCAGGCGATGTAACACTCTGTGGCTTCGTATATATAATGGAGACTATCGTCGTATATACGCCCCAGATAATAGTATGCTTTGGCTAATGAGGTGCGCTCGAATGTACGTCCTATGAGTGTATTGAGCGTGGCGATGGTTTTCTTGAGTTGTGCCGTGTCGGAATAGAGCATGTACTGCCCATCCAAACTATCGGCAGAGGCAATAACAACGCGTGCCTCGTTAAAGGAACTACAACTATGCGCACTCAATAGGACAAATAGTAGGCAAATGACTGCTCCAAATTGATAATAACAGTGCGCACTTCGATAGAAAATAGTGCGTTTCATACCATGTGTGTTTTATTGTTTTTCCATCAGACCAAGTGCTATATGGTAGCGGTATGTAGAACTACATACGTCTGACAGACAGAAGTTTGTGCGTATAGACGCCATCGGGGTGGTGCGAATCTGCCTGCTCGACAGAGAAGATACCGGTGGAGTCAATCTTCTCGATTTTAACGCGTCCGGAGCAATGTATAATACGCTCCGAATCAATCAAAATACCCACATGTGTTACGCGGGTATCGGGTGTTGTAGGCAGCCCATCGTTGTGGCAGAAAAATGCCAAATCGCCCGCTTTCATCGAGGAAATTCGACTAATCAAACGTCCTTGTGTGGCTTGCTCCGATGCATTGCGCAAGAGTTTACGACCAAATAAAGAGAGGATGGTTTGCGTAAAGCCGGAACAATCCATTCCCAATGCATTTTTTCCACCCCAAAGATAAGGTACATTGAGGAAAAAACGCACGGTTTGCAACAGGTTGTTTTGCGTCAGTTCCAACGGTTTGGCACTGACCATAGTTGAATCTATCCGAAAACCGACTCCCAGTACCTCGAAATGTCCGTTTTGGTAATGGGTAAGACGTGTACCGGCAGTGAGCGGGATAGTCTGTCCGTTGTTCTCGCTGACAGCATACGCCATCGGAAAAACCACAAAAGCCGCATTTTTCAACGCCTCCGAATACGTATTATACTCATCGGCAGACATCGGGGTAATCATCTTGGCATCTACCCAACCTTTTTGTCCGTCAGATAGCAATTTCACCCGCATCCAACGGTCTTTTTGCTCCTCAATAGCACCAATCTCACCAAAGAGCATCTGTGTCAGTTGCTCCGATGTTTCCGACGCTTCTGCGCGCACGGGGACTATGCTATGCAAGGAGATTGCTTTCATCACCAAACTTTTTGCGGGGGAGTAGAGGTGTTTCTCGATGAGTCGATATTGTAGTGGAGGCCACGACTCTCTTTGCGTTCAATTGCCTGACGGGTAATGAGATAGCCCACATTAATCATATTGCGCAGTTCGCAAATGTCTCTTGTGGCTTTCACGCGTTTGAATAGGTCTTCGGTCTCCTCATAAAGCAAATCCAAACGTTCCCACGCACGACGAAGACGGAGGTTGGAACGCACAATACCTACATAGGTGGACATCACTTGTCCCACCTCGCGGACATCTTGTGCAATCAGCACACGTTCTTCGTTGGAGAGGGTTCCTTCGTCGTTCCAATCGGGTATATTCTCGTTGAAATCGTAGTTTTCTATCATACTGATACTATGTCGTGCAGCCGCATCGGCATAGACTACTGCCTCGATGAGTGAATTGCTTGCCAAGCGATTTCCGCCATGTAGCCCCGTACAAGAGCATTCGCCTACGGCATACAAGCGATGAATCGATGACTCGCCATCGAGGTTTACTTTGATTCCGCCACACATATAGTGTGCACAAGGTGCCACGGGGATATATTGTTTGGTGATGTCAATGCCAATACCCAAGCACTTGGCATAGATATTGGGGAAATGACGTTTGGTTTCCTCCGGATCTTTGTGCGTAACATCGAGACATACATGGTCCAAACCGTGTATCTTCATCTCATTGTCTATCGCACGCGCTACGATATCACGCGGAGCCAACGAGAGACGCGAGTCATATTTTTGCATAAACTCCTCGCCGTTGGGTAGGCGAAGTATTCCTCCATAACCACGCATCGCCTCCGTAATCAGGTAGGCGGGGTGTGTCTCGCCCGGGTGGAACAACGCCGTAGGGTGGAACTGGACAAACTCCATATCTTTGACTTCGCCTTTAGCACGATAGACCATGGCGATACCATCGCCCGTAGCGATATTGGGATTGGTGGTAGTGGCATAGACAGCACCTGTTCCGCCCGTTGCCATCAGAGTAATTCGACTGAGATAGGTATCAATCTTGCCCGTTTCCGGATTGAGGATATAAGCACCATAGCACTCGATGTCAGGTGTACGGCGCGTAACACGCATACCGAGATGATGCTGGGTAATAATCTCTACGGCAAAATGATTTTCGAGTACGTCGATGAACGGATTACGTCGCACCGCCTCCATCAATCCACGCTGTATCTCTGCGCCGGTGTCATCGGCATGGTGAAGGATACGAAACTCGGAATGTCCTCCCTCACGATGGAGGTCGAAATTACCTTCTTCATTCTTATCGAAATTGACACCCCAGTTGACGAGTTCTTGTATCTGACGGGGTGCGTTACGTACTACTTGTTCTACAGCAGCAGGGTCGCTGAGCCAATCACCTGCCACCATAGTGTCGTGGATATGTTTTTCAAAATCGTCCACAAGCAGGTTGGTAACCGAGGCAATCCCCCCCTGTGCCTTTGTCGTATTAGCCTCATCAAGAGTGGTTTTACAGCAAAGGGCGATTCTGTATTTTTGTGCACGCGCTACCTTGAGTGCGAAACTCATACCGGCAACACCTCCGCCGATAATGAGAAAATCATATTTACGGGTCATTCCGCGTTTAGTTTATTTTGCTCGCAAAATTACAGCAAAAAAGCGATATATGCAATAGTTAGCGTGCTTTTCCGATGGCAAAGACCGAGAATTGGGTCCCGCGACACGGTTTCATCGCCTTGATACAGGCACGAATAGTACTCCCGGTAGTAATGAGGTCGTCCACTATCAGGATATGTTTGCGATAGAGTTCTTCGGGGTGGTTGACGGCGAAAACACCTTCTACGTTGGCTTGCCTGTCCTTTGCGCTTTGGAGTGCCTGCTGCGGATTATTCCGAATACGAAGAACATGGGTGGTATCCACCGGAATCCCTGTTGCTTCGCTCAATGCGCGGGCTATCCACTCCGACTGATTATATCCGCGCTCATGCAGACGACGCGGGTGGAGAGGAATAGGTATAATCAAGTCTATTCCGTCGAAAAAATCCGCTTGCATAAAATCGTATGCGGCTTCGCGTGCCAAATCGTAAGCAATACGGGGTTGTTCGTGAAATTTCATCTTGTGAATCAGGCGTTGCACATCGGCACCTTTGTCAAAGAACAGGAACGCCGCACCCCGTTGAAAGCGGGGCAAATCGGCAAATAACTCTTCGGTTTGGTTAGCACGAAGTGTGGCTTGCTCTGTTCGCGGAAGGTGTTGTATGCAAGTGGGACACAATGTAGTCTCCTCATCTTCCAACAGATTACCGCACATAGCACAACAATGGGGATAGAACAGTGATAAGAGAGAATGCCAAATAGTATGAACCAATCGCATAGTTAGTGCATTTTTTCCACACGGGCGGCATCGAGACGCAGAAAAATAAAAAGAAGTATCGTAAAGCCCCAGAGAGAACTGCCACCATAACTGAAGAAAGGCAACGGAATACCAATCACCGGCAATAAGCCCAATACCATACCGACATTGATAGTGAGATGAAAAAACAATATGGAGGCAACCGAATAGCCATAGATTTGACTAAACGTATCTCGCTGACGCTCTGCCAGAGAAATAAGTCGCAAAATGAAACAGAGATACAAAATAAGCACACCTACCGAACCTACAAATCCCCACTCTTCTCCTACCGTACAGAAAATAAAGTCGGTATCCTGTTCCGGCACAAAGCGGAGTTTGGTCTGGGTGCCATTGAGATAGCCTTTTCCGAGAAAACCACCAGAACCGATGGCAATACGCGCTTGATTGACATTATATCCCGCCCCTGTCGGGTCTTCTTTCATACCAAACAAGACCTCGATACGGACACGTTGGTGAGGTTGTAGCACATTGGTAAAAACAAAATCACAGGCGTGCGTAAAACCTATACACCCCACTGTGAACAGAGCCACGAGCAATAGTTTATAATGGCGCAAGTAGAGACTTATCACAATCGTATAGATAGTCAGCAAGCCTGCCACTGCCACCGATAACCAGTTGAAATTCACAGGAATCCATGTATTGACAAGCATCCCTACACCAAAAATAACCACGGCACTGCCTAACAGAATCAGCGGTTCCCAAACCATTCTGTTTTCCTTGCGCAAGAAAAATATCTCGATGGCGCAGACGAGCAACATACAAGACAACATGCCCACATTGCCTGTCCCGTAAGGCAGTGGCACCGCACCAAAACGAATACTTACCATAAACAAGGCCACTGCTGCCACACAACACCAAAGAACATATCCGCTCATCCCCTGACGATACAACACCAACAGGAATGACGCAAAAACCAACGCCGAACCAGTTTCTTTTTGTGGTATCATAATGATGAATACAGGTATAGCAAGTAATATAAACGGCACCAATAAATCACGCCAATTACGCACTTGATAGCCATAGCGTCCCATATATTTGGCGATGGCCAATGCCGTAACACATTTGGCAAACTCTGCAGGCTGAATCTTCATCGGACCGATATCCAGCCACGACAATGAGCCTTTGGTATCTTTTGCCAAAAGGGGCGTTGCAAGTAGTACGACCACCATGATACCATAGAGAATATACGCCAAAACATCATACGTTTTATAGTCAATGAGCAACAACACACCCCCTAACACCAGCGACCCCAATATCCATATAAACTGCTTACCGGCGCGATTGTTGAAATCGAAGATACCGGTTTGCTCAAAGGTGTAACTGGCACCATAGATATTGAGCCAACCGAAAATAACAAGTGCCAGGAACATACCTATGGTAGCCCAATCTAAATTACGTACTATGTTACTACTGCGCGAAGAACTCATTTTGTAAGAACGGCATTTGCAATTCGTTTTTTCAAATCGGTGCGTTTCACTTGCCCCGTCAGGTATTGTTCCATCACCAAACTAGCGATAGGTGCAGCCCAAGTAGCACCATAACCGGCATTCTCAACTATCACAGCCACAGCGATTTGCGGGTTTTCTACAGGAGCAAATCCGATAAAGATAGCATGGTCTTTTCCGTGCGGGTTTTGTGCCGTACCGGTTTTACCACAAGTTTCCACACCCTCAATCGGATAGTGGCGGCCTGTGCCATATATCATCACATGGTGCATACCCTCTTTGACCACATCAAAATGTTTCTTTTCGATAGGCAAAATATGTTTATTCGCCTTCATCGAATCATTTTTATTCAGGTGCGGAGTAATAAAATACCCCTCGTTGGCAATTGCTGCCGTTTGGTTCGCCAACTGCAATGGGGTAACCGACAACTCTCCCTGCCCGATACTCAACGAGCGAATCGTAATGGCTTTCCACCCCGTTTTTCCATAGTATCGGTCATAGAATTTGGTATCCGGAATACCTCCGGCAGCCTGATAGCCTATATCTGTATTCTTAAATGTCTGTCCCAACCCGAACTGCATTACATCATCGCGCCAGAGTTGGTAGCGATGTCGGAAATCCTCATTGCCTTTTCCATATCCGTCCATCTGCAGTGCATCGCGGAATGCAGCCCAGAAATATGGGTTGCAACTCTGCTCTATCGCCTTGACCAAAGCCACAGGACTACCGTGATGGTGCGTACACTTGATAGGTGTAGAACCCGGACCGCTACATGGGTATAGCGTGTTCGGCGTAATCGCGCCCTCTTGCAAACAAACCAATGCCTGTACGGTCTTGAAAGTGGAGCCCGGCGGGTATGTACCCTGCGTAGCACGGTTCATCAGCGGCTTCGATTTATCATGGAGCAGCGCATTATAATTGGCAGAACGCTCTTTGCCGACTAACATTTTCGGGTTCCATGTCGGAGCCGAAGCCAAAGCCAATATCTCTCCTGTGGCAGGTTCTATCGCTACCACGCTACCTATTTTGTTTTGCAACAATTCCTCTGCCAGCATCTGGAGTTGAATGTCCAAAGTGAGCGTCAAATCGGTTCCCGCTTTGGCGAGTCGGTCTAATTCGCCATCGTGATAACTGCCTTGGATACGTCCTCGCGAATCACGCATCAGTACTTCCACACCTTTTTCGCCACGCAAATCTTTCTCATAAGTCAATTCGATGCCATCGCGTCCCGAATAGTCGCCGCGGGCATAATAAGGGTCTTTGTCAATGTCGTTCTGGTTCACTTCCCCCACACTTCCCAACACATTGGCTGCCGCGTTGTAGGTGTAATCGCGCAAGGTACGCCTGCGGATATACATACCTGGGAACAAGAATGACGACTCTTGCAGCGTGGCAATATCCTCTTTTTTCTGCTGGCTCAAAAATACCTGCGGCGTGTATGTTGAGAAACCTCGGTTCTTTTTTCGATTGGAAATCTCCGCTATGCGAGCATCAAAATCAGCACGTTCTATATGAAGTGCCCGGCAGAAAGCCAACGTGTCGAAACCGGCGCGCATCTCATTTATAATGAGCATTACCTCATAGATAGGTTGGTTGAAAACCAACAATTCTCCGTTGCGGTCGTATATCAACCCGCGCGAAGGGTAGATGGTTTGTCGTACCAAAGCATTGCTGTCGGCTTGGTCGTTGGTGGTTGTATCGATGATTTGCAAAGCAAACAAGCGTATGATATACACCAGCACTACCGCCACAGCGATACCGCCGATAACAAAGCGACGCTTATAGTACTTATCATTTATCATCTACTCCGTATTAAATCGTAACCGATTATCAACAAGATACTTACCACAGCACTCACTACCAATTCGAGCAATGTGAACCAGAAGTGTTGCAGGCTCCAAGCAGTAAGAAAAAAGACCATCGTATGGTGAATCAGCACCAATGTAATCACATATTTGATAAAGTTGGGCACACCGATACTGCGCATATCTATTTCGCCCGTAAGTCGCTCTCTGTCAGTGATATACGCATCCACCAGATTCGGGCGCAAGTACATCAGCATGATACAAGCGGCGGTATGTACACCCAGCGAATTGCAGAATGTGTCAAGCACCAACCCCACGGCTGCACCGATAAGCATATCCGCCCATCGTGGGAGTGTCATAGGCATAACCAAAAGACTGATAACATAGATATAGGGATGGCACACACCGAGGAACTGCAAGTTGTTGATTAACAGCACTTGCAGCAGAAGCAACAATATAAAACGCCCTATTTGTTTAGTCCAGACCATGCTCTAATGTTTCTATCTCTTTCCAGTCGGTGTTTTCAATCAGTTCCACATATTTCAGTCTGCGGAAGTTGGTTGTCAGACGGATACGAATGGTGTAGTATGAGGCACCATCTGCCAACACCGCCTCTTCCACTACTCCCACGGGAATCCCCGCCGGAAATATCGGACTCAATCCGCTTGTAACAATAGTATCTCCCTGATTGACAACCATGTGTGCTGCCACATCGGTCAGATTGGCAAAGCGCGAACTATAGCCGTTCCACTGCAATGTCCCCACATAGTCGTTCTTTGCAAAACGGCAACTCAAGTTGGTATGTGTGTTGATGACAGGCTGCACCACCGAGTATTTTCCTCCCACTGTCCGCACAATCCCCACCACACCATCGTGGTTTCTTACGCCCATACCCACATAGACTCCGTCGCGCTCTCCTCGATTGATAGTCAGGTAGTTGTGCTGTTGTGTGGTAGTCATCTGTACCACTTTGGCAGGGATATAGCGCAGGTCGTATTGTGGATAGCGATAGAGCGAATCCATATTCACATTCTCTGCCAGGTTCTCCAACTCATTCAGCCGGTTACGCAGTATAGCATTTTCTTCCGCCAATTCGCTGTTCTCTGCACGCAGACCGAAATACCCTGTGATACCGCTCACAACCCTGTAATTCCATGCCACGACCCGATTGGCGGTGCTCAATACCCTGCTACGCGGATAGAGATTATTACCGACAATCAGCAAAAAAGCAACAACTTCCAATAGTATGAATACCAGGAAGTTGCTGTATCGTGATATGATTTTAAGCAGGTTGCTCATACCTACTCATATACTCCGTTTAGCGGATAAGGAATCCGAAATGATCTACATTCTTGAGCGCGATACCCGTTCCGCGCGCCACTGCCAACAGAGGGTCTTCGGCTACGTGGAATTGAATGGTGATTTTATCTGTCAGACGTTTTGCCAACCCGTGCAAGAGCGCGCCACCACCTGCCAAATAGATACCATTCTTCACAATATCGGCATACAACTCAGGCGGTGTAGCCTCCAATGCTTGCAGAATAGCACTCTCTATCTTCGAAATACTCTTCTCCAAACAGTGTGCAATCTCCTGATAACCAACAGGTACCGACATCGGCAGGGCAGTTACTTTGTTAGGACCTACCACTACATAATCCTCCGGCGCGTCGTCCAATTCGGGCAGTGCCGAACCCACTTGTATCTTGATGCGTTCTGCCGTAGGCTCGTCTATCTTCAGATTGTGCATACGACTCATATATTCGATAATGTCTTGGTTGAAGTCGTCGCCTGCCACTTTTATCGAACGGTTGCTCACTATACCCCCCAACGAGATAACGGCAATCTCCGTTGTACCACCACCTATATCCACAATCATACAGCCTGTAGGGCTTTCCACGTCGATACCGATACCAATAGCTGCGGCCATCGGCTCGAAAAGCATATATACATCGCGTCCGCCTGCATGCTCCGAACTATCGCGCACCGCACGTATCTCCACTTCCGTACAGCCCGATGGAATACCCACCACCATACGGATACTCGGTGTAAACAGTCGCATCTGCTTAGGTATCATCTGTATCATACCGCGTATCATCATCTCGCAGGCGTTGAAGTCTGCAATCACACCCTCTTTCAGCGGTCGAACCGTTCTCACCATCAGACCTCCACGACCAATCATCTGTTGTGCCTTACGACCTACCGCCATACATTTGTTATCCGATTGTCGGATAGCCACTACCGACGGCTCGTTCACCACCACCTTATCGTCGCACATAATCAGCGTATTGGCTGTACCTAAGTCTATCGCCAACTCTTGTGTAAATGAAAATAATCCCATATTGTCTTACGTATATTATTGTTTCCTTAAATCTTTATATAATTTGTCTTCCAAAAGTTCACCCATACACAACACAAGTGAGATACCTTTTTTATTCCGTTTATATCATTCTCCTCCTGCTATCCACCCGATATCCACCTGACAACGGCCTTGCCTACAAAATTGCACAACAAGACATACTACTATAAAATTGCGCAAAGTTACAACAAAAAAATGAATTATGAAAGCCACGACCACTTTTTTACAAAAAAAGAGTGATGTACATTTCTGTCATCACTCTTGCGCTCCCTCTAGGACTTGAACCTAGGACCCCCTGATTAACAGTCAGATGCTCTAACCGACTGAGCTAAGGAAGCATATATTTACCGCCCTCAAGTGTTGTTCTTTCTCGAAAGCGGGTGCAAAATTACTACTTTTTTTTGATATACCAAAGTTTTTTCCAAAAAAAATGCGTACCTTTGCAAAAAATTTCGACATACAACCATTTTTTATAAGAAAAACGGCACAAAACAATGAAAAAAGTACTGGGTTTAGGCAATGCGCTTACCGATATGCTCCTGCAAGTTTCCGAAGACGACTTGCGCGAATTAGGATTCCCCAAGGGGAGTATGAATCTGATTTCTATGGAGCAGGCAGAACAGATACAAAGGCGTTTTGCCTCTGTGCGCAAGCACATGGTGGCAGGTGGTAGTGCAAGCAACGCCATCAATACCATTGCCGCCCTCGGTGGAAAAGCCGCTTTCGTTGGAAAAATCGGTAACGATGAAGTGGGCGATTTCTACCGTGAAGATATGCTCAAAAACAATGTGAAGCCTATCTTGCTGACGTCTGACAGGGAGATGTCCGGTTGCAGTATCGTGCTTATCACCCCCGATGGAGAGCGCACATTTGCCACCTATTTGGGTGCCGCTTCTGAGATGCAAGCCGATGATATTCAGAAAGAAGCGTTCCTCGGCTACGATATTTTCCATATCGAGGGCTACTTGGTGCAGAACCACGCTCTCATCGAAAAGGCAATTCGTCTGGCAAAAGAGTCAGGCTGTATGGTCTCCCTTGATTTGGCAAGTTACAATGTAGTGAATGAAAACCACCTTTTCCTCAAAGAACTGATTCGCCAGTATGTGGACATCGTATTTGCCAACGAAGATGAGTCGTTTGCTTATACCCACCTCAACCCCGAGGAGTCGGTGGCAAAGATTGCCGAGCAATGCGATATCGCGGTTGTCAAGGTGGGCAAACGCGGGTCGTATGTGCAACAGGGAAGCAAGCGTTACCACATCGGTGCCATCACCACCAGTTGTACCGATTCCACCGGTGCAGGAGACCTATACGCAGGCGGATTCCTCCACGCGCTGAGCGATGGTTTCGACATCCGCCGGTGCGGTGAGATTGGCACTATCGCCGCCGGACGTGTTGTGGAGATTGTAGGCACCAAACTGTCCGAGGAGACATGGGACGAGATACGCCGTATCTGTGCGCTCTACCGTGGATTTATGATGAAATACAACAACTGATTTTCTATATGAAACGCATCTTATATATTGTATATCAATACCTTATAGCCATACCTATATTGATTGTACTCACGGTCTTTACGGCGGTTTTTACCATCTTGTTCTGCCCGTGGCGTAATTCTAAATTTGTACACGCCGAGCAGGCTTTTTGGTCGCGTTCGTTCTGCTATCTGATGTTTTTGCCCGTCAGAGTGGAGGGGCTGGAGAATATCCAACGCGGACAGTCGTATGTCTTTGTCTGCAACCATCAGTCGATGTTCGATGTATTTGTGGTATATGGTTGGTTGCCAGTGATTTTCAAGTGGTTGATGAAAGCCGAGTTGCGCAAAGTCCCCTTTGTGGGAACGGCTTGCAAGGCAGCAGGGCATATCTTTGTAGATAGGAAGAACGCGCGCGCGTCCGTGGGGAGTATCTCTGAGATAGAAAAGCAACTCAAAGACGGTGTCTGCACTGTCATCTTTCCGGAGGGTACACGCTCCAAAGACGGGCAGTTAGGACGCTTCAAACGCGGTGCTTTCCAGATTGCTCTCGACCTCTCTTTGCCCGTCATACCTATCTCACTATCAGGATGTTATGAGGTGATGAGTCGTAATGCCAAAACCGTTACATGGCACCCTATTCGTATGAAAGTGGGCAAACCTATCGACCTCACACAATTCCCCAAAGACGACCCATCGGCTGCCATCAATGCAGTGCGCACCGCCGTCGCCGAGGGTATAATAGACAAATAATTCATAATTCACAAATCATAATTATATTAAGGTATGTATTCCGACCCAAAAGATTGTTTGTATTGTCAAAATAATCAGACTCAGAAAGACTTGATGATTGAGATTGCGCATTTGCGTGTCTCTCGCGCGTTCCTATTCAAGGAGCAGACCTACCGCGGACGTTGTTTGGTGGCTTATGACCACCATGTGAACGACCTCAACGAGTTGTCCGACGAAGAGCGCAATGCGTTTATGGCAGACGTGGCACGGGTTACTCGCGCCATGCAAACGCTTTTTCACCCCGAAAAGATTAACTATGGTGCGTATTCCGACAAACTGAGCCACCTCCATTTCCACCTTGCCCCCAAGTATGTGGATGGTCCGGACTACGGAGGCACGTTCCAGATGAACCCCGGTAAGGTATATCTTTCCGATGAGGAATATGCGTCTATGGTCTCCGCCCTCCGCACCGAACTGACAAAGTGATTGCCTATAATATAATTAAGGTGTTAAGACCTATATAGAAAGTGATACGATAATTCATAATCGATTCTGATAATAATCTATGGCACAACGTTACGATAAAGAAGATTTGCAAGAGGCATTGCGTGTGTTGCGTGCCGGAGGGGTAATTGTCTATCCTACTGATACAGTGTGGGGTATAGGTTGCGATGCCACCAACGAAGAAGCCGTCCGCAAAATCTACGCACTCAAGCGTCGTGAGGACTCCAAGTCGATGTTGGTGCTTTTAGACGGAGCGGGCAAACTGCAAGGCTATGTGGAAAAAGTACCCGACGCGGCTTGGGATTTGCTGGAGTGTACTTTGGATTCCGATGGGCAGGTGCGTCCGATGACCATCATCTACCCCAACGCCAAGAATCTTGCTCGGAATCTGATAGCCGAAGACGGCAGTGTCGGTATTCGTATCACACAGGAACCTTTCTCCAAAGCACTATGCGAGCAACTTCGTCGTCCTATCGTATCCACTTCTGCCAATATCAGCGGCGAACCTACTGCGGCGAACTTTCGCCAGATTTCACAAGAAGTATTAGATGCTGCGGACTATGTTTGCCACTATCGTCGCAACGACGAAACCAAGAAAAAGCCCAGCAGTATAATCAAATTAGGAACCAATAACGAAATAGAAATTATCCGTAAATGAGTCCTCATCGCCGCCAACAACTCATTTATCTGATAGCCGACATCATCTCTGCCGAGATGGTATGGCTTTGCTTTCTGTGGTTCCGTTGGCTGGTGTACGATGGCAAGGTTTTCGGCGTTGATACTGTGCTGATTCCCTCTTTCAGTTTCTACCCGCCGCTCATTGCCTATCCTGTTGTCTGTATCTGTGTCTATTATCTCTCCGGTTACTATCTCCGACCCTTCCGACGTCGTCTTTCGGCAGAGTTCTTCAAGACACTGATCTCTGCGGTCATTATCGGTTTGATTTTCTTCTTTATCATTATCATTGATGATCAGGTTGAGAGTTATCAGCGTTATGTCGTATCTTTGGTGGTGCTCATCGGCTTGCAGTTTGTCCTAAGTTACTTTCCGCGTCTGTGTATTACGCTCGTTACTCGTTCCCGCCGTTCGCCGCTCCGTGTCTATACTATCCGTAGTCTGGCAGAGGCGAAGCGTATGCAGCGGGGCGCAGTCGATGAAGTCATTGTGGATCTGCCCAAGACACACTCCGAACGGACACTCTATGAAATCATCAATATCCTGTATCCATTGGATGTCGCCATCTCGGTCGTCCCGCGCGTCTATGATATGCTTACGGGAGCGGCACGCATCGGCGAGATTGAGGGGCAACCGCTCGTGCGTATCACTGACCACAAGATGAGCGACTCCGCGCTTTGTATCAAGCGGGCGTTCGACATTGTGGCATCGTTGCTGGCAATGCTGTTCCTTTCGCCGATCTATCTGCTCCTTTCGGTTTTGGTCGCCGTTACTTCCCATGGACCTGTCATCTATTGCCAGGAGCGTATCGGACTCCATGGAAAGCCCTTCCGTATCCTCAAGTTCCGCACGATGTATCTCAATTCCGAACCCGATACACCGCTGTTGAGCAGGGACAATGACCCCCGTATCACACCTGTCGGGCATTTTATGCGCAAGTATCGTTTGGACGAACTCCCGCAGATGTGGAATATCTTTCGCGGAGATATGTCAATCGTCGGACCACGCCCGGAACGGGGCTATTTTATCGACCAAATAGTCAAGGAAGCACCATACTATTGCTTGCTCTATAAGATTCGGCCCGGACTTACCAGTTGGGGACCCATAAAAGTGGGCTATACCGACACTATTGAGAAGATGGTCGACCGCCTCAACTATGATATTATGTATATGGAAAATATGTCTATTCAGTTAGACTTGAAAATACTGTTTTTTACGATAAGAGTTATCTGTGATGGCAAAGGAAAATAAACAAAACTTGTCCTACGACGAGGCGATGGCGCGTGTGGAAACGATAGTCAAACAGTTGGAGCAGTCCGAAGCACTCAGTATGGAAGAGTACCGTACTCTCGCCGCCGAGGCAAAGGATCTGCTCGCTCTCTGCCGCCGCCAATTGGAAAAAGACAAATCCCAATTCAACCAATTAGACTAATTCGTCCCATTAACGTCTAATTACACGTTGATTAACGGAGTTTTTAAATGGGATTTTAATGGTTGTTAATGGAGAAAGAAAAACTTAGCGGCTCGGTACGATTTTTGCAACAAAGCCCAATAAAACACTTTATATGAATACCAATCGAATTTTATGGGCAGACGACGAGATCGACCTTCTCGAACCCTATATCATCTATCTGCGCAACAAAAACTATGAAGTCCTTACCGCCAACAACGGGCAGGATGCTGTCGATATATGCCGGTCCGAACCCCTGGACATCGTCTTTCTTGATGAGAATATGCCCGGCTTGACAGGACTCGAAACCCTGCAGGAGATTAAGCGTCTTCATCCGGAATTGCCTGTGGTGATGATTACCAAGAGTGAGGAGGAGCGTATTATGGAGCAGGCTATCGGTGAGAAAATTGCCGACTATCTTATCAAACCTGTTAATCCTAATCAGATACTGCTCTGCCTCAAAAAGCATATCCATCAGCACGAAATCATCAGCGAGCATACCAACCAGACCTATCGTCAGGAGTTTGGCGACATAGCCTATATGATTGATACGGCGCAGACATTAGAGGAGTGGATGGCGATAGAGCGTACCCTGACCAAGTGGGACCTTGACCTGCAAGATGTCGATTCCTCTATGCGCGAACTGCTTGATATGCAGCGCAGTCAGGCGGAGAGTGCTTTTGCCAAATTTATACAAAAGCATTACGCAGAGTGGTTTCTCAATCCGCAGGAGCGACCGATGATGTCGCCCGACATCTTTAAGCGCGTGCTGTTTCCGATGTTGGACAAGGGCGAGAAAGTATTCTTTGTCGTAATTGACAATTTCCGCTACGACCAATGGAAAACTATTCAGCCGCTTTTGTCTGATTTTATGACGGTTACAAGCGAACAGCAGTACCTGTCTATCTTGCCTACGGCTACCCAGTATGCCCGCAATGCCATCTTCTCCGGACTTATGCCTCTCCAGATACAGGAGATGTTTCCCGACCTGTGGGTGGAAGAAGAGAACGAGGAGGGCAAGAACCTGAACGAGAAAGACCTCATTCAGACGCAGTTAGACCGTTTCCGACGCAAAGATACCTATTCTTATTTCAAGGTCAACGAGAGCGATTTCTGCGAACGGGTCATTGCACAACTCAAAGGCTTGCGCACCCCCCTTAATGTGGTGGTGCTCAACTTCATAGATATGCTTTCCCACTCGCGCACCGAGAGTAAGATGATGCGCGAGTTGGCAAACGACGAAGCGGCATACCGGAGTCTGACACTCAGTTGGTTCCGTCATTCGCCCACATACGACTTGCTCCGACGGATTGCCGAATTGGGCTACAAAGTGGTTATCACCACCGACCATGGCACCGTGCGCGTCAAGAATCCGGTGCAGATTGTCGGCGACAAGAATACCAATACCAACCTGCGCTACAAGGTGGGCAAGGCATTGAACTGCAACAGCAAAAATGTCTTTGTCATCAATCAACCCAAGCGCGTCGGACTACCCTGCCCAAATGTGAGTACCAGTTATATGTTCTGTACGGGTAACGACTTCTTCGGCTATCCGAACAACTT
>JBNMHB010000002.1:0-71053 GCA_050872525.1 Bacteroidales bacterium | reverse complement strand
GCTTTACAAATTATCAAAAACCACGAAGAAAGCGGGAAAAAGAAACGAAGTCTTAAGAAAAAACTTTTTATGGCGGCAATGAATCCGGACTATTTACTGCAAATCATAAAAAATGCTAACTTTTGATGCGGTTGCCCTGTGTGTTTTGCCTTCTAAGGTTGATTCGTTTCTGCGTTTGTTTTTGTTATGGGGATGATGTATAGTGTGACGGTATACCGTGGCAAGGTGCGCTTTGGGATGGCTCTTTTCGCCGTCTCGTTGCCGTCTTTTTAGTGTTTTTTAATACTCTAATTATCATCGCCGGCTGATGTTCGGAATAGGAAAGTATAAGGCGGAAGTATTGGACGGTATAAGGTGGAAGTATTGATAATAATAAAAAACAACTGCCTAACCATTTTATTTTGTCAGACAGTTGCTTTCTTATAATCAGATAGTTACTTTCTTATAAGAAGACGGTTACTTTCTTATAATCAGGCTTATAATCAGGCAGTTGCTTTTTTATAAGAAGACGATGGGTTAGCGTTTGGAGGATTTTTGGAGGGCGATGGCGTAGGCTTGGCGATAATATTTGAAGAAGAAATGCCATTCTGCCTGATGAGCAATGGCTGCCGCCGCTTTGCGGGCAGCGAGAACCTGCTCCGGTGATAGTTGCAGGAAATGTATCAGACTATCCGCAATCTTTTCCACCACCTCTTGGTAGTTGCTATCCGTGCGCTGAATGACCTCTACGCCTTTCTCCAATCCATAGTGTGTTGCGGCTTGCCCCTTCTTAATAAGGAGTTGTTCTGCCCATACACCGAAACCAGCCAATGAGGTGGTGATGGTAGGTACATGGAACGCCACACTCTCCAACGGAGTATAGCCCCAAGGTTCATAGTAGGAGGGGAAGACGGTGGCATCCATACCGATGAGAAGGTCATAGTAGGTAAATCCTTTGCCTCCGGTGGCATTGGTTTTGTCTCCAAACATCGGGTCATGTCCGTCTAAATAGTACGGCACATAGACTACGTTCACTTTGCCAATACGCGTAACAGGTTTGTTCAAGTAGGGTATCATCACAAATGTCACGACCTCACGACTTGCGGGAATCACATCGTATAGTTTTTCTCCGAGTCGTTGCATGGCGTGGAGGAACACATCAATACCTTTGTTTTTCCATTCCAGACGACCTGCGATACAAAGCATCAGTGCATTTTCGGGTACAACATTCCCCAACTGCTCTGTTGCCACCCGTGCCAAAGCCGTACGCGCGGCAGCACGTTTCCGGTCGAACATCTTGCCCGTAGGGACAAAATCAGGTTCAAACCCATTGGGCGTAACAATATCTACTTGCTTGTCCAACAGTTGTTTACACTCGCGCGCAGTCAGGTCGCTCACTGTTGTGAAACAATCTGCCCATTTGGCAGCCATCTTCTCCACCGAGTGTTTGCTGACCATATTGAGTTCCGCTGCCATTTGGTCGCCATTGTACCCCTCAAAATAGTCGTACAGCGGTTTTCCGTTGCCCGCAATCGAGCGTCCTATACCGGTAGCATGTGTGGTGAATAGTGTTCCGATGGCAGGACGGTAATAATGAAGATAAAATATCGCAAAAGCGGTCTGCCACTCGTTGGCATGCATTACTACGGCGGGGCGTTGCGCATTGTTTTGTAGTCCGTACTCTTGTATTGTGTCGTAGAGCGATGCCATCACCCTCCCCGCAGCGTATCCGAACAGGCACGATTCGTCGTAGTCGCCATAGGCAGCATGGCTCTGTACGCCGAAATGCTCCCATGCCCAAGCGTATATTTCGTTTTTCTTTGTCCAAAGTGAGTTGGCGCGCAGGAGAATAGCCATCGGTTGTCCGGGTACGTTCCAACGTCCGATACGAACAGGAATATCTTCGCCCCACTGTGCCGCCCACTGTGTGAGCCATTCGGGGAGAAAAGTCGGACTTTTCTGACGGGCGTTGTCTAAGAAATAGAGGTCGCTATGTGTGCCAAAGTCCGGTCCGAAGAAAACGACTTTGTCGGGATGCTCTTTTTGCATGGAGGCAGCACGTGTAGAGAGGACGGCATAGATACCGCCCACGCGATTGCATACCTCCCAACTTGTTTCAAAAATAAAGTCAGGTTGTATCATCTTGGTGTAGGGTCAATAGTGATTTTCTGAATCCCTTGCAGCGTATTCAGAGTGGTAGGAATGGTTGTAAATTGATTGTTTTCGGAACCCACAAGCGGCATATAGCGCACACTATCTTGCACCGACCAGTAAAGGCGATTGTCCACAATATCCACACACAAAGCCAAGGTGGGATTGGGTTCAATGCAGACCTTGTTGGTGCCATTGATGTTTGCTACATACAGTCCGTTGGCGCGATAGTAGAGTTTGCGATTTGCGATACGGAAACCCCGGATGTCGGGGAATGTGGCGCGGAGCGATTGCACGGTGAAAGTGCTGTCATTAAAGACCTGCATGGTGTCCTGCGCTGCGTCCAACAGGGCTATACCCTCCGGGTACGTCATAGGCGTGGCAAACTCGGCGCGTGCACCATAGATACGCTGGCTATAGTCCTCTTTGTCGCCACGCATGAGTACTGACCCGGCAGGCGTATTCACCACTTTATAAACATGTTGCACAATCGTGGTGTCGCCATTCAGAACGACGCGCAGTTGCACAACCTCCTCGCCGCCTGCCTGCTCGAAATACACTTTGAATGTACTCTCTGTATTAGTCTCGCTCAATTGGGTATAGATACGATTGCTCAGTATTGACCACTCATAGGAAAGCGGATAACTGTATGGATTATAGACCAATGCAGTGAATGTAACATCGGAAAAGATACCCAATGCCGCCGTATCGGAGCAAGTGAAATTGGGAATGGTGTCATAGATAGTGATGTCGCGCGTGCGTGTGAGCGATGATTTCTCATCTACCGTCAAGATGACAGTGTATTTGCCCGGTTGGCGATAGGTATGCAAGGGCGATTTGGAGGTGGAAGTGGAGCCATCGCCAAATGACCAAGCCCATTTTTCCCCGTCTGACGATTGGTTGTTGAACGATACCACTTGCCCCGCACGCGGTTCCGCAGGGGTGAAAGTGAAATCAACGGTCGTCCTCTTGCACGCTATCAGCGCACAGCCAATCAATAATAGTATGTAGTTGCGTTTCATAATCTAAATCGGCATTTATCCAATGAATAGCGGTATCTCGGTTGAACCATGTCATTTGCCGTTTGGCATAATGGCGTGAGTTCTGTTGTATCATCTCAACAGCCTTTTCGAGCGTGTATTGTCCGTCGAAATAAGCAAACAGTTCACGATAACCCACAGTTTGCAGACTGTTTTTTGCTCGAAACGGATAGACGCTTTTGGCTTCTTCCAACAAACCCTGTGCCATCATTTGCTCTACACGCAAATTGATTCGTTGATACAATTCTTCCCGCGGGCGTGTAAGCCCTATCTTCAAGATACGGAACGGACGCTTGGCACGCCGTTTTTGTCTCAATGAAGAGTAGGTTCTTCCTGTGGCGCGACAAATCTCCAAACAATGGAGCAGGCGTTGCGGATTCTGCTTATCCACCTCTTCCCAATAGGCGGGGTCGAGGCGTTGCACTTCCTGTTGCAGCCACGTAAGTCCCTGTGTTTCATAATCTTGTCTTGCCTGCGCACGCACCTCTTCGGATATGGTCGGAATATCGTCAAACCCGTTGCATACTGCGTCGATGTACATCATCGACCCGCCTGTGAGAACCACTACACGGTGTTGTGCAAACAATGTATCAAGCAATGCGATGGCATCGCGCTCATATTGCCCCGCGTTGTAATCGTCCGCAACCGACTTGGTTCCTATAAAATAATGGCGCACGCGTGCTTGCTCCGCAGGTGTCGGTGCGGCGGTGCCGATAGGTATCTCGCGAAAAAACTGACGCGAGTCCGCACTGACAATCGGGCAACCCCAATGCTCTGCAAGACGCAGACTCAGTTCTGTTTTTCCTACTCCTGTCGGACCGGTCAGTACCAGCAAAGTAGGCTGTATATCAGAACATTGAGCCATCTTCAAAACTCAGGTCTTGGAAGCCTTCGGTGTCGATGTCGCCTTCGTTGTATTGCGTATCACCGTAGAAATCGTCATCGTCCAACAACGGGTCATTTTTGATATCCTTTGTGAGAGTCTGCAACGGGTCTTCGCTTTTGAGTTGCTTAGGTGCACGACCTGTGCTTTCCACACATTTCACGCCCTCCATCGTACCCGGCTTGATCCCCTTGAGATTTCCGAAGAAATAACGCTCAAACATCGGGTCGAATACATAGATGAGTCGTTGTCCCTGCTCGGTGAGCAAATCGCTCAGGCGGGTGCTATCCATCACCATATTGTCGTATTCGAAGTTGGAATCCATCGGCACGAGAGTAACCTCCTGTCCCATTTCCCAATCATCGTTGCACATATAGAACGACGTCATTTGGTCGTTGGTATAATGGACGCTTTCAAGAATGGCGTTGTGCAAATCGAAGAAAGTAGCCTCGCTATCTGCTTCAAACACGCGTCGGAAGTTCTCGCCTTCCTCACACAAAAAAGTAATTGTGTATATCATATTAAATATCTGAAAATGATTGCCTGTTGGAATATGCTTTACCTATATTTTTAATAGGGATTGGCACACCTTATATATATTGTTTGACCCGTCAGCGGAATTAAAGTAGTATCACTGGGTAGAACTCCTTGTTACGGCAAAAGGCTCCGACCGAATATGAGATTATATCCTCATGGTTGAAACTGCTTTATCCTACGTGTATCCTACGTGTATGTTCCGTATTCGTAAGCGGATGGCCGCGTTGGTTTTTACCAAGTTATGGTTAATTCCACTAACGGGTATTTTTTATTGTGCAGCCTTGAGGATAAGCGGTGCTATCTCGGTGTTGTCATGCCAACCGGTGAAACGCTCTGCGCCCACGCCGATAGCGAAGACCGGAACTGCGTGCGCGGTGTGGTCATGGCTTGTCCAACCGAGTTTTGCCTTTTTATTTATCAGCGCAAGTGCCGCATTGCTGAGTTGGTTCATACTCTTATACATAGTTTCCACCTTGCCGTCTTTGTGCGCAACTGCCTGATTATAAAGTTCGTAGAGTTGTGCATTTTCCTCTTCGGTAATTTCTACCTGATTGTAGAAACCGAGTTGGCGACCGAAATACTCTTTTACATCTTGCCACGAGGGAGTCTGCTCTTTGAACATTTGGGAGAGTTGGTCGGACAATACCCAAGCCGAACAATGTTGGTTCTGAAGCACTTGCAGGTTGAGTACATACCCCCCGTTACCCAATGCCATACCTCCTGTTTCGTGGTCGGCAGTTACGACGATGAGTGTCTCGTCCGGGTGCTCTCTATAGAACTTATATGCTATTTCGAGTGCCTCATTCATATCAATGGTTTCGCCGATGGCGGTAGCCCCGTCTTGTCCGTGGCTGGCATAGTCAATCATTCCGCCCTCTACCATCATAAAGAAACGGTCGTGTTTTTTCTCCAAAAACGGAATAGCGGTTGAAACGATTTGACGAAGTGTGAGCGCATTTTCCTGACGGTCGATGGCATAGGTCAGACACTCTGCTTTTTTTGTACGGTCGATACCTTCATCTTCTTGAACCATAAGCAGTTTCGGTGCATCTAATTTATTCTGCGCGTCCGCGTACCCGTGTGCGATGGTGTAGCCCTGTTTTTCGCAAAGGTCGTAGAGATTAGGGGCTTTCTTTTTGTCTTTATTGACGGGTTGGTGAAATCCCGCTCCACCGAAGAAATCAAAATCGGAGTGTGCCAATTGGGTGCCGATTTGGTAGTACATGTCGCGGTTGGGTACTTTGGCATAGAACGCCGCGGGGGTAGCATGGTCGATGGTTACGGTGGTCATAATGCCTATGCCGTATCCGCGTTCTTTGAGAATCTCTGCCACCGTGCGGAGCGTATCTTTGTCGGGTGTGAGTCCGAGTGTGCCGTTGTTGGTCTTGGTACCTGTTGCGAGGCATGTTCCTGCTGCCGAAGAGTCCGTAATGCCGTTGGAAGCGGAGAAAGTTGACACTTGTCCCGAATAGGGGAATTGGGTCATAAGCAGTTGTTTGCGTCCGATACGTCCTTCTAATTCGGCGAGATACATCTCTGTGGAGAGTACTTGGTTGGTTCCCATTCCATCGCCGATGAAATAGAATATGTACTTGGCTTGAGCAAAACTCAAGATAGAAATAAATACGCTGATAATCAGTAATGTAGTACGTTTCATATTGTAATTAGTTGTTAGTTTGAACGGTTGAAGTTTGTGATTCGCGTGCCGCCATCACTTCATGTTGGTGGGCAATCTGTGCCTCGATGTCCGCACGGCGGAGAGCCTCCACTTCTTTGCGGGGGAGAGTTTTTGTATTTAGTAAGTCCTTATAAATCAGTAGAGTAGCCCATGCATCGGTGGAGGCATAGCGTGCCTGTTCGGGAGTAAGCACCGAGTTTTCCCAATTGGTGAGTTGTTGTGTTTTGGATATTTTCTTGCCAAAACAAATGGCAAACATCTTTTGCAGCCCAAGGTCCATAATGCCATACTTACCTGCAATGGATTGTAAATCAATGCAATTAGCCGGTTTGAAGTCGCGCTGACGACGTAGTCCGTTGATGTCGTCCTTGAAAGCCAACCCCACCTTGCAGATGTTCGGATTAGCAAATATATTCGCCAATTCCTCCGGCATACCTATATGCGTCAGGCGAAACAGATAGCAACGCTCCTCAGTAGCCACTTGCACCAATGCTGTGGGATAATGTACGCCGCGCGTGAAACTCGGACGCGCCTCGGTATCAACACCGAGTATAGTCTGCCTGCCGAGATACTCCACCGCTTCCGTCACTTTTTCGGGCGTATCGACGATAATCACTTCGCCGTCAAACTGTGCAAGCGGAAACCATTGTATCAAATCTTTGGCAATATGGTGTATATAACTATTTGCTTTCATCAATCTTCGTTTGTAAATAGCGAAAGGGCATGTAGCGCACGCATAGCATTGAGAAGTTTTTGCCCCCAATGCTCGCGAAAAGCCACCAAACACACCAATACAGCATCATTCATTACCTCTTCCTGCCCCGTTTGGAAAGCGGCTGCCATATCTTTCAACTCCTGATACAAGTCCGCTAAATTTTCTGATATATAGGCAGTTATCGGCTCGTCGCTATATCGCATGTCATTCATAAAAACTTCCAAATAGGCATCATCGGTACCTAATAGATTTTTCACTCCGAGTTGAATATAGTTGTAGTCTTCTTCTTGTACAAAATGTTGCGATTCGCCGTCAAGCAAAGCCTCCGGCTCTTTTAGTAGGCGTGTTTTGAGATATAAAAGAGGCAATAGACAAAGCATTTTCTCGATAAACTCCTGTCGTTCTGTCTCCATAGTATGTTCCAAAAACAGACAAGTCTGTGCCGCTACCGTTACAAATTCAATGGTAGCGTCTTGATATACAAAATGTTTCGTTTCTGCCATAGTTACTTAAAAATCGTGCAAAGGTACGACAAAATTTGTGGATATGCAAATTTTTCTGTACCTTTGCGGAGCGAAAAAATAACTTATTAAAAATGAAAAAGTTTAGTTTCTTAATTGCTGCTTTGGCAATTTGTTCAACTTTGTTTGCACAGCATGTAACCCCTCTTAACATTACTTTGGTGGATTTCTCGTTGGATTCTTTGCGTATTCGATATGCTGACAATATGCCGATGTATCGTGCTGAATTAGAGCGGATTCAAGATTTGCAGGAAGCAACCGATAAGGAGATGTCGCATATTCGTAAAGAACTGAAAGATGAAAAAACGTATGCCAAAGAGTTGACTGCCTATCTGAAAGACCATGAGAATTCTTTGATAGATTTGCAAAAAACAATGGAGGTGGAATATAGCGCATTGACATCTATTCAACAGTCGGCGGAAAAAACGCTGAAGAGATTGCAGAAAACGTCTTTGCTCAACCGGGATACACGAGATTCTTGTATCACTTCGTTGCAGACCGAAAAAAAAGAGGTGATTCGTATGGAAGATGAGTTGGCTACACGTCAGAAATATCTGATTACGTTGCTTGACCGCGTACGTGCCTATCAAACGGAATTGAGTACCTTTAATACGGAGATTCTTAACAAAGAAGTGGATCTCAAACAGTTGGAAAACACACAAAAAGCACGCAAAGCATCGGTGAAAGCCGAACTGAAAAATGTAAAAAACGCTCTTAAATAATATCGTATGAAAGTAATTAATTTATCCGAAAAAAACTCTTTGCTAAATCAGTATCTGAAAGAGATTCGCGATGTAAATATCCAAAAAGATAGTCTGCGTTTTCGCCGGAACATTGAGCGTATCGGCGAATTGATGGCGTTTGAGGTAAGCAAAGTGCTTGATTATCAATCAGAAAACGTGCAAACACCGCTCGGGGTGGCAGAGGTGAAAACTATCAGCAATCAAATTGTTTTAGGTACTATCTTGCGTGCCGGATTGCCTTTGCACCAAGGTTTTCTGAATATGTTCGATGGGGCAGAAAATGCCTTTTTGAGTGCATATCGCCGTATGGGACGCAATGTGAAAGGGCAACAAGAGATTGAAATTGTGGCAGAATATCTGGCGGCACCGCGTTTGGATGGGAAAACGCTTCTTTTGGTGGACCCGATGTTGGCTACGGGTATGTCAATGGAGGTGGCATATCGTGCTTTGTTGGCGCATGGAACACCCGTAGAAACTCATCTATGCTGCATCATGGGTACCACTCAAGCAGTGAAATATCTCAAAAAGATGCTTCCTGAAGACCATATCACGCTTTGGTGCGCAGCCATTGACCCAATCCTCAACGATAAGAAATACATTGTACCCGGTTTGGGGGATGCGGGCGACCTCTGCTACGGACAGAAATTATGAGACATCTGTTGCGCTACTTGCCTGCGGTAGTCGTGGCTATCGTGATTGCAGTGCTGTCATTGATAGAAAATCCGCAGATGCCATTGCTTGAAACGCATAGCGACAAGTTTTGGCACGCTTTGATGTATGTTGGCTTGGCGGGTGTTTTGATGTGCGGTCTGCTTTTCGACCGACGCGGCAGGTGGTTTCACGCCTGTGTCGCATGGGGATTATCGATGGGCTATGGCGGGGTGATAGAGTTGTTGCAGGAATGGTGTACTGTCTCGCGCATGGGCGATTGGTATGATTGGTATGCCGATATGCTGGGTGCCGCGATTGGCGTGGCGGGGGCATATATATTCTTTTGGATATGCACGAAGACAGGTTGTATCAAATAGCACTCAATATCCTGTTTCGCAATCGCCTGCGCAAAGCATTGCAATTGTTGGAGGTTTATGGCACTGCTGATGAGATGTGGAAACATATTGATGAGCAGGGTATGGGGGAGGCGTTGCAGCGTGCCGAGCGCGAGTTGGAGTTTATCGACCATCACCGGATTCAGACACTCTGGTGTACGGACGAGGCATATCCCTATCGGTTGCGCGAATGTCCCGATAGGCCGTTGGTGCTGTATTCCAAAGGAAATATCCGTTTTGACAATACCAAGGTTATCTCCATCGTTGGTACACGTGTAGCGTCCGACAGGGGTAAGGAACTGACACGACAATTGGTCCTCGATTTAGCCGATAAGTTATCTAACATTGTCATTGTCAGTGGGTTAGCATACGGAATAGACATCGCTGCACATCGTGCGGCAATCGAGGCGGGTGTGCCTACGGTGATAATTCCGGGGCATGGGTTGGATAGAATCTACCCGTCGTTACACCGCCCGGTGGCAATACAGGCGCTGGAACATGGTGGAATTCTTACTGAGTATCCGAGCGGCACCAAACCTGACGCATTCAATTTTGTGGCACGCAATCGTATCATTGCCGGATTGGCAGATGCGGTGGTCGTGGTAGAATCGAAACAAAAAGGCGGTTCGTTGATTACCGCACAGATGGCGTGCGACTATAATCGCGACCTTTTTACTTTTCCGGGACGTGTCTCTGACGAGAACTCCCGCGGTTGTAATATGCTGATTCGCAGTCAGAAAGCGCAACTTATCGAGTCGGCGGACGACTTGATTGAGTCTATGCGTTGGGAAACAAAAACGGATAAAAAACAGCCGATTCAGACAGAGATGGTCGATTTGTTTGAGACGCTTTCTCCCTCTCAGCGAACCCTAATAGACAAGTTGCATGAGCAGGAAGACGGCATGCACATCAATCTGGTGGTGTTAGAAACCCAAATCTCTTATCCGCAAGCCTCTGCCGACTTGATGTTATTGGAAATGCAAGGTTGGGTAAAAGCCCTCCCCGGCGGCATCTACCGCGCCCTAAAATAACGTGAGTTCGATAGAAGATAATTATGATTAAGAATTATGAATTATGAGATTGTTAAGGAAACGTTAATTGTTGTATAATTAGACGTTAATTTTTTCTTATTTTTTTCTTGAACATATAATTAACCATGTAATTAACCATTGTTTCCTTTGAAGGAACGTTAATTACCCGATAACCACCCGATAACCACCTGATACAGGCAGCAAGAACTACTTGCCCTGTAAAATTAATCTTGCGAGTAAGGTGAATTACGGCAACGAGACGGTAACGAGAGCAGTGCAAGTCGCGTGTTCGTGATTCGAATTTTAGCCTGCTATCTATTCTCGGTCATGGCTGTTTGATAAAAGGGAGCGTATTTCGGATAGTTCGTCGCGGAGGCGGCGGAGGGTTTCGATGGCTCGCTGGCGGGAGTCGGTTTGCTTGGTATTGGTTTTCAGTTCGTTGCGGATAGCGTCTATTCGGGTGATTTTCAGGTCATCACGAATAAACTGAATGCGCTTAATCACTTCGATGTCTTCCATGCGGTATTGCCGATTGAGATGTCCGTCTTTGCGGGGTTTGATAAACTCATCGAACTGGCTTTCCCAATAGCGGAGCGTGGAAGCAAGCAATCCTGTCTCCTCCATGACCTCGCGTATGGAATAGACGTCTTTGTTTGGGTTAAGCATATTCGGTTGATTATCAGGTGTTTACTAATGTATTGCTTTCCTGTATTTGCTTGTATATATAGGTATATCAGGTGATTCTTATTTGTATATTTTCAGTTTTCGTCCGGCGCGGATATTGTCGCTTTGTAGTCCGTTCCATGCTTTGAGTTGCTTGACAGAGCAATGGAATTTCTTGGCTATTCCGCCCAACGTGTCGCCGTTTTTGATAGTGTAGTAGGTTACTCCATTGACGCGATATGCGCCGGAAATGTCCGTAACCTTTGCCATATCAATCTCGGCACGCCGGTTGTTGATAAGTTGGTCTGCCTTGTGAGCATAAATGCTGTCTTGTTGCTCAATGAAAAGTCCTGTTTTTTCGGACGGCAAGCAGAGAGCATACGCTGTGCCGCCCGGGAGTATATCGCGGGTGTATTGCGGGTTGAGGCGGCGGAGTTCTTCTATGGGAATATCTAATTTGGTAGATACTTGCTCCAAGTGGAGACGTCGGTTGGTCCGAATGGTATCGGTAAGCATGATTTTCTCCAACGGCGCGGGACAGATACCATGTTCCTCACTATAGTTCATTGCATAATTGGCAGCGATAAAAATGGGCAGATAACTGCGTGTCTCGCGCGGGAGGTATGGGTAGATACTCCAGAAATCGCGTTTTCCGCCTGCGCGGTGAATGGCTTTGCTGACATTGCCGGAACCACAGTTGTATGCTGCAATGACGAGGTTCCAATCTTGGAAGACATCGTACATGGCTTTTAGGAATCGGCAGGCTGCGTCGGTGGATTTGATAGGGTCCATACGTTCATCCACCAATGAGTTGATTTCCAGACCATAACGCTTTCCGGTGGCGGGCATAAACTGCCATAATCCCGCTGCGCCCATGTGGGAGTGCGCTTGCGGATTGAGGGCAGATTCGATGACGGGCATGAGTTCGAGTTCGTAGGGCAGACCATATCGGTCTAATGCTTCCTCGAAGATGGGGAAATAGTATTCCGACATACGTTTCATGCGGGCAACTTGTTTCTGCCCGCGTTGCACATAGCGCAGAATAAAACTCTTAACTATCTGATTGTATGGCAGTTCTACCACACATGGCAGGGCTTGCAAGCGGGCTTTATAAACGGAGTCGGGCAAGACGATACTATCTTTGTATGCCACACACTCGGTGGTGTCGAGCCACCCCATTGCCCATTCCATCATCCGAAAATCGAGGTCAGAGAGTGTGCTATCGTTCCATTGCTGGAGGAACATCGGTTCTAACACCAAAGTATCTGCCATAGATTCGATGATTTGTTCGATGGAATCCATCTCCAATGAGTCCACGCTGAGTGTCTCCACCGAATCAAGTGGCAATGGTGTTGATGAGACAGGTTCTGTCTCGCGTGCATACGCACACGTGCATAACGCACATATTATGAATAGGAGTAAGTTTCTCAAAATGTAATGGCTAATTTTACCTCGGCACTGCGCTGTTGTTGCAAATCGTAGTAGATTTGCGGTTCGACATTGAGTGTGAGGTCGGGTGATATATCAAAATCAAACAGTTGGGCATCGACATAGGCATCAACCAACGAGAGCGCATAGACGACAATCGTGGCGACGATACTCCAATCGCGATAGCGGCGGTGGGTGCTTTGCCAATTCTGTAGGGTGGAGGTGTATTTGCTGACGCCTCCGAGACGGTCGATGTCGTAGCCCTCGGGAAGAATAGCGTTGTAGGACTTGGCCGGGTCGTTGGTAACCAACCCCGCCTGTGCATCGTTGTACAGGTCCCGGTATGCCGTCTTATAGGAGTTGTATCGCGACTGGTTGAACGAGATAGCATACCCACAGCCCATCAGTCCGCCATAGACGATAGGCAGTTTCCAATAACTGCCATTGTAGATTTGTCCCGCGCCGGGGAGGATTGCGCCGAGCCAAACCGCCTTGAGGGCATCGGGTTGGCGTGTCAAATCGACATAGTAGCGATAGTCGGAATCGGCACCGGATGTGCTGTCGGGGATGTGGTATATGACATCGTTCTGCGCCCACATCAGGCACGGAAGCGACAGAAATAATATGACGAAAAAGCGTTTCAACGCAAATGTTCTAGTATAGAATACAGGTCGTCTTCGTTAGCAAAGAAGATAGTGAGTTTGCCGTCTGCAATCTTCACTTTCTTGCCGAGAGCCTCTTCTAATTGTTTGCTAAGTTGTTGATAATGAGGATTGTCCTCTTTCTTTGCGGTAGGTTTCTTTATGGGTTTCTGCACCTTGTTCTCGCTGACCAATTGCTCCACTTTGCGTACCGAGAGCCCCTCTGTGAGGATACGTTGGTAGAGGTCGAGTTGTTGCTCGGTGGATTGTGAACCGAGGATAGCGCGTGCATGCCCCATGTCGATTTTCTTCTCTTTGATACCCATCTGTATCTCCGCAGGGAGTTTGAGCAGGCGGAGGTAGTTTGCCACGGTGGCGCGTTTTTTACCGACGCGCTCCGACATACGTTCCTGTGTGAGTTGGTACTCGTCCATAAGTCGCTGATATGCAAGCGCAATCTCGATGGCGTCCAAGTCCTCACGTTGGATATTCTCGATGAGTGCCCACTCCATCACCTGCTCATCTTTGGCAGTACGGATATAGGCAGGAATGGAATTAAGCCCCGCCATCTTCGAGGCTCGGAAACGACGTTCACCGGCGATAATCATATAGGTACCATCGTCGTTTTTGCGCAAAGTGATAGGCGAGATGACTCCATGCTCGCGTATGGAGTCTGCCAGTTCGGCGAGGGCATCTTCATCGAAGTTGCGTCGCGGCTGGTCGGGGTTTGCCACGATCTTGCTCAACTCCACTTCGCTGATGCTACTGCCGCCATTGGTGTCCACGTGGGTGGTATCGATGAGGGCGTCCAGACCACGCCCAAGTCCTGTCATTTTTTTCATAATCGGTTGATTTATTGACGATTGATAAGTTCTTTAGCCAACGAAATATAGTTCTGTGCGCCCTTGCTCTGCGGGTCGTATTCGAGTACGGACATACCATGGCTGGGTGCCTCGCTGAGGCGCACATTGCGCGAGATGACGGAGTTGAATACCAAGTCGCCGAAGTGTCGTTTTACCTCCTCATACACCTGATTGCTGAGACGCAGACGATTATCGTACATGGTGAGCAGGAAACCCTCTATCTGCAATGCCGGATTGAGTTTCGACTTGATTATCTTGATGGTATTCAGCAGTTTAGCAATACCTTCGAGTGCGAAGAACTCACACTGTACCGGTATAATAACGCTATCGCTGGCGGTGAGCGCATTGACGGTAATCAGACCCAACGAGGGGGAGCAGTCTATGAGAATATAATCATATTCGGCACGCACCTGCGATAGGATATTTTTGAGCAAGGTCTCCCGATTGTCGATGTTGAGCATTTCTATCTCAGCCCCCACGAGGTCTATGTGGCTGGGTATCAGACTGAGGTTGTCCACCGATGTGCTGACGACAGCGGTGTGGGGGTCGATACCATTGATGAGGCACTCGTAAATGGTGTTTTCGAGGTCGCGAATCTCAATGCCCAAGCCTGATGAGGCGTTGGCTTGCGGGTCGGCGTCCACGAGGAGCACTTTTTTACCTTGTTGTGCTAAAGCGGCAGCGAGGTTGATAGATGTGGTGGTCTTTCCTACACCGCCCTTTTGGTTTGCCAATGAAATAATTTTACTCATATATTCGTTTTATAATTTGTTCTGCACTAATGTTTCGGCATGCGAAATTCCTGTACCGGCAATAGTTGGTTCCATGACAGGTACACGGTCGGCATGCTATTTGGTTGAGTTGCACAATATCTTCGGGGTGTTGTTTCCACCCTGTGAACCCCAAAATCGGGTGTGTGGCACACCAAACACTGATGGCTCGCAAGCCCACCAACGAACTGAGATGCTGGTTGGCAGAGTCCATACAAACCATACAATCCAACCGGCGCATCAGTTCTAATTCCTGCTCCAGAGGCAGACATCCCGCTACACTGGTTGTGTGGGGAAAGACACTCGCCCACTGGCGCAACATCTCACATTCGATTTGCCCTGCGCCAAAGAGGAAAAGGCGTGTATCGGGGTTTTCCGACAGGTGCGCAATGACCTCTTTGGTAATGCGATAGGGCAACATATTCGATTTCGATTTGGCAAACGGAGCAATACCTATCCATTTGCCTTGTTTCTCGCCAAACTGCTCATTGACAGCCCGTTGCGCCTCTTGATTGATTGCCAACGCGGCGAAACTGTCATCGGTTTTCAAGCCGGCGCGGCGGAAAGTGTGTGCATAGCGTTCAAACTCGGAGGGCAGTCGGTGTGAGAGGTGTATCCCGCATACCGTAATAAGATGTTTTATCCATCTGCCATAGCGGACGCAATAGGTTTTCTTTCCATGCCAGCGAAAAAGCAACCGCAAGAACCATGTGTGTGGTACTTTTTGCAGGTCGATGACCGCGTCGATGTGGTATTGTTTCAGTTCGCGATAGAGGCGTACAAGACTTTGAAAATCAGTTAGTTCCGCCTCATGAAAACGTACATTGGGTAGTTCGTAATACATGGCACTGAGTCGTTTTTTTGCCACAACGATAAATTCATCATCGGGTTGTAGAGCACTTGCCGAAGCGATAACGGGAACCGTCATTGCCACATTGCCGAGTGTCGAAAAACGCAGTACCAGATACGTCATTCCAATTGTTGGTTAAATATCACATCATCCGGATAATATCTTAAATAATAGGGTATATATCCGTAGATAAGACTAAAAAACATAAATGTCAGTCGGCGCAAAAACGAAGTTAGGTCCGCTCAAGGACTCGACAAGCACCCCTGATTCTGCCTGCTCGGAGGGGTATTTTTATTTATGTTTTTTTACTCGTTAGTTTTGCAGGCTTTTGGCGAAGGTGCGTACTGCCTCGAACCAACTATCGTCGGTGGGCATACTCTGTTCGCCATTGCTCCATTCGCTCCAGCAACCGCCGAAGTAGTAGGTGAGTGTGTCGCCCAAATGGTATTCGCGAAGCGAGAGCAGACTGCCGTCCATTACCTCTTGGCGGGTAGCATTTGGTGTTATAACTGCCACATAATCACGCCCTTGCGATGTGGAACCATTGTATTCGTAGTTCAGTTTTGCCGCATATTTATCCGACAAAGCATCTTCTGCATAAGCGATGGCACCACATTTGTCGCACTTCATCACATTGTCAATAGTGTCGTGCATATAGATACCTCCTCCGACATAGAGTTGGGGCAGGCGAATCTTGGTGGGGCAGTTGATGACCACTTCCGCTTTGTTGAGCAACATGCCCGCCTCTGCCGTTACGGTCAGGGTGCCATTCATAATCTGGTCGCATACGAGCAGACTATCGTAGGTGAGACAGAAAACGAACTTGTCAGGCGTTTGCTCAAGTATTTGCCAACTCGAATAGGGACCTCCGACATAGAGCGTGCTGTCTGCCACAATAGCCAAACCACCACACCCCACGGTGTGTGCCACCTTGTAGCAATCGAGACCTTTGCCATAATTGATATGGTAGGGGAGTCCCAATGTATGCTCGCGATAGTAGAAACTGTCCACTACCAATTCGGGGCTTTTCTTGAGCCACAAGTCCACGCCGTTGGACGGATTTTCGGGTAACAATGCCGGTCCGTAGAAACGAAATGCCGCATACTCATTTTCCCAAGCAAAATCATCTTTGCGCTCAGGCACATATCTTCCATACACACGTGCCTGTTCGGTCGGCTGACAAGCAGCCAACACAAACAAACAAGCGACAAAATATAGTAACTTCTTCATTATCAGTAGTTTATTATTCAGGTTGTTTTCCAATATATGCAAGGATACCACCGTCCACATAGAGAATGTGTCCGTTTACGGCATCGGACGCATGCGAAGCGAGGAATACTGCGGGTCCGCCCAACTCGTTAGGCTCCAACCAACGTCCGGCAGGGGTTTGGGCGCAGATGAATTTATCAAATGGGTGGCGACTTCCATCGGGTTGAATCTCACGCAAGGGCGCAGTTTGCGGGGTAGCGATATAGCCCGGACCGATACCATTGCACTGAATATTATATTGTCCATACTCCGAGCAGATGTTGCGGGTGAGCATTTTCAGACCACCTTTGGCAGCCGCATACGCACTGACAGTCTCGCGACCGAGTTCGGACATCATAGAACAGATATTGATGATTTTACCCTCTTTGCGCTCTATCATCTCCGGCAGAACGGCGGAACTAACGATGAACGGAGCCACCAAATCCACGTCGATAACTTGTTGGAAATCAGCACGTTTCATCTCGTGCATTGGAATACGTTTTATGATACCTGCGTTGTTTACCAAAATATCGATTTGTCCTACTTCTTTATGTATGGTCTCTACGAGCGTTTTGACATCGTCTTCTTTGGTAACGTCGCAAACATACCCTTTTACGTTGGTGATGCCTGCGTCAGCATAGTTTTTCAATCCGCGCTCCAAAGCCGCTTCATTGATGTCGTTGAAGATGATGGTTTTGATACCTGCCTCTACGAATGCTTTGGCTATGTTGAATCCGATTCCGTACGATGCGCCTGTAATCCACGCATTCTTCCCTTCCAAAGAAAATAGATTGTTCATAAATTGTGTTTGATTTTGTTTGTGGTTGGTTATATTTTGGTTATAGGATAGCACATAGTCGTACTATCATTTTGACTTATTTCAGGTCGGTTATTTTGCTGAAATCCTGGTCTCCGTAGTCTAAGTTCTCGCCCGCCATTCCCCAGATGAATGTGTAGTTGTGAGTTGCGGCTGCGCTATGAATAGACCATTCGGGCGAAAGCACGGCTTGGTTGCCACGCATCCAGATATGACGAGTCTCTTCCACCTCGCCCATGAAATGGCAAATAGCCTGATCTTCAGGGATTTCAAAATAGAAATATGCCTCCATACGACGCGAGTGCACGTGCGCGGGCATGGTGTTCCACACACTCCCCGGTGCCAACTCGGTCATACCCATCTGCAACTGGCATGTAGGCAGTACTTGATTGACAATCATCTTATTGATATCGCGCTCGTTGGACATCTCCAAACTGCCCATGTGTGCTACTACGGCGTCTGCTTTGGTAACTTTTTTATCAGGGTAGGTGGTGTGCGCTGTGGCAGAAAGGAAATAGAACAACGCAGGGCAATTGCTGTCTGCCGACTCAAAGGAGACCTGACGGTCGCCACGCCCGAGATAGAGTGCCTCTTTGTAATCGAGTTCGAAAGTTTTACCATCTACATGTACCAGACCTTTACCTTTACCCACATTGTAGATTCCCATTTCGCGGCGTGTAAGGAAATAGGGTGCTTTCAGCGGGTCTATCGCCTCCAAAGGCAGCACTTCGCCCACCGGCATAGCCCCACCGACAATCATACGGTCGTACATGGAATAGACCATGTTTACCTCGTTGGGGATGAATATATTTTCAATCAAAAAGTCTTTACGCAAGCGTTCTGTGTCATAAGCCTTGGTATCAATCGGGTTGGACGCATAGCGAATCTCGTAGTTAGTTTTCATTGTGTTGTATGTTAAATTGTTGAATATGTTGTTTTTTGCGCGGTTTAATTTCCCACATCCATGCCAGATTGAGACTCAGATTCATAGCGTTGGATTGTGAGAAATAGTCTGTAGCAGAGTTTGCAAAGATTGTGCCGAGACTATAATTGAAACGGACTTCTAACTGATATAACCCCGCTTTTTTAGAACGATAGTAGCACCCGAGTCCGCCTGCGATACCCCAATCGAATGGTTTGTCGATTGGCGCATATTGGTGTGTATGGTCGGTTTGCCGACTGCCTTTTCCCATATCATCGTACACGCAATAGCCTATTTGCGGACCGAGATTAACAAAACCGCGGAACATCGGTTTCCCGAAATAGATGTGCATCAGAAACGGCAACTCTATATAGTGTAGCGCGCGCGCGTAGGCTTCGTCGGTGTTGGCTTCGTGCCACCCACGGAGCATATAGTTGAGTTCCACCTGCACGGCGCAACACTTCTGCGCACTATAACGGAAGACGAATCCTCCGTTGCCGCCAAGCGTAACTGCTTGAGTAACAGGCGACATATTAGGTACGGTTGGGGCGAATTGTACCATAGAGGCTATCACGCCACCATGTACGCCGACATACATCTCAGGTACACGCAAACGGGGTTGCGCCCATACCGGCAATGCTGCCGCCGACAGCAGAACTACGACAATGATATGTTTCGATAATGGTCTCAAGGGTTGAACCGTTGAATCTCGATGTGGGTATTTATCATTCCGCCATCTTCCGCTATGCGCTCAAAATGTACATCCGATTGTAGTCCGTGGTACTCTTCGCCCCGCAAGTGTGCCACCAATTCGTGTGCCAAATCGTAGCCGAGCAGGTCGAAACGCGGCACGTCGGTGGAGTGTTCGTGTCCGAAATAGTGTCGGAAATTGTCCTCATAGGATTCGGTATTCGATATATTCCGCACAAAGACAGACGTGTAGATTTGTGGCAGGGGCACATTCTCTTTGCCCCATGAATACTTGCCGTAGAGTGTGATACGATAATCGGTTTGCTGATTCTGCACACGGGGCATGAGTACTTGTATATTGCTATACTTCTCGGTGTTGAAGATGAGTATGTTTTCTTTCCCGCCGCGCAATGCCAGTGAAAGAGAATCGTTGAGTATATCGCGTATGGAGGTGGTGGTATGAGGTATGCCTCGTGCTGCAATCTCTCGGCGTAATAGTCTGATACACTGCGGAATATCTGCGTCTTTGGCATCAACAAGCACACAATTGATACTATCTTTGTGTTGCTCTAACCACTCAGCCATAGTGCGTGCTTCTTGGTCGCACGAAGGGTTGAATTGCAGGATATACGGATTGTTCTCAATGCCCTCGATATGGTCGATGAAGGGGGACAGGACCGGCACATGCTTCTCTTTTGCCCACTCGCCTACTTGCATAAGTTGCAACGGATATGCCAACCCAAGAACTGCATTGACACTGTCTAAATACCCCTCGTTGATGAGTTGGCGCACGCGTGCTTCAGATTTCTCGGTGTCGTACACATCCAAAACAAACGCATTTCCCTCGGCTTGCATATCGTGGAGTGCCAACAATACTCCTTCGTAGAAGTCCACAAAACGGTCCATATTCTGATTGCGCTTGGTGTTTTGCGCTTGGAAAGGCAACATCAAGGCGATACGCACCGCCGAAGTATCCACAAGGCTTGTGATTGTGGAATCGTTAGGTAGCGTATCGGACAATGTTACGGCATGTTCGGCAGCAGGCAATGACTCAACTGCCAGTGTTTCAGTCGTTTTCCGACGCTTGAATTTGTTTGTCTCGACGGGTTGCTGTTCCTCTTGTTCCACAGGTTCTGCCGTGAAACGCTTGGGCGGCTCCACCTTGTTCACCACCGGAATATAGATAATTTCACCATAGTGAAGACCACGTTCTTTGAGTTCGGGATTCCATTTGATAATCTCCTCCTGTGAGACTCCGAAATTGACGCTAATGCGGTATAAGCCAATGCTTTTCTCCACCTCATAGCGATAGACGGCTTGTCCTTGAATGGTGTCTATCGGATATGGTAACAACTGTTGCGCTGCGGCAACCAACCACTGCGTGAGCAGAAGAGCGAGTACAAGTAGTCCTTTTTTCATAGGTGTTATTTGTTTGATTTATTGAGTTCCAATGCTGCGAGAATCAAAGGTCTTACTCCTTTTGGGTCGTCCTCGCGCACGCGCTCATTGGATATAGTAATTGTAGGTGAATTTTCGGTATGTCGCAAGCCGCTAACCCGCTGCAAATCAATATCCAAACAAGTATCTTTTTCATTTTACCTTGCGTATTTTCGCCTCCGTATCAAGAAGAATACGGTTCCGACCAATGCCAATATCAAAATAGGTGTTACTATGCTGATAATCTGTATTTTTGTCCGTTCTTCGTGTGCGCGTTTGTCGTTGAGCAGGCGCAATGCCACCGTCTTCTCCCGGAGGGAGATAAGCCCCTCATCGTCAGCCAGATACAACACGGCGTTGGTAAGGAAATCACGGTTTCCGAATTGCATACCCGAATAGCGGTCGTAGCCGACGGGCAATGCCTGCCCCTGTTGTACTTCGTTGCGAATGATGCTTCCAGAAGCCACCACCACTTGACGCGTATAGGTGCTTTGGGTGCGCGTCGCTTCTTGGGCATGGATTCCCTCCGGCACCATACGATGTGCAAAGACCGACGGAAACTCTCCCTCTAATGCAAACGCCACCGGAATAAACTGATACTTAAAGGTTTGCATATCGGGGTTGATGTCGGTCAGGTCCACTTGTGCGGGTGTGGCAATCAGTCGGCTCGCCGATGAGGTTGCCAGCAGGATATTTTTGCGAATACCATCTTCCCCTCCCACCACATCGATAGGTGATGCAAACGTGCAACTGACTTGTGCCACATTGCGCGTGATGGGCGACATCTGCGAGGTAAGCAACAATGGCGCGTAGTACCACGGCATAGGCTGCAAGTTGGGGTTCTGCGGGTCGGACGATACGTTCACCGGTATCGGCAGACACTGCACATCTTGCAACAGCGCGGGATTGATACGCACGCCATAGCGGAAGAACATATCCGTCAGGTTTAAGTCTAACGGCATAACCGGCGTAAAGCCTTCATCTGCAAGTACTTGGTTGGAAAATCGTACACCGTTTAGCACCCACAATATACGCCCGCCGTTCATCAGATATTGGTCGAGAATATATTTGTCGGCATCGGAGAAACACCCTTGTGGGTCGGCGATGATAACCACCTTATAATTATCCAATACGTGCGGGTCATCACCCAATACACCTCGGTCAATTTGGAAATATCGGCTGAGCGAGGTGCTTATATCGAATACGTTTTCTTCCGGCAATTCACCATGTCCCTCAATAAATGCCACGCGGGGTGTCTCGGTCTGCAACAGACTATGGATAGCCTCGGCAAACGCATATTCGAGGTTTTCGATACTCACATTCAGGTTTTCCTCGCCCGACATGCCTCGGTTGTTTTTGAGCAAACTGATGATTGCGCTACGGTTGGCATATCGTACTACGGCATACGGATAGATGGTTGTCTGTGCGGTCTTGCCGTCTTTTTGCCGCTCATGGATGATGATAGGCTGCAACTGCTTAGGCACCGTTTCCTCCTCCGGTTTGAACACCCGAAAGCGTATCGGCGCATAGATACTCAGTTCCTCCACCATCTCTTCTGTCGCCGTCTTGAGCCGACGGAAACTTGAGTTGAGGTCGCCCGTGAGGTAGAGTGTAACCTCTGCCGGTTGTTTCAATTCGGATAGGAGTTGTTTGGTCGGGCTGCTGAGGCTATAGCGTTGGTCGTCGGTCATATCCCAACGTAGCACGCAGAAATGTACTGCCACATTGAGCAGCACAATTCCCACAATTGCTATGAGCCAACTAAATCGCTTCAATCTTAATAATCGTACCTGTTTTTGAAGAAATGCCTTCTTCTTTTTCGTGTGAAAAAACTATTTCTTCAGTTGCTCAAACACATCTTCGTTGATAATCACCTCATACTTCTCTTTGAGTGCGTGAATCCACTCCTGTTCGAGGTAGTCTTGATAGTCGGTAGTGATTTTACCGCGCTCATCGGTGTATGCTTCAGGTGCTTTGAGTATTTTTCCTACGCAGAATACGTATGGGAACTCCTCCGAGGGGGCATATTCCGTATTTTTCTGCTTGAATCCATATTTGTCCACAGCGGGGTTTTGTCCTTTCTCCCACAGACCGTGGTTGAATTTCACATACGTTACGCTGTCGAGGTTCAGACGATGGTTGAGGTAACTCTCCACCGAGTCGGCGTCAGAGTTTTTGATGATGGATTTTGCGGCTTTCATAGTGCCTTGGTCCTTGCAATATACCACAAAACCTTTGTATCGCGGTGCGTCCCACGTGTAGTTTTTCTTGTTGGTTTGGAAGAAACGGGTCAAACCGACGGTGTCTTTGCCGGCTTTGTCCCATACCTCGCGCAGCGAAACCTCAAATAGGAGGATACCATCGTGGTATTCTTGTACGAGGTGGCGCAGGTCGGCATATTTGTCTTCGAGGTGTGCATCGGCATACGCACGCACTTCTGCATCGGACAGACTATCAGCCAGTTGGTACTCTGCACGGGTCTTGGCGATGAACGATTTGTCTGCCTCTTTGGCACGCTCGTCGCGTTTCACTTGCGTGAGAATCTGCTGATACATACTATCTAACGGTTGGATTCCGCGATGGGCTTGCAAGTAGATGATATGCCATCCGAAATCGCTCAGGAATGGTGCGCTGACAGTACCCTGATTCATGCTAAACGCCATATCCTCAAAGGGTTTGACCATCATACCTTTGCCAAACCAACCCAGGTCGCCACCACGCATAGCCGAACCTTTGTCGTCCGACAACAGGCGTGCTTGCTCGGCAAAGTTCTCCGGAGTGAGAATACCGGCAATAGAGTCCATCTCTACTTTTTTTGCCGCGCGGATAGAGTCGTTGCCGCGTGGCACCATCTTCATGATGTGCGAAGCGTGTACTTCCTCGTGCGGGCGTTCCTCTTCTATCAGTACGATATGGAACCCGTATGGGCTGCGGAATACCTCGCTCACCTCTCCCACAGGGGTGTTGTACACCACTTCTTCGAGCGAATAGACATAGCGGAACGGAGTAATCCAACCCAATTCGCCGCCGGTCTCTTGTACACTCGGGTCGGTAGATACTTCGCGTGCCACGTCGCCGAAGTTCTCCGGTTTCTGTTGTACCATCTTACGGCCTTTCTTAATCATCTTGCCGGTGGTAACGCGCACACGCGCATCGTTGATTTTTGCCAAGGCGTCGGCAACAAGCGAATCGCCTGCGTTCATCGGGCATTGGATGGCAATATGTGCGGCACGGCGGTCGCGCGACAGGTGGTCGTAACTCAGGCGCACCAAACTATCCATCGCCTCATCGTCCTGCATATATTTAGGTGTGGCTTGCGCACGATAGCCTGCCAACTCTTTTTTGAAAGCCTCTGTGGTGTCGATACCTTGTGCTTCGGCTTCCGTTACTTTCAGTTTGAAATTGACAAACAAGTCCAGATACTCGTCCATCGTCTTCGGGTCAAGCGATGCCTCTTGGTTGTTCTTCTCATAGATGTACATAAATTCCGATGCCATCACGGGTTTGCCGTCAATAGTCATCAACACGGGGTCTTGCGCAACAACACTCATGGCTGCCACTAAACCCGCCACTGCGAAAAATGTCTTTTTCATATATATGTGCTTAGTTTAATTTCTTTGCCTTTTACGGCACATTACTTTAAGGGTGCAAAGTTACGAATTTATTTTGTATTACACAAAAAAAAGCGTATCTTTGCCGAAAAATGCAGATATGATGTTACAACAGAAACTTACTGCCGAGCAAGTTGCGCACGCATACGAACTGATAAATAGTGCCAATCACATAGTCATTCTTACCCATCTTTCGCCCGACGGCGACGCTATGGGAAGCAGTCTGGGTATGCGTCATTATATAGAGCAAATAGGCAAAAACGATGTGCGTGTGGTTGTGCCGAATGGGTTTCCGTCGTTTCTCAAATGGATGCCCGGAGCGAATGAGGTACTTCTATATGATACGCAGAAAGCACAGGCAGACAGTTGTTTGGACTGTGCCGACTTGGTCATTTGCACCGATTTCAACGAGCCGAAACGTATTGGCGCATTGGGCGAGAAATTGGTGTCGCTCAGTTGTCCGAAACTGATGATTGACCACCATCTGCACCCTGCGGAATTTGTGGATGTGGCGATGTCGTACCCCGATAGTGCGTCGGCGTCGGAATTGGTGTATCGGTTTATCAGTCAGTCGGTTACGTCAGGATTATGCCCGTTTCCGATGGAGCAACTCAACCTCCACTCTGCCACTTGCCTCTACACGGGCATGATGACCGACACGGGCAATTTTTCGTTCAATTCCAACCATTCCGAGATGTATGAGATAGTGGGGCAGATGGTCGCGTTGGGCGTGAACAAAGACGCAGTGTACAACGCGGTATTCAATAACTACAGTGCCGACCGAATGCGCCTGATGGGCTACTGCCTCTATCAGAAAATGCGCATTTTCCCGGAGTATCATACAGCCCTTATCTATCTGAATCGCAAGGAGTTATATCGTTTTAATTTCCAATCGGGCGATGCGGAGGGTATCGTCAATCTGCCTTTGCAAATCAGCGATGTCTATTATTCGTGTTTCATGCGCGAGGACAAAACGACTGCCTTTGAGAAAGAACAACATAATGGCGAGAAGACAAAAGTGAAAATATCGTTGCGTTCTCAGGGCGACCGTCCGGTAAATGTGTTTGCCAATGAAATTTTCAGTGGCGGCGGTCATGCCAATGCCTCGGGGGGCGAGTTCTATGGTCCCCTCCCGCAAGCCGTAGAGCGTTTCCTACAAAACTACGAACGCTATTTCAAAAAAGACTGATTCAAAAAAACTGTTTGGTAACAAACGATGGTTAATTCACGTGAGTTCGATATTAAGATATGACTATAGTCGGTGGAGGAGATAATTAGAGGCGGCTCATAATTCATAATTAAAACTCAGGTGGATGTCAGGTGGATGTCAGGTGGATATCATAATTAAGAATTATGAGATTGCTTGCGGTTGAAATTGCTGAATCTCCTTTAATCACTCGATACAGGTAGTAATTCTGAATTATAAAAATAGTTGCTTTGTTCGTTTTTAGATTGTGTAGTGGAACCAAATTGTATATTGTTGTGTTTTCCATAGATGACCGTTAATGCATAGACCGGTGGAAAATCGTCTTACTTTGTTCAAAAAGAAAAGTCTGCTTGGCAATTTCTGTCAAGCAGACTTTTTTATTTATCTTTTTAATGCCTTGATTATGCTTTTAACAATCTTCCTATTTTAGAGTTTTTACAAAAGTGGAATCTATAGAAAAATAGAAATTGAATATCGTATCTTGTACCACTTCTACCTGATAGTTTTTGCTAAAGAATGGATGGTTGTCCAACTCAAAATCGAAGTCTCGTTGTGTGTCTCCGATCAATAGATAGGTAGTAACGAGTGCTTTTTCTTTTTCGTCTCTGGGGTTAAAAAGCACTGTGACAGAAGCATGGTCCGGTGTTAGAACAGGTTTGCCTGTGGTGGTGCTATCTTTGTAAATACCTCCCCGCTCTGATAGAGAATATAGTGGTTTTGATACGGAAGGTGCCAAAGTAATCGTCTTTTCGATGGGGGGAATGCCTTTCGTGGTAGATTGCTCATAGAAATAAAAGGTAACATCTGAGTCCAATTTATTAACTAAGTGATAGTTAAATTGATACCAAGGAGTGTAAATAATATCCTTTTCAGGGTACAATTCTGTGCAAGAATTGGTTACGAACATCATTAGTACACTTAAAACTAATGGAATGAATTTGTTGTTTTTCATATTTGTTGTTATTTAGAGTTTTCCTTGTTAATTGTGAGTCCGTGTTGGTTGCTTACATTCAAAACGTATGAAGTCAACCATAATCTATTACCGGAACCATTCAGTGTTTTATAATATCTGCGGTGCCAACTAAGCGTATAACCTTTATGAGTAATGTTGAATGTATATTGTTTGTTGGCAGAACATGTGGTTTGCGCTCTTAAATGATAGTCGGTTTTACAAGCAATGCCCAACCAATATCCTCTTTTTGTTTTGTGATAGTTTCTTATGGAAACATCTATATGACGAAGGTCCGTACCCCATAAACTATCAAACATAATGCCAAACTTTTCAAAAATACTTTTTTCATTTGCAATAAAGTTATTTAGTTAGTGAATAATAGATAATCATATAGAAAATTCTCCTTTGAATATATTCTTCTTGTTCTGTAGATATAGATAATATTCTCCTACTTGCCAATCAATTAGTGATATTTCTATCATATCATTGTTTCATATTTGTTATTTTATTTGGTTATGTGCGGAAAAAGATTTACCTTTGCAAAAGTTTGGTTGTTGTTCAACGCTGCAAAGATAATAGAAAATAGCATAAACTTCCAAATTTAACACTTACCCGCCCTGTCAAAAAGTACTATTTTATATCTCGTAACTTGCTGATTATCAATACTACGGTTTTATGCTGCGAAAAAATACTTACCCGCCCTATTTTTCGTCTATTTGTATATGTTGTGTTTTTGTAACTGTCTGTATATTAGTTAGTTGTAGAAAACAATATACCTCCAATTGCGCACAAGTATTGCACGCAAATAGCCTAATAAACACACATCCGGACAGTGTAATGGATATTTTGAATTCTATTTCCATAGAAACACTATCCGAAAACGACCAAATGTATTGGTATTTGTTGCACGAATACGCTTCTCTCAAACTATGGCAACCTGTTTCTCCCGACTCCGTAATGCCCATTGTGGTCGATTATTTCCAACGCATCAATGACAAAAAACATTTGTGCAAAGCCCTATATATACAAGGTGCAGAATATGAACATACATTATGCAATCAAAAAGCAATATCTTGTCTGAAAGAGGCAGAGCAATATATTCTTTATGTGGATTCCGCGGAATCCTTTGCCGGACTTATCTATTTTATAGAAGGAGCCGTGTTTGAAAATAGTTTGTTGTTTTCCTTAGCCTATGAAAAATACCTGCAGGCACTACCATATTTTATCAAAAATAACGACTACATACGAGCAAGTGCCTGCTATAATTGTCTGTATGATATGACTGTATATCAAGGACTCACACCGGAAGAAAAGTATATTGACCAAGCAATACACTATGCTTTTTTGGCACAAGATACATTGTCTTACCTATTGGCAGTCTTATCAAAAGAACGAAACGAACAACCTTTTGATTCGCTCAAGGTTTTAGATATCTCACACTATCTGTCTGATACGTTAGGGTATGCGCGCTATGCCAACTATATTGCTGAGTATCACATAGATAGAATGGATATACCTCGTGCCGAGTATTATCTGCAACAATTTGCAGCAGACACCACTACCACCGATTGGAGTATAGAACAATATCACTACTTGCATAGTAAACTATTGTGTGCGCAAGGTTATCCGCAGCAGGCTTTTTTAGAGATGGTACAGACCTACAACACATTGCGTGAACAGGTAACACAGAACCACAAAGTGCGCACCTATCTTATTTCGCGTCAATATGACCTCGAAAAAGAGCAACAGAAAACACTTCGCCTCACTATTACGCGCCAACGATTATGGCTGACCATAGGTTTGGGTACATCGGCTTTCATCGTTGTAGTGCTGATTGGTCTTGGGGTATATTATTATGTGCGTACATCGCACCAACAGAAAGAGCAGCGTATGCAGGCAGATATTCGGCAACTGAATACCGAATTATCCGAAAAACGAAATTCTCTCCGGCAACTGCTGTACCAACGTATGGATATGGCGAAACATCTTCACTTGGAAGATATTCCCAACACGCTACCGCGAGAGATTAAAAACTATCTGAAGCAGATTATCTTTACCAAAGAATCGAACTGGCTGGCATTCAGACGAGAGTTTAATAGTCTGTATTACAATCTATTAGATGACTTGAAGAATCAATATTCAACACTCACTTTGCAAGACGAACAAGTTATCTCGTTAGGCGTTCTCGGATTCAGCAATAGCGATATTGCTTTCTTGTTGGATATTTCCGACCGGACAGTGTGGAATCGTCGGCAGAAAATTAAAACTCGTCTCGGCGACTCACAGATGGACCTTGACCAATGGTTCTCCGACCATGCTGCTCTCCGCGAGATTGATGTGTCCCAATCTTCATCGCCGAAACATTTTCGTTAATCTATTATAATTGTCTTTCGATCATATTGTAATTACCATTTAATCCCCGATGTCCCTACTATGCAGATTGTACCGATTGCTGTTGCACATAATGGATTTAGAGATAAGTTTGGTATTCCGCGGCAATCGCGTGAAGAATCGTCTATCGAGACGCGCATTGTCTTTGAGGCACCTTTTCGGGTGCGCGAGGCATTGCGCGGGATAGAAGACTATTCACATCTGTGGCTGATATGGGGTTTCAGCCAATGTGCTGCCACCGAGGGTCAAGAGGCATATCGGCAGGCTCCAAATACTTCAGACCCGCGACAGACCCGCGATAGACCCGCGACAGAGGCGGGGGGGCTGGTTTGGTCTCCGACGGTTCGTCCGCCGCGGTTGGGGGGAAATACGCGCATGGGGGTGTTTGCCACGCGGTCGCCGTTTCGCCCTAACTCGCTGGGGCTGAGCAGTGTACGTCTGTTGCGTGTGGAGGAGACAGTGCAAGAGGGGACGGTGCTGGTGGTGAGTGGCGCCGACTTGCAGGACGGGACACCTATCTATGATATCAAACCCTACCTCTCCTATTCAGACGCTCATCTGGAGGCGCGCAATGGCTTTGGCGAAGCCACACGCAACTATCGCCTGCAGGTGGATATTCCGCCCCATTTGCTCCATGCCGCCGAGCAATCGGGCTGTCCTCTCCGCGCCTTGTATGAGATACTCTCGCAGGACCCGCGCCCTGCTTATCAGCACGACCCCAACCGCGTCTATCACCTCGACTACGCCGACTGGGCGGTGTCGTTTTCGGTGGACGCCGACACGCTCATCGTACACTCGTTAGACAAAACAAGTGCGCCGGGTAAGCACCAAAACGGGGGTGTCAGACCTTAGTTTTCTCGCTCAAAGAAATGTATCTTTTTGAATAAAATAGCGTCGTCGTATAGTTTGTCGCGCTCATTTTGGAGAAAATCGACCTGTCGATGGCGCAGCACCGTCTTTTCTATTTCCGGACGGGCATAATCGATGGGCATAGGTTGCCCTGACAGGTGTTTGTCGGTTACTTGCAAGATATACAAATAGGTGGAGTCGCTAATCTCTATCTGTGTTTTTTGCTTGAGCATGCGCTCGAAATCGTTTTTGGTAACGGGTATATGGAATAGGATTTGCTGCGCCGTGAGCCAATGGTCGGTGAACAACTCATAGCCGGAGGCATAGCGATAGGCATATTTCTCGATGTCTTCGATGTTCTCGTCGGGGGTCTCCAACCATCTCCGCAGGCGTTTCTGGTGTGGTGCGTTTTGGGGCATGACCAACAACACCCCTTTCAGGATACTCTCGCGCAGCATAAACTGCTCGGTATCCGCCTCGTAGATTTGCACCACCACCGAGTCGGGCACCTTGGTGGACATACGCCGTTCTACCAACATCGTCTCGTAGGCATGCACATACAACGACCGGCGATAGTCCTCCACCAACGCTTCTATCCGATTGTCTGCTATATCTGTCGCCTTGTCGTATTCCAATATGTCTGTCGCCCATTGGCGGATATATCGGTCTGCCACGCGCATACTATCCTCGCTCGACAGTCCCATCGTGAGTGAATCCAACATTTCCCAATAGAGGGCATGCCCATTGAGTTCGACGGCTATGCCGGACAGGTGTTTCCGCTGAAAGAAATCACACCCTGTCAGGACTAACCCCGCCGCGAGTATGAGTAAGAACTGAGTTTTCTTCATATTGAGTTATGCTTTATAGTATATAATAGGTGTCCCTCCACCTGTTCCACTTCCGCCGGCAGCACCACTCTGGGCGCTTCTACGCCGGAGCCAATCCGCATGGGTGCCACCTCGATATGTATCTCGTCGTATAGATGGCTGTCTAAGATAGTCTGCAACAGGGAGGGACCGCCCTCCACCAAGACGGAGTGTATGCCCCGCGCTGCCAAATCGCGCAATATATATGCCCAGTCGGTACACTCGCGATAGACTATTGTGCTGCTCTCGTGGCTGAATATCCGGCTCTCGGCGGGCAGCACACCATGCCTGTCCACTACGACCCGAATAGGGTTTCGTCCGCTCCAACGGGTGGTGAGCAGGCGCGGGTTATCCAACAATGCCGTGCGTGTACCCACCATAATCGCCATGTTCTCCGCCCGCATTTTGTGTACCAGGCGTTTGGTGAGCGGGGTGGAGATGACCAATGGTGCGCACTCTGCCCGGCTCGACCGACAACTGTCCACAAACCCGTCGGCGGTCTGCGCCCATTTGAGAATCACATACGGGCGTTGTTTCTCCTGCAAGCACAGGAACCGTTTGTTCAGCAGGCGACACTCTGCCTCCAACACACCCACCACCACTTCTATGCCCGCCTCGCGCAACATCTGAATGCCATGCCCCGCCACCTGTGGATTGGGGTCTTGCATACCTATCACCACGCGCCCGACCCCTTTCTCCACAATCAGTTTGGCACACGGGGGTGTCTTGCCATAGTGGCTGCATGGTTCCAAACTGACAAACAGAGTACAATCCCGATAGGAAATGTCCGATGTGCGTCGCTCGGCATCGGCGAAACAGTTTACCTCCGCATGGGCTTCGCCAAACCGACGGTGCCACCCTTCGCCGAGAATCTGCTCATCGCTATTGCGCACCAACACCGCCCCCACCATCGGATTGGGGGCAACATAGTATTCGCCCAGACGCGCCAACTCGATACAGCGGGCTATGTAGTTTGTGTAATTCATCTTTTTTGTGTAATTTTGCAGCATGAACGAAGTCATAGCATATATTGTTTCTCGTCTGTCGGACGTCTATCCCGAACAGGAATGTAGGGATATGGCGTGGTGGATAGCCGAGGAGACAACCGGTATGTCGCGCACGCAACTGCTTTGTGGCTGCAAAGATACGAAAATTATTCCAAACCTCGAAATTATTTTATCGCGTTTGCGCAACAAGGAACCCATACAATATATTTTCGGGCATACTTTGTGGAACGGATTAGACCTCTTTGTGGACGCTTCCACGCTTATCCCGCGTCCGGAGACTGCCGAATTAGTGGACTATCTGTGTCGTCGTACTGCCCACCTCGCCAATACCCCGCTGCGTGTGTTGGATATAGGTACCGGCACGGGCTGTATCGCTATCGCGCTCAAGAAAGCCCGCCCCCGATGGACGGTGCAGGGATTGGATGTCAGTCCACACGCCCTGTCGGTGGCGCGTCGGAACGCCGTCGGCAACCATGTGGAAGTGGATTTCCTGCAAGCCGACATCTTGTCCGACCCCATCGGCGACTATGACCTCATAGTGAGCAATCCGCCATATATCTGCAACCGAGAACGTATCCTCATGGACGAGAACGTGCTTCGCTACGAACCGGCAACGGCACTTTTTGTGCCGGATACCGACCCGCTCTTGTTCTATCGCCGTATCGCCACACTGCACAAAGCACCCATGCTGTTCTTCGAAATCAACGAGGCGTATGGCAACGAGACTATGGAAATGCTCCGACAAGAGGGATACACACACACCACTTTAATCAACGACATCTATGGCAAACCGCGTATCGTTTCCGGAGAATACACAGAATAAGGACTATACCCCCGACGAGTTGCGCCTCAAGGCGGAGGCATACTGTGCAAGAGCAGAACATTGCGCCGACGATGTGCGTAATAAACTCATCGCATGGGGCGGGAGCGAGGAAATGAATGATTTGATAATCAGTGCGTTGTATAAGAACAACTACCTCAACGATATGCGCTACTGCCAAGCCTACGTACATGACAAACTGCTCTATCAACACTGGGGAAAGGTCAAAATACGTATGATGCTCCAAGCACGCCACCTGCCCAAAGAGTGTGTCTCGGCTGCCATAGAGGACATCGATGACACCGATTATATGAATATCTTGCGCCAAGTCCTCGCCCAGAAGAAAAACGCCTCACGCGAACAGCAAATCCGTTTCCTGCTCCAACGCGGCTTCGAGTACCGTGATATCCACACCGTGCTTGGAAACAAATAAACGAAAAATTAAATCAAATATCGACAAATATACTATGAGGGAACGTGTAATTATCGTATAATTGGACGTTAATTTTTCTTGAACATATAATTAACCATGTAATTGGACCATTAATGTTTTCTTTGAGGGGAACGTTAATTAACGTGAGTTCGATATAAAAAATAGAATAACAAGGTAGCATTAGGATAGCATCAAAGTATAGAGAAAGTATTCATATCTATCGGTTATGTATCGGTTATGTATCGGTTATCCTATACGCAGGTCACGAGGAGATAGGGGGCAACCGGCAGAATTTTAGCAAGGGATAGGCAAGGGATGAGCAAGGGATAGAGATGGCGCAAAAGAGGTATAAGAGAAGTGAGTGGTAGGGTAGTGGTAGGGGAATAGACTATATAATCAACAAAAACGATTCGCTATAAATATCTTATATCGAACTCACGTTAATTAGCGTGTAATTGGACGTTAATTTTCCTTGAATATATAGACATTCATTTTTCTTGAACATATAATTAACCATGTAATTAACCGTTGTATCGTTTCTGAATTGCGATTAACGATAAATTACACGATAATTATACGTTCCTTTCTAAAAAAACATCTCCTGCGCAACGGAGTTGGCAGGAGATGTGGGGTTATGTCGGAACACCGATTGGTGTATTCAGACAATACGGAATAGAATTAGAGACGTATGCCCTGAGCGTTATAGAGAACGTTGTCTTTCTCGATAACGAGAACACCATTGATAAGGCGTTTGGTTGCCTTAGGAGCCACAACGGTTGCATCGAGGGCAGTAGAAGGACCTACCAATACAGCATGCTCGCACTCTGCGGTAGCAGGTACTTCAACATTTTGTACCATCCAACGACCGGGCCAAGCAATAGTGCTCCAGAGGATTTCAAGTGTGATGTTGCCCTTAGCGTCAGCAACAGGCGTATCAAACTCTACAGCCATAGCCTTTTCGCCACCTTCAGCAACATCTGCCCCTGCGGTAGCCAAAGTGGTTACTTGCAGATAATCAAACATTGCGCTGTTCTTGGCAGCATCCTGGTCGATACGAACAATGGTCTTTCCGTTCTTCGAGCCGATAGAAAGCAGTATGTACGAATTAGGATCTGCATTTTCTGCAAATAAGTGTCCTACCTCAGTTTGGCAATACGGAGAAACAGCAGGTTGAGGTGTCGGGTCTGCAAGGAAAGCAATAGTAGCATTTTGTTTACCTACCGTTTCAGGAGTAGTCTTATATTTGGTGAGATCTCCAACAATTTCTACATAGTCACCCACCTTAGCCACGGTTTTACCATCTACAGGTTTTACTTGGTATGCTTCAAATACTTTACCACCATCTTTGGCGTCAGCCATCCATACAGAGTAGTTGCCATATGTCGAAAAATCAGTAGAGGGAGTGCCTGCTAAAGCAGTTACATAACCGCGAATAACATATTTACCACCGGCAAGCACCTCATTATCTGCAGATACAGACAATGCCTTTTGGGCAGCCTCAGCACAAGTAAGAACTGTTGCAGATTTAGCCGTTACCTCGCAAGTTGCACTAACAGTACCTGCAGTAGCCGTAATAGTAGCCGTTCCTTCAGCGGCAACGATGGTAACCAAACCATTTGCAACGGTAGCCACTTTATCATTAGAAGAAGTCCAAACTACCTCTGTGGTAGCATCTGTAGGAGTCAGCGTAGCCACTAACTTGATATACTTGTATTGCTCCATCTCTAATTCTGTTTGGTCAAGAGCGATAGCGGTAGCAGGAACCGGTACACCGGCAACTTTCTTATAGAGTTGAATCTGTTGTTGATTTAGTTTTGTATAATAACGGAAACGATTGCCATTTGTAGCTGCATTATTAAATTGCAGAGTTGCAACTTCTTCATTTCTAATAATAGTGTTTTTATTTTTATCATTATATTCAATAATATTATCTATGGCCTCATCTGCGGTCTTTATTCCGTTTTTTGTTCCAGAATGTCCAAGATATTTTCCGTCATTTTTTCCACCAAGAATGAGGATAGAATACTTTTCACCATTCTTTGCAACTTTGAAGGATACAGCAGTAGTTGTAGTAATTTTGTTGTCAGTAATGATTTCTTTTGTGTAATCCCCTTCTGCATCAACGCCATTGAATGCATAAGCCTCCGTTGCAGAGTTCTCATACACAATAAGATACTCACCACTCCAATCTGCGGGGGCAGCAGTTACCTTTTCGTAATCAGCTGCGAAAGACAACGTAGTTGCCAATAGTGCAGCAAATAAAATGGATAATTTTTTCATAATGAAATAAATTTAATAGTTAATATAAAGTTATTCAGTTCTAATTTTCTATGTGAGTATGTTTCGGCAGATAATCTGCTGTCGATTGGATCTCTGTTTTGCTTGGAATAATCAAGATTCCGTTGATTTAGTGCGCTTTACCTGTATGGGCATAGTGTAGTAGAACCCCTATTCCTCATAATCGTGTGCAAAGTTACGACGAAAATCTGATACTTGCAAATAAAACACGGAATTTAACAAAAAAATAACGAAATGCAATATGAAAGAACGTTAATTATCGTGTAATTGGGTCGTTAATAGGTTTGGAACATGTAATTATCCATATAATTGAACCATTTTTCTTTGGAAGAACGTATAATTTATCGTTAATTGCAATTCAGGAAACAATGGTTAATTACATGGTTAATTATATGTTCAAGAAAATTAACGTATAATTTGCATATCTCATTGAAAAGTAGTATCTTTGCAGCGTGTCCGTTGTATCGGACACAAAAATAAAATATATGTCCGTTATAGTGGACACAATAGTAGGAATGATATATGGATAAGTTGTACGAAAAACATCAGAGGATGTTGGCGGTTACGCCAACTAAGATAGTGCGCCAATGCGCAAAGGATATCAATTGGGACGCACAGATGTTAGCCATTCGCGGTCCGAAAGGAGTCGGCAAAACCACTATGATGTTGCAGTATATCAAGCAGCATTTTCAGCCGCAAGATATGTCTGTATTGTACTGCTCGCTGGACGGAGCCTATTTTACTGACCATAACCTGCTTGATTTTGTAGATATATTCTACAAAAACGGCGGTACACATTTGTTTTTGGACGAGGTTCATAAGTACCCGAACTGGGGCAGGGAAATAAAAGAAATATACGACTCTTATTCCGAGTTGCAGGTGGTATTAAGCGGCTCATCGCTCTTGGATATGATGACGGGTGATGCCGACTTGTCGCGCCGGTGTATCAATCATGATATACAGGGACTGTCTTTCCGCGAATATCTGCAATTCTATAAAGGGATAGACCTGCCCGCCTATTCTTTGCAAGAGTTGTTGGATAATCCTATGCCGTTGTGCCTACAAGTAAATGCTTTATGCCGTCCATTGGCTTTCTTTCGCGAGTATTTGCAAATAGGTTACTATCCCTATTATATCAAAAATAAGATAGATTATTATTCGGCAATCGAACAAGTAACCTACAAAATTATTGATGACGAAATGCCGCGTATCTGCGGCGTGGATGTGGCGAATACACGCAAGATTAAAGCCCTGATGAACGTGCTGGCAATTACGGAACCTTTTGAGGTGGATATTAAGAAATTGTCGGTACAAACATCCCTCAAAAGGGAAACCATATTGGGCTATTTGAATTATATGCAGCATGCCAAGTTGTTGAATTTGTTGTATTGCGATAGTGCCAACATTAAAAAACTGCAAAAACCGGACAAGATATATATTGAAAACACAAACCTGCTCTATACATTGGCAAATAATCCGATAAAGCAAGGCACCATGCGGGAGACCTTTGCCGTCAATCAGTTGGCATACAAACATTTGGTGGAGTACAAGAAGAGCAATGGCGACTTTTTGATAGACGGGAAATATACGATAGAGGTAGGTGGTTGCAGCAAAGATTACACACAGATTGCCAATGTTGCCGATTCCTATATTTTGGCGGACGATATCGAAATGCCAATCGGACACAAACTGCCTTTGTGGTTAGTGGGATTTCTCTATTAAATTAACATTAGTTCGATATAAGAACTCATAGTGAATAGTTTTTGTTGAATTGATGTGGGGGTATCCCCGTATATATTTGTCTATATTTGATTTAATTTTTCGTGTATTTGTTTCCAAGCGTAGCGTAGAATGTTTCCCCTATTGTTCTTGCTGTTTGTATCGGGTGGTTATCGAGTGATTCGGAAATTTCAACCTAAAGCAGCAAGCAATTCTTAATTCATAATTATTAAAAGTGGCAGTTTGTGCAGATGTCTATGGTGCCGGTGGGGGCAATCACCTTGCGGCGGAAAGTGTCTGCTTGTGCGGAATGGAACAAGTCGGGCAGGGGCGTGGAGAGGATATTGCCCCATGAGTGGGCATGTGTTTTGTCGTAGCAACAGGGGAGCATCTCGCCCGATGTGGTGATAACGCACCCCGCCCAGAGACGGAAACAGGGTGAAGACACGCGCCGGAGCCGTCGCCACAGCGGTTGTTTGAGGTGGTATTTGCCGTCGTTGCCCTGTGCATAGCGGGCAAAACGCGGGTTGGAAGGCATGAGAGGATTGCCGTCTGTGTAGTCGTAGAGTTGTGCGGTCTTGAAGACCAATCGGTCTGCCCCCCATTGGCGATAGACGCGCCGTATCTCCGCCCATTCGTGTTCGTTGGTGCGCAGGCGCAGACATTGCCATTCGATGACAGGTGTGCGTGAGTGCAGACGCCGTTTGGTATCGTGCAACAGGCGGAGTGCCGCTTTTGCCGAGGCGAAGTCGCCCCCCACACGATAAGCGGCATACGACTCTGCCGATAGTCCGTCCATAGAGACGATTATCTTGCTTAACCCACTCTGTATCAGTGCTTCCGCCATGGCGGGCGTGAGCGATTGGATGTTGGTGGAGACGATGGTGTACAGCCCTGCCGAGTGTGCTTCGCGCACCATATCCGCCAAGTGCGGATTGAGCAGAGGCTCGCCCTGAAAATAAAACTGAATCGTGTGCGCGTATGGGGTCATGTCGCGGAGCAGAGTCTGCCACACCTCGGGGCGTAGCAACTCGGCTTTCCCCTGCTGCGGACGCCCGCCTGCCATACCCACCGGACATTCGGGGCAGCGCAACTGACAAAAATTGGCAGGCTCTACCGATACAAACGTAGGCAGATGACGCACACGCACTATGCCCCAAAGGCTCAGTGCATAACTGCCTACGCAACGCAGTAAGTTACAGGTTCGGCTGAAGAGGAATTTTATTGACACGACGTTCGTGGCGACCACCTTCAAAATCGGTGGTAAAGAATGTATCCACCACTTCCATTGCCACCGCTTCGCTGATATAGTTAGCCGGCATACCGAGTACATTCGCGTTGTTGTGCTGGCGTGCCAAACGCGCGAGAGGCACGTCCCAACAGAGTGCCGCGCGGATACCCTGATGTTTGTTGGCGGTCATACAGATACCGTTTCCTGTGGAGCAGATGACTATGCCGAAAGCATATTCTCCTTTCTCCACCGCGCTTGCCAATGGGTGCGCATAGTCGGGATAATCGCAACTCTCGGTGGAATAGCAACCGAAATCGTGTACCTTGGCACCTTGGTTCTCAAGCCATTGGCACACTTTCTGCTTCAGGGCGAAACCGGCATGGTCGCTCGCCAAAGCAATGGTCAATTCTGAATAGGGAAGCATATTATATTATTATAATAATAAGGTGTTTATTGTCGATTGTTTTTCGGGCATGCCTGTTGGCAGACGAGACAATGGTGTGTCGTATAGGCGATACATAGGCGTGCGTCCCATACCGGATTGCGCAAAGCCCCCGTGGGACACGCCTCCTCGCATAGATGGCAACCGGCACAGATGTCGGCGGGCACTGTCTTCGACTCCGGCTCCACCTCCACTTGCAACACCAACTCGCCGGGGTGAACCATGCTGCCAAGGCGCGGGTGTATCAGTTGGTGGTTGCGCCCTATCTGCCCCATCCCTGCCAAAACCGCCCAACGGCGCTCCAAGAAAGGCGCAGAATCGCAAAAAATATGTTGCCCTTCGCCCACTATCTCATCGCCAAAACGCTCTCGGAGCAAAGCCTCTAATTGGTAGAGTCTCGATTTCACGGCCCTGTGGTAGTCGCGTCCGGACTTGCTATACGTCAGCAGACACACCACCACCGTCTTTCCGCCCGCCACCAACTCACGCGGGTCGTAACGCTTCTCGCAGTTGCGCTCCAGATAGTCCATCTCCCCATGCAAACCCTGCGCCACCCAGGCGTCCATAAACTGCGCATCGGTATCCAAACGCAGGGCAGGGGCGATACCGCAATCGTCAAAACCGACTTCAAGAGCCGCCCGACGAATATCCGCCTCTATCATCCGGGGAAGATGGCGTTGTGCAATACGATAGCCAAGTTACCAAATATCAACTGACAAGCGACAGCCAACACGATGATTCCGAAGAACTTACGGATGATATATACCGCCGTGTTGCCCAAGTGCTTCGACAGCCAGTCGGTTGCCAACAGAAGTATATACACCAAGACGATACAGAGCAATACGGCGCAGACCAAGTTGGGGATGGTATAGTCTGCCGTCATCGCCAGCAGGGCAGTGAATGCACCCGGACCGGCATACATAGGGAATGCCAACGGAATCAGGTTGCCCGAACCGTTCAGGTCCACCTTAAAGATGACGATGTCCAATATCAGTTCCAATGCCATCAGGAAGATGATGAATCCGCCGGCGATAGCAAAGTATTCTATCTTGATACCAAACAATTTCATAATCCATTCGCCCAACAAGAGGAAACTTATCAAGATAGCCGCCGACGCCAAAGCCACACGCCATGCACTGATTTTTGCGCCTCTTTTCTCCATAGATATGACCATAGGCATATTACCCAGAGGGTCTATAATCGCTACCAAGAACACGAAAGACGGCAGAATCTGCCAGATGTCGAGAGACGAGAAGAAGTTTGCCATATAGTTACAGACAATTTTTAAGTTAAAAATTTCACTACAATATAACACTTTTTTGTTATATTTTTCTTTTGTTTCCCATTCTTACGAAACGCGGTGCAAAGGTACGAAAAAAGGCACGATTATGCAAAGAACACAAAATAATTTTATCGGAATTTGTACAATTCGTTTTTTTTATGTACCTTTGCAGTCCGTATTTTGCGTATATACTAATAAATTCATCAAGGATATTTTATGATTAACTCTCAAGATGTCAAGAATGGCGTTTGTATCCGTATGGACGGCCGTTTGTATTTTGTGATTGAGTTCCTGCACGTGAAACCGGGCAAAGGAAACACAATCATGCGTGTGAAATTCAAAGATGTAGTGGATGGTCGCGTTTTGGAGCGTCGCTTCAATATCGGTGAGAAATTGGAGGATGTACGCGTGGAGCGCCGTCCGTACCAATACCTCTATCAAGAGGGCGAGGACTATATCTTTATGAACCAAGAGACCTTCGAGCAAGTGCCTATCGCGCACGACCTGATTACGGGTGTCGATTTCCTGAAAGAGGGCTTTGTGGTTGACGTGGTAAGCGACGCTTCTACCGACACCATCCTTTTCGCCGAGTTGCCGGCTAAGGTGGAACTGACTGTGTCGTACACCGAGCCGGGGCTGAAAGGCGATACCGCCACCAACACACTGAAACCCGCTACCTTAGAGACCGGCGCAGAAGTGCGTGTACCTCTGTTTATCAACGAGGGCGAGACCATCCGCGTAGATACCCGCGACGGAAGTTACTGCGAACGCGTCCGCTAATAGGTTAGGTTTATATTTCTGAGAATTGACTGAGATTGCTCCCTATGGGGGCAGTCTCTTTTTTTGCTATCATATCTCCAGCACACATCACTTGCAGAAAATCAGCGAGAAACAGAATGATTGCTATCCGATAAAAGAGGTAATAGAGTGGGCGATGGAGCAGGGGAAATCCGGTAACCTTTGTTACGAAAGTATTATCATTTGTTATTATTCGTGTATGATAAGGTGGGCAAAAGTTGCTTGTTTCAAAGATTAATCATAATTTTGCAGCGGTTTTAACGATAAAATAGGTCGATTCGATGTGTATTACCTTAATAATCGGCAATTTTGCATATCTAAACCTATTTATATACATACAATTGTTTAACTCGTAATCAATCATCACAATTATGAAAAAATTTACTCGTTTGATGTGTATCTATGCTATGTTGTTGATAGCAGGAAGCAATGAGGTATGGGCACTGCGTTATGCCAAGGCCGTGATATATGCGGAGCCTGCCAATGGTGGCTATGTGGGGTTTGACAGCAATCCTACAAAGAATAAAGCAGAAGCCTCTTTATTTGATATATTCTATGCCAATCCATCGTATATGGGCTATACGAATGCCGGAGGTTGGAAAGCCACTGTGAGAGAAAAAGGGAAATCGTCTGCTATTGATGTTGCCGAGAAGGATAGCAATGTGGTAATTAAGTACCTCAACGAATAGGGGCAACTGCGGATTGTGCGCGACGAGAAGGTGTATGATGCAATGGGAAAACTTGTTCGCAGGCAAATAGCATTTGATAAGATACCCAACTAATCATTGGGGGCTGCTCGGTCTATAGGAGACACGGGCAGCCTTTTTGTTTGTAGATGATAGCGATTTTTTGGGGTGTAGTTACGGCTGCTATTGGTGCAGTCTTTTCTGCGATAGCCCGACTGTTTGAGTAACGGTCCGTCTCAGGAGGAAGATGTACCTATTTTGCCTTGCTTAAGTAGCAAAATACAGAAAAAATACATACAAAGTGTACTTTTTACCTAATGAAATTTGCATATATCAAAAATATGCCGTATCTTTGTGTTGAAATTACCTAATGTCTCTTAGGGAGGCACAAAACTGAATACTAAAAACTCCTTTTTGTTGCCCGACGGAAATCAAAAGGGTGGAGCATGGGGAGCATAAACAAAAAGACTATGCGTAAAGATTGGATAGAGACATCGGATGGCAAGTTTGCCTACGAGTATAAGCGGGCGGCTATTGCTGCGGATAATGTGGTGTTCGGATTCAACGGTACCGAACTGAAAGTGCTACTTATAGAACGCTCCGACCGCACGGAGATAGGTAAACTGGCACTCCCCGGCGGTTTCCTTAGAATGGAAGAGACTATTGAAGAGTGCGCTGCACGCGAGTTGAAAGGGGAAACGGGCATAGAGAATGCTTACTCGGAGAACTTTGGCACTTTCTCTGCTTTGGATCGCGACCCTGAGCAGCGAGTAGTGAGCGTGGCTTTCTATACTTTGGTACCGACTTGCGAGGTCGTGGGCGGCACCGATGCGAAACGCGCCGTATGGGTACCACTCAGCGAAGTGGGTACATTGGCTTTCGACCACAATCGGATACTCCAAACAGCCATACAACGCCTGCGCGAGGACATTGTCTTTCGCCCTATCGGCTATGAGTTGCTCCCTGAGAAATTTACCTTGCCGCGCCTGCAACGCCTGTACGAGTGCATTCTCGGCTTGGCAGAGCCAATGGATAGGGCTAATTTCTCTAAGAAAATACTCAAGACGGGTATCCTGTTGGAAACAGGCGAGACAGAGCAAGTGTCCGGACACCGCGGCGGTAAGTACTATCGCTTCGACAAGCAGGCATACGACCGTTTCAAACAAGACCGCTCCTTCCGCTTGGAGTTCTGATGGATTTGACAAGACCATATAAAAGTAGATTTGTACATAACTAATTAAATAACAAGATATTATGAAATACATATTTGCGTACTGCTTTCCGCTGTTCCTTTGCTTAACGGCTTGTGTCACACCTAATGAGAATAGCCAATCAATAATACAGATAGATACAACCTACAATTTGTATGTCTTTCGTCCCTCTTTTAGTCGAGTAGAATTGGAGGTCGGTCAAATGCCTTCCAAGCAAAACGACTCTATTGTCTTTTGTGCTGCGGCTGCCTTTACTCTTGCCTTCAGAGATACATTTGCATACGACAATATCGTAGGAGCCTACATCACCCATGGGAAACACTACGGTCGGTACGCTGCCAACCAACACTATGGGCGGTTTGTGTGTGCTAAACAGCATTGGAATTTTATAGAGCGTAACGACCACAAAACAGTAGATAGTATCGCAAAGGAGGAAGATGGTTGTATGTTCGCCCAAAAATGGATCATCAAGGATAATGAGATATACCAGCCTTACGCCATCAATGGAGGAAGGCAGAATTTTTATCGGGCACTGTGTGAAAAAGATGGCATGCTATTGATAGCCCAATGCCGACAATCTGTTCCGTTTCGACGATTTGCAGAGGCACTAAAAGCATACGGAATGAACAATGCTTTGTACATGGATATGGGAAGTGGATGGAATCACTTGTACTATCGGGACAATAATGATTCCGTACACATCTTGTTTCCGCATACTCACAACTATTGCACCAATTGGCTGACATTCTATAAGTAGAAAATATATACACTAACCACTAATTTATAAAACAATCACTATGTTAGGAGCAATTATTGGAGATACTGTAGGCAGTATCTATGAGGGATACAATATTGATACAACCGAGTTCCCGTTCTTTATTGAGCGTAGTCATTTTACCGACGATTCGGTGATGACCATAGCAGTGGCTGAGTGGCTGCTGAACAATCCTGCTCGTTCGCAGCAAGAGTTGGAGCAATCGTTGGTCAAGTGGGGGCATAAGTACCCCTATGCAGGCTACGGCGGCGGCTTTCGCACTTGGCTATTCCAACCACAAAACCTCTACAGTTATCGTGATTCGTCCACCGAAGATAATAGTATTTTCTCAGATGGTCGCCACCCTTACAACTCGTATGGTAATGGTTCGGCTATGCGTGCTTCGGCATGCGGTTGGTTAGCGCACTCGCTCGATGAGGCACTCGACCTCGGCAAGCGTTCGGCTATCATCACTCACAACCACCCGGAGGGCGTCAAAGGTGCGCAAGCGGTAGCCACTGCTATCTACCTTGCTCGCACGGGGGCTACCAAGGAGCAAATCCGCCAATATATCGAGGACACTTTTGCCTACGACCTTAGTCGCTCTTGCGATGACATCCGTCTTGAGTATTATTTCGACTCTTCTTGCCAAGGCACTATGCCTGCAGCATTAGCCGCCTTCTTCGATAGCCACGACTTTGAGTCGGCTGTTCGTTTGGCAGTGTCGTTGGGCGGGGATAGCGACACGATTGCTTGTATCACGGGCGGTATCGCCGAGGCGTTCTACCACGACATACCCGCACCTATCTTCGATGAGATGCACCGCCGTCTCCCCGATGAGTTCTGGGTGGTCATCAATGCGCTCTACGCTACATTTTCAACCAAAGCAGATTATGTTAAACCCAAACCAATACAAGATCCTTTTAATCTTAATTATTTCCTATTGGCGCAGGAAAATATTTACGAAACCGCCCTCGCAGAGATGTCGCAAGGCAGCAAGCGCAACCATTGGATTTGGTATATCTTCCCGCAGGTGGCAGGATTGGGACATAGCGATATGAGTCGGCAATATGCCATCCATTCGCTTGACGAAGCGCGTGCCTATCTCTTGCACCCCGTCTTAGGCACACGCTTGCGCGAAATCACTCGCACCGTCTGCACCCATACCGACATGTCGGCGCAAGACATATTCGGTTCGCTCGATGCGATGAAGTTTCGCTCCTCGATGACGCTCTTCGACCAAGCCGAACCCGACAGCGTCTTTGCCGAGGCATTGCGCCTGTTCTTCGGTTCCGAGCCCGACACCTGCACCCTTCGTATCATTCAATCACAAACCAAATAATCATCACAACTATGTTAGGCGCAATCATTGGCGACACTGTGGGCAGTCTCTACGAGTGGCACAATATCAAAACAATCGAGTTTCCTTTCTTTTCGGAAAATAGTTCATTCACCGACGATTCGGTGATGACCATTGCTGTGGCAGATTGGTTGCTGCATGATCCTGCTCGTTCGCAATATGGGTTGAAGCAGTCGTTGGTCAAGTGGGGGTATAAATACCCGGATATCGGGTATGGTTCGGCTTTTTCAGAGTGGTTGTTTGCCCCGTACATTAAAAATATGGATTTGTACGCACCGCATATCGAGCGTGGTGAGCAGCCTGATGATATCTTGCCCACTGCAGGTATTCGCCGCCCCTACAATTCGTATGGCAACGGTTCGGCTATGCGTGCTTCGGCATGCGGCTGGTTGGCGCATTCGCTCGATGAGGCACTCGACCTTGGCAAGCGTTCGGCTATCATCACTCACAACCACCCCGAGGGCATCAAAGGTGCGCAAGCGGTAACCTCTGCTATCTACCTTGGACGCACGGGGGCTACCAAAGAGCAAATCCGCCAGTATATCGAGGACACCTTTGCTTACGATTTCAGCCGCTCTTGCGATGAAATCCGCCCCGATTATGTTGTGGATGCTTCTTGCCAAGGCACTATGCCCGCCGCATTGGCAGCCTTCTTCGATAGCCACGACTTTGAATCGGCTGTTCGTTTGGCAGTGTCGTTGGGTGGTGATAGCGATACGATCGCTTGTATCACGGGCGGTATTGCCGAGGCGTTCTACCACGACATACCCGCACCCATCATCGATGAGATGCACCGCCGTCTCCCCGATGAGTTCTGGGTGGTCATCAATGCCCTCTACGCTTCTGCCGTAAATGCAGTGTTTCAAAAGTCTGCTGCAAACACTTTGCCGGCGCGTATCACACCGCACCATATTGCGCAACTAAAGCCGAATGAGGTGTTTGTCTTTGGCAGCAATGTGCAAGGTATGCACTATGGTGGTGCGGCTGCTTTTGCGGTGGCTCATTTTGGTGCAGTGATGGGCAAAGGGGAGGGTATGCAAGGGAAGACTTATGCCATCCCCACCATGGAGGGACTCGACAATCTTCGTCCCGCCGTGGAGCGTTTCATCGCATTCGCCAAGGCGCACCCCGAGCAGACTTTCCTCGTTACGCCTATCGGTTGCGGTATTGCGGGTTATACCCCGGCGCAGATAGCACCGATGTTTGCCGATTCTATTCCACTCGCTAATGTCTATCTCCCGCAATCGTTTGTTAAACTACTAATTACTAAATAAGTCGATTATGACATTTCCTTCGTTACTCTACATTATCATTGCCGCTTGCGTGTTGGTTGCTTGTTTTGTTGCTATCATCATCTAACAGATCAACTCCGCCATGTCCGTAGTGAGAATGCTACGCTTCACAGCCATTTGAGCGGATTGGAGGACAGGCCGCAGCAGGATACTCCTTGTGCGCATACCGGAATGGAAATCATAGAAGGGTTTGCTAAGATAAGTGGTTGTCAACTCACTATCGAAGAGCAAGATGACGATGATATTCAATACTCTTTCGTTTATCAAGGAGGGCATTTCTACAGTATAGCGAGTAAGCATATTGGTGATATACAGTTGTTTTTCTTTGGTGTCTATTCGCTCCCGTATTCCCTCGATAACCTGCAATGGGTGCAAGAGGTGTGCGAACATCAAAACCGCCAATATAAGTTCGGCAAAGTTACTTTCAGTTACGATGCGGATGACAACCTGCTAACGCTCAATATAGAGGTTGATTGTGTTTCCCCCGATGCTTCGATCCTTAGGCGTTATATCGGGCTTTGCTTTGCTATGGCAAGCGATATTCGCGAGGCTGTCAAATCCCCAAAACAACCATCTGCGGAAGATATTATCCGCAGACAGCACCACCAGCAGTTGCTCCTTGAGGCTGAGTTGCACCACCAACGGCCACCTCGGCGTATCAGTCTTGCGTATCGTTTGCCGGCGGGCGACTTGTCTTTTCTTCTACTTGCTTTCTTCTCCGATGAAGAGCAAGTGGAAGATTTACTGGCTCTGACTATCGTTCGCGACAACACCACCGAGCAGATCCGTCAGCGAGATAAGATTGCACACTTCAATGTCCTCTCTACTATGATTGATGGTGAGGGTGAACAGGCACAGATGCGTACCTCTCCCGCTGTGCTGAGTCTGGAAACCACCTACCGCCATTATACCCTGGTTTTGCACCCTGTGTCTGACCTGCAAGGCACTATCTATTTGCGTCTGACTGCTGTATGTGTGCCTTACGACAACTTGCAACACGAGATGCCCGAAGGAACCTACACTCCGCAAGCCATCTCCGTATTGCTTACCTACGACCGCAATACCAATGCTACTACTGAGCGACACCGTTTGCAAGAGGAACTCGCTAAGAAACCTTCCGACCCGCAAACGCTCTTCCAATATGGCTACCAACTCTATTCGGAGCATCATTTTGTGGACGCGCTGAGTGTGCTATTGTCTTTGTTCCGTCATCTCAAACCGAAGTACTTTGGTTTCTCTGATGAGCAGAAGAAGTTATTTTTTGATATTGCTTTTTACATCGGATTTTGCTACACCGAGTTGAAACGCTACGACTTGGCATACTACTACCTTGAATTGGTCTGCCGGCTCAATCGTTTTGACTATTCTGCAGAGTATATCAACTGCTTGGCGAACGGCACTGATATTCGTGTGTTCAAGGAGATAGGTCACCATTCCCAAAATAGACAATTCAATTTCTCAACCCCAAATGAAAACAACCACTCGTAAACCGGCTCTCAAAAAGGCAACACTATCAGGTTGTCTCGTTTCCGTGTTTGTTTTGTACCCTGTTTATTCGTACAGCCAACCACATCTCTTCTTACGCAAAGCACTCGTTTCGCAGTGGGTACGATATACCGTCATTATCCCCCTCCCTCCTATGCTTTGTCTATTCTCCATTCGGGGATAGAAATTCGCAAAGCATTGGTTTGTGGCGTTCGTCGCCACGCGAATTTCTCTTCTCGCTCTGCGCTCAAGATTGTTTTTTGTGGCGAGGGTGGTCCCCAAGCGGCAGTTCCTGCAGCCGCAGGTGTCAAAGTTACTTTGGATTTCAAGGTAAACGTTCCTCCAAAAATGGTCCAATTATATAGCAAATTACATGTTCCAATAGAATTAAACGTCCGATTCCCCGCCGATTAAGTTTATATCACCCGATACCAATATAAAAAGAGACTGTCTGACGATGTGTGCAGACAGTCTCTTGTGGTTATGTACGATTATCTTCGTTCTGAAGATATCGATTCTCTGTTTTATGCTTTCACAGCCTTGGCTGCTTTCTTAGCCTGGCGTTTTGCCTGTGCTTGCTGGATATCGAAACTGATAGGCGAAGCGATACATACAGACGAGTAGGTACCCACGATAACACCCATCACCAAAGCAAAGACGAAACCACGGATGGTCTCACCGCCGAAGCAGAAGATTGCCAACAATACCACCAACGTTGACATCGAGGTCGAGAAGGTACGACCAAACGTTGAGTTGATAGCGTTGTTGATGTTCACTGCGCGTTCGCGCTTCGGATAGAGATGATTATTCTCGCGTACACGGTCGAAGATAACCACCGAAGCATTGATAGAATAACCGATAACGGTCAGGATAGCCGCGATGAACGATTGGTCAATCTCCATAGAGAAAGGCATCACCTTCCACAAGATTGCATACAGACCCAAGATGATGATGGTATCGTGTGCAAGTGCAGCGATAGCACCTACCGAGTAAGCGAAGTTGCGGAAACGAATCAAGATATAGATGAAGATACCAAGTAAGGCTGCAATGATTGCCCAAACAGCAGCAGTGGTGATGTCGTCAGCCACAGCAGGACCTACTTTTTGCGATTGCATGATACCCACCTCCGGATTGATTTCGGTAGAGCGGAACTCATCGAAGGAAACATCGCCGAGATATGGTTTGCAACCTTGGTAGAGCAGTTGCTCAATCTGTGCGTCGGCATCGTCGGAGTTGTCTTGGATACGATAGTTGGTCGAAACACGAATCTGGTTGGCACTACCGATGGTGATGACGTTGAGCGAGTAGGTCTGGTCGTCCTCCAGGTTAGCCTTGAATGCGTCGTCGAGTGTCTCGCGAACATCCTGTGTATTAACCGGTTCGGCGAAACGAACAACATAGTTGCGACCGCCGGAGAAGTCGATACCGAGGTTCAGTTTACCAAAGATATGGGGTTCCAAACCGAGGATGGCAAAGATAATCAATGCGCCGGAGATGATGTATGCATACTTGCGGAACTTCACAATGTCGGCCTTGGTGTTTTGCAAGAAGTTTTTGGTCATACGGGTTGCGAAGGACAACTCTTTTGCATTGTCTTTGCCTGCGTAGTCTTCCAGCAAGAGACGTGTGATGAACACTGCGGTAAGGAACGACGAGATGATACCAATCATATAGGTAACAGCGAAACCTTTGATAGGACCTGTACCAAAGATAGCCAAGATAGCACCGGTCAGGAAACTGGTAACGTTGGCGTCGATAATAGCCGAAATAGCGTTTTTGAAACCTACGTCGATAGCCTGACGCATGCTCTTGCCGGCACGCATCTCCTCGCGGATACGCTCATAAATCAGCACGTTGGCATCCACTGCCATACCCATTGTGAGGACGATACCTGCGATACCCGGCAGGGTGAGGACTGCGGAGAACGAAGCCAAGATACCCACCAAGAGGAAGATATTGCAGCAGAGTGCCGCGTCGGCAATCAGACCGGGAATCCAACCATAGTAGAACACCATATATATAAGGATAAGCAGGAATCCGAGAGCAAAACTCCACAGACCATCATGGATGGCTGCCTTACCGAGCGTAGGACCTACCACATCCTCTTGAATAATACGCGCGGGCGCGGGCATCTTACCCGAATTGAGGGTATTAGCCAAGTCCTTTGCTTCTTCCACTGTGAAGTTACCGGTAATCTCACTGCTACCACCGGCGATTTCGTTTTGCACAGTGGGGAAACTATATACAAAACCGTCCAATACGATAGCGATAGACTTACCGATATTATCTTTGGTGATACGTTGCCATGCCTTTGCGCCTTCGGCGTTCATCGACATAGATACGTTGGCGTATGCACTGGTCTGTGAGAAGTCGGCACGTGCGTCGGTGATGACATCACCTTCGAGCGATGAACGTCCGTCGCGTTGTGCCTTGAGGGCTACAAGTTGATATACCGAACCGGCATCATCAATAGCCTTTACCGTCCAGCAGAGACGCAAGTCGCGAGGCAGTATCTGCTTGGCAATCTGCGAGTTGAGGATAGCACTTACGGCAGCGGTGTCGGTGTAGTGAACCATACCTACCACAGGACCGCGATAGGCTTGACCTGCCTGATTAACCGCCGGATTCAATACGGCGAAAAGCGGATTCTGCTTTTTGTATTGAGCCAACTGCTCCTCTTGGCTTACTTCGTTTGAGTCGTTTTGCAGACCATCTACCAACTCTGCCAAATCGTCATCGTCGGTATTCTCTGCTTTGGTTTCCACTTTCTCTGCTACGGTCTCGCTTGCTGCCTCGGTAGCCGCGTTGAGTTGGGCATACTCGCTGTTGATTTGTACCAACTGGGGCAGAATCTCAGCCAAGTCGTAGGTCTCCCAGAACTCAAGATTAGCCGAACCTTGCAGAAGTTTACGAACACGCTCAGGCTCTTTTACACCCGGTAACTCAATCAAGATACGCCCGGGCTGTGAGAGTTTCTGGATGTTCGGTTGCACAACGCCGAAACGGTCAATACGTGTACGGAGCACTTTGAATGAGTTATCTACAGCACCTTCCACCTCTGCGCGAATCACTTTCTCCACCTCGTCATTGGTCGAGTTGAAGTTTACTTTGTCTTTGAGTTCAAACGTAGAGAACACGCTTGCCAACTGCGCATCGGGGTCCACCTCTTTGAACGACTCGATAAAGAGCGTAACAAAGTCGGTACCACTGGATTTTTGTTTCTGTTGTGCCAAAGCCATTGCCTTGGTGAAGTTCTCGCTGGTATTGTTTCCTGAGAGGACGCGGATAATGTCGGGTACGCTAACCTCCATGGTTACGTTCATACCACCTTTCAGGTCAAGACCAAGATTAATCTCTTTCTCGCGGCACTCTTTCAGGGTGTAGCCGAACCAAACTTTCTGCGATGCAATCGAGTCGAGATAAACGTACTCTTTTGCAGCATTGTCCCCTGCGTACTCTTTCGCTTTCTTATCGTAGTGAGAAGTAACGACGGAGAACGACAGGTAGAAGGCGCACACCAAGAAAAGGATAATCGCCATGAATCTAACAAGCCATTTGTTTTGCATAATTATGTATGTTTTATTATTGATTTACACGTATTTACTTATTGTAACACCACTTCTTTTCTATCTGTGGGGACCATTGCCGGAGCATTGCCAAACCATTGCCAGAGACATAAAAGAGCCTCTTCGCAACCCGTATCTCACATTTAGACACAAAGATGACTATACAAAAAGCGCACAAAGGTACAACTTTTTTCCGAAACTTACAAATAAATTTTAGTTTACGTTTTGAAAAGCAGTACTATACACACATTTTTCTTCATAAAATCCCATAACGCCGGTTCTCTAATTGTCTGTAATTGTCCCGTAATTGTGAATAATCAGACATTATTGTGTAATTTGATGTTAATCTTTTTCGCATTATGCATTTATACACTTTGAGACCTAATGCACTCAATTACGGCAAAAAGACGGCAACGAGAGCCGTCCGAAACATTGCATATCCTGCATATATTTTTTGCCGCTAATACTCTATAAACAAACGAGAGGCTGTCTAACTCCTTCACATTGTTAGACAGCCTCTCGTATATGGATTTTCGGTAAGACGTTATATCTTTTGCAGATATTCGTGCATGGCTTTGGCAGCGTGCCTACCATCGGACATTGCGAGGATGACTGTTGCACCTCCGCGCACGATGTCTCCTCCCGCGAAGATAGTCGGGATAGAGGATTGCATGGCATCGTTTACCACAATCGTCCCCTTTTTGCCTATCTCTAATCCTGCTACACTATGCGGAATCAGCGGGTTGGGACTCACGCCCACACTGACAATCACCAAATCCACCGGCACAGTGAAGGTATTTCCTTCCACCGGCACTGGACTGCGACGCCCTGATTCGTCCGGTTCGCCCAACTGCATCACTTGCAACACAGCCTCTTTGACACGTCCGTTCTCATCAGCGTGATATTCAATCGGGCTATGCAGTGTCTTAAACTCGATACCCTCTTCTTTGGCATGTCGCACCTCTTCTATACGCGCGGGCATTTCCTCTTCCGATCGGCGATAGACAATCATCGCATGCTCTGCGCCGAGACGTTTGGCAGTGCGCACAGCGTCCATCGCGGTGTTTCCGCCACCCACAACTGCTACGTTCTTTCCATACAGCAGAGGTGTGTCGGTGGCAGCATTGCTTGCGTCCATCAGGTTCACGCGTGTCAGATACTCGTTGCATGATAACACACCATTCAGGTTCTCCCCCGGAATACCCATAAATCGGGGCAGTCCGGCACCCGAACCGACAAAGATTGCCGAGTAGCCGGCTTGTTGCAACTGGTCGGTGCTAATCGTTTTTCCGACAATGGTGTCGGTTTGGAAACGAACACCCAATGCCTTCAGTCCGTCTATCTCTGCATCTACAATCTTATTCGGCAGACGGAACTCCGGAATACCATATTTGAGAACACCGCCAATCTCGTGAAGTGCCTCAAACACAGTTACTTCGTACCCGTACTTTGCCATATCGCCTGCAAAAGCCAGTCCCGAAGGACCCGAACCCACAACGGCAATCTTTTTGCCATTCTTTGTTCTTTGTTCTTCATTCGTTGTTTTTGCAGCGTGGTCTGCCACGAAACGCTCCAAGTAACCGATGGCAACGGGCTTATGCCCCATTTTCAGATGGATACATTGTGCCTCACATTGTTTTTCTTGCGGGCAGACACGTCCGCACACGGCAGGCAGAGTAGAACTCTGTTTGATGACCTCGGCGGCGCCTTGTACATTACCTTGTTCCAACTGCTTGATAAAGCCGGGGATATTGATGTTCACAGGGCAACCTTGTACACAAGTTGGCGTTTTGCAGTTCAGGCAGCGATGTGCCTCGGTTAGGGCTTGCTCGGTCGTAAGTCCTTGATTTACTTCCGAATGTAAAGAACGGACACGCACTTCGGGTGCCAATTCGTTCATCTGTACACGCGGAATCGCCACACGGTCTTTGGCAGTACCGGTAAATGGTTCTACATCAATATGCGCTATTTTTTCCGTTTCTTCTGTCCGATAAACATTCTCCGTCTGTACCGTTTTGCCGTCCAAATAGGCTTGATAGGCGGCTGCTTCTTCAGTTTTGTACGAACGCAGACGCGACAACATCTCGTCGAAATCCACTTGATGAGCGTCAAACTCCGGTCCGTCCACACAGACAAAACGAGTTTTGCCGCCCACTGTTACACGGCATGCACCACACATACCAGTCCCGTCCACCATAATGGTATTCAGACTCGCCTCGGTAGGCACATTGTATTTCTGCGTTGTGAGTGCCACAAACTTCATCATGATGGCAGGGCCGATGGTGATACATTTATCTACTCGCTCGCGCTGAATCACTTCCTCAATACCCTGTGTAACCAACCCTTTCTTTCCCATCGAACCGTCATCGGTCATTACAATTACCTCGTCGGAGAATTGGCTGAGTTGCTCGCGTAGGATAATCAAGTCGGCAGTACGCGCGGCCAATACGGTGATAACACGGTTTCCCGCCGCTTTCAAAGCCTCCGCGATAGGCAACATCGGTGCTGCGCCCACACCGCCACAGGCACAAACCACGGTACCGTAGTTCTCTATGTGTGTCGCACGGCCGAGAGGTCCCACAAGGTCTGCCAACTCATCACCTGCGTTGAGCGCACAGAGTTTTGCCGACGACACTCCGATACGTTGCACCACTAACGTGATAGTCCCTTTTTCTGGGTCTGCATTGGAAATCGTCAGCGGCATACGCTCCGACTGTTTATCTACACGCACGATGACAAAATGTCCCGCTTTCCTACTACGTGCAATGAGCGGAGCCTCAACTATCAGCTCCGCCACATTCTCTGAGAAAAATCTCTTATTTAAGACTCTAAACATGATTAGAAGTATTTGGTCTCTGTCCCCGTGATAGACGTCAGCAAGTTATTCGCCAAGCGACTTGCTCCAAAACGGAAACTCTCGTTATTGAGCCAGTCCTGACCCAATATCTCTTTCACCAATGTATAATGTTGCACAGCCTCTTCGGTCGTACTTACACCGCCTGCGGGCTTGTAGCAAACTTTCTTGCCGGTCTTCTCAAACCAGTCTTTGATGGCATGGCACATCACGTAGGTGGCTTCCGGTGTGGCATTTACTGCAATCTTTCCGGTCGAGGTCTTGATGAAATCCGCCCCCGCGGCCATCGCCAAAATCGATGCCTTGTAGATGTTTTCTGCCGTCTTGAGTGCGCCGGTTTCCAAAATCACTTTCAAGTGTGCATCGCGAATAGCGGCTTTTATTTCACTAATCTCGTCAAACACTTCCTGATATTTGCCTTCAAGGAATTTACCGATTGAGATGACGATGTCTATCTCGGTTGCTCCGGCAGCCACCGCCATAGCCGATTCTGCCACTTTCACTTCAATAAATGTCTGCGAAGCGGGGAACCCTGCTGCCACTGCGGCCAATCCGATAGGTTCGGTCAGTGTGTTGTGTGCTGTCTCCACCAATGCGGGATAAACGCACATCGCAGCCACGTTGGGCACACCGGGGAAATGCTTGCTGAACTCATTCACTTTCTGTGCCATACCTGCCACTTTTGCGGTGGTATCGTCCCCGTTCAGGGTTGTCAAATCTATCTGGTGGAGGCATTGTTTCCAAACCTCGACAGTATTGTTCTCATCAAAATGCTCTTTGATGATTTGGGCAGTAGCCGTTTTTACATCTTCGTCCTTCTGACAGCAGTTGTACTGCGCAAACAACTCTTCAAATTTTTCCATAGTGTACGTATTGTTATTTATTTATACTCGTTATTGTTTTCGTCTTTGTCTTGTAGGCGGCCGATTATAGTCTCATTTCCGCGTACCGTATCACCCACTGCCACAAACATTTCTGTGTTCAAAGGCAGATACATATCTACGCGCGAACCGAGTTTGATGAAACCGAGGTGGGTGTTGCGATGCGATTGTTTGCCTGCTTTGGCATAGGTTACTATGCGCCGCGCCATCGCTCCTGCCACTTGTCTTACAGCAATCTGCCCCTTGTCGGGTGTTTCGATTACCACCAACGAACGCTCATTCTCTGTACTCGATTTGGGAAGCCAAGCACCTTTGTGGCGTCCTTTCTGATGCTCAGAAACGATGATTTTGCCTTCTATCGGATACCAGTTGGCATGCACATTAAACGGCGACATAAAAATACTTACCTGCAACCGCTCTTCGTGGAAGTACTCGTTTTCCATTGTCGGTTCCACCACCACTACTTTTCCGTCGGCGGGAGCAATCAGAAAATCGGGGTCGTCCACTTCCAACACGCGTACCGGATTTCGAAAGAAGTACGTAACAAATACCAACAACATCGCAGTCAGTATCAACGTGATGGCAAATATCCAGTGCGGGAAATAAATAAAGATGGGAATGTTGATGATAAACAGGACTAATACCAATCCTATAATGATATTGCGCCCCTCTCTATGGATGTGTAAACGTTTCATTCTCAATATATTATCGGTGTGTTATGAATTCCATTGTGCGTATGGAAATTTTGCAAGCATTTCGGCGGCTTGGTCTATTCCGGCCTGCAATTTCTTATCCAACATCATCTTAAACATCATCGGCAACTCGGCTTTCAGCGTCAGTTTGATACGTGTGTCTGTGGGGTTCACTTCTTTCAGTTGCACCCAAAAATTCATCTGCACAGGTATATTCTCTGCGCCAAATTTGATAGTGTCGTTTTCTGTTTTATCTACGATGTGTATGGCTATCTTTTGCCCCAATCCGTCCACTTTCAGACGCACCGTATCTTCGCTGATTTCCAATTCCTGCACCTTGTCTTGCGGAATCAAATCGCGAACACGGTTCAGATTGTTCAGATTGCTCAGCACCTTATATACTTGGTCTGCCGAAGTGGGTATCGACTGTATCTTGCTCTCGTATTTTGTTTCAGACATCGTTGTTCAAATACATTTAGTATAAAAGAGAATCTCGGAAAAGCCTTCCCGAGATATATTCGCAAAGTTATTTCTCCCATTTAGTCGGGTTCTTGTGCCATTCTTGCAGCACTTTCAAATCCGCTTCTGAGAATATATGCTCCTCTTCGGCTATCTTCACCACCGCGTCAAAACGGGTCAGCGAAGTCAGTTCCACATCTGTTTCGCGGAATATCCGTTGAGCGTGCGCCATCTGATAATCAAATACCGACACCACGCCTTCCACCGTGCAACCGTTATTGCGCAGTGCCTCTATTACTTTCTTCGCGTTATCTCCCGAATATATCTGATTTTCAATCAATACCACTTTTTGTCTCGGGCGCAAATCCCCCTCTATCTGGTTTTCCAAACCGTGGTTTTTCGGGGTCGGATACACATATACATAAGGTAGTCCCAACTGTTCGGCTACCAACACACCATGTGCAATCGCATTCACCGCCACACCGGCTATCACGTCAGCGTCTGGGTATAGTTCGGCTACAGTGCGCGCCAATTCCAATCGGATGAAATTGCGCACATAATTATATGAGAATATCCTGCGGTCGTCGAAGTAAATAGGCGATTTGAGGTTGTTGGCCCACACAAAAGGGCTGTTCACCTGCAGACGAAAAGTCTTCAGCTGGAGTAGTTTTTTTGCTACAAGCAGTTCAAGGTCTTCCATTTTGGACGATTAGGTTTTGTATCGGCAAGTCTTGTGTCGATGGTTTCTGTGTCAATAGGTTTGTATATCGCCAAGTCTTGTATCGATGGTTTTGTATCAATTAGGTTTTGTATCGAAACGGTTAGTTTTTCGATTGTTTTTATATCTGAAAATATATTCAAGGGGCAAAGGTACGACTTTTTTCTGATATATCCAAACTCTCCCTCTTTTTTTCATATCCCAACCATATAAAAACATCCCCAAAGTGAAAGTAGAAACAAGGAGAATATCATTCTTAATTCATAATTCGTCATTGAAAAGTCAGGTGGATGTCAGGTGGATGTCGGGTGGATACAACGAACTATTGTAAAATTATACATACAAAAAACTGAAAACGTTCTCCTCAAAACATTAAGTCTTCCATCTTATTACAAAGAGAATAAATAATCAAGGGATTCGTTGATATCGGATATAGAAGGAGTCTGGTTGATAAGGGGGATGCCAATCTGACGGAGCAGGGTAAAATTGGTTTTTACCTCTTGTGGGTGGTCTCCCGCTTCCGGTGAAACGCTGTTTTTCTTGTCTTGCAACATCAGTTCGAGTAAACGGGCATGGTCTTTGCAATGGCAAATCGGACGCCCGTAATAATCGAGCAATAGGCGCGTCAGTTGTTGCAATGGTTCTCGCGGACAGCCTAATCGCACAACGCTCAGATACAATTCGGCAATCATACCCCATAGGACACAATATCCGTGTGGAGGTTGAGGTGTGGTGTGTTGTTCTAATGCCAATGACTCCAAGGCATGCCCCACCGTGTGCCCGAAATTGAGTGCATGGCGCAATCCTTGTTCATGCGGGTCGGCATCCACAATACGTTGTTTGATATTCAAACTTGTTTCAATAAGTGGTGCAAAAGAGCAAATCGCCATATTGGCTTTGTCTGTTTTTTCTCTTGATGCATCTTGGGCAGAATGCAATGACGCCAAATACCCATCTAAATCAAATGCCAGTAGTTGCTGCCAGTCTTTGGGAGACGAAAGCAAAGCGTGTTTGAGCATTTCTGCAAAACCGCTTAGGAACTCACGCTCGGAAAGTGTCTTCAAAAAGGTCGGACAAATAATGGTCTCAATAGGTTCGGCAAATGTACCAATACAGTTTTTGAGTGTGTGATAATTAAAGCCCGTCTTGCCCCCTGACGAGGCGTCCACCATCGCAAGAAGCGTCGTCGGAACATTCAGAAAATCAACGCCGCGCTTATAAGTAGAGGCTGCAAAACCACCCAAATCGGTTGTGATTCCACCGCCTATGTTTACCATCAAACCCCGCCTTGTAATATGGTTCTTGAGCATAAAATCCCATATTTGTTGCACCGTTTCCAACGACTTGTTTTCCTCCCCTTTCGGCATTGTAAATACAGGATATGGCATTTCGGTAGTATCCAACCCCATCGACGATTGGATACCCGACAATATACATATCTGTGTCCGCGGATATTGAGACAAGAATGAATGTAGGGTCGATTGTAGATTAAATGTGAAAAGCATGGGCAAGCACAACTATTGATTTTTAATATGGAGTCGGTTCTCAAAATGGAATTATGCCACAAAGGTACAAATAATTTTGCATATACGGAACTTTTGTAGAAACTTTGCCAAGAAAAATCACACGGCGATATCATTGCCGAGAATACTCATCGCTGATATTTGCGGCTTATTACGCTGATTATCAGTCGATTCTTGTTTGTTTCAAAAGGAATAGACCATAGACAAATCCTCTAAAATCAGGCTTTATGTTCTCGTTTTTTGGGTATCGTTTTCGCAAAATGACACAAAAAAAGTAAATCTTTGGTTATTCCAAAAAAAAAGCGTAACTTTGCGGCTCATTTCGACGTATTTTAGTTCGGAGAATTTATGGCAAATTCTCGTTAATCACTTAAAAACCAAACACAAAGATGTCATTACAATGCGGAATAGTAGGTCTGCCTAACGTGGGTAAATCGACATTGTTCAACTGTTTGAGCAATGCTAAGGCACAGTCTGCTAACTTTCCTTTTTGCACCATAGAACCCAACGTGGGCGTAATTACCGTACCCGATGAACGACTGATTAAATTGGGCGAACTATGCAAACCGGAGCGCGGAGTGATTCCCACGACCGTTGAAATCGTGGATATTGCGGGTTTGGTTAAGGGTGCCAGTCAGGGTGAAGGACTTGGAAACAAGTTCCTCGCCAACATTCGCGAGACCGACGCTATCATCCACGTATTGCGTTGTTTCGATGACGAAAATGTGGTGCATGTAGATGGTTCTGTGGACCCCGTGCGTGACAAAGAGATTATTGATGCCGAACTGCAACTCAAGGACCTCGAAACCGTAGAATCGCGTATCCAGAAAACCGAAAAACAGGCAAAAGCAGGTGGCGACAAGCAGGCAAAAATAGCCCTCGAAGTGCTTTACAAGTACAAAGAAGCCCTTTCGGAGGGCAGAAATGCACGTTCTGTCGAACTCCTCAACAAGGAGGAAGAACAGGCTGCCAAAGAGATGTTTCTGCTTACCAACAAGCCGGTGATGTATGTCTGCAACGTGGATGAGGACGCGGCTGTGAACGGAAACAAATATGTGGAGCAGGTCAGAGGGGCAGTCAAAGACGAGAATGCACAGGTGCTTGTGTTGGCAGCCAAGATTGAGAGCGAGATTGCCGAACTGGAAACCTACGAAGAACGCCAAATGTTCCTCGAAGAAATAGGACTGAAAGAGTCCGGTGTCAACCGACTGATTAAGGCGGCGTATGCCCTTCTCGAACTCCGCACGTTCCTCACCGCCGGAAGTGATGAAGTACGCGCGTGGACTTTCAAAGCAGGGAGCAAAGCACCCCAATGTGCGGGCGTCATACACACCGATTTTGAACGTGGTTTCATTCGTGCCGAAGTTATCAAATACGACGATTTCATCGCACTCGGAGGCGAAGCAGCATGCCGTGCTGCCGGCAAATTAGGCATTGAGGGAAAAGACTACCTCGTGCAAGACGGCGACATTATGCATTTCTTGTTTAATGTATAATTTGTTTAATTTTTCATTCCTCCTTCTTTGCCTGTTTTTTTAGCGGTGCATTAGCGGGTCTAAGGCGGGGGAACGAAAGGTAAAAAATAAAGGTATGTTTGATTTTTTAAATTCTTGGATGCAAACAGGCGGATGGCTTGTTGCAGGTGTACTCATCGTAATGGGATTTGTGTTGCTCATTATGGGTGCGGATTGGTTGGTTGCCGGCGCGAGTGGCGTGGCTAAACGATTCCATATCAGCAACTTAGTGATAGGTCTGACCGTAGTCGCAATGGGTACGAGCATGCCGGAGTTTGTGGTAAATATGGTGTCGGTGAGCGAAAATTCCACCGATCTTGCTATCACAAATATTCTCGGTAGCAATATCCTGAATGTGTTTCTGATTTTGGGTAGCACAGCCCTGCTTTACCCGATTTCATCGCAAATTACGAGTCGCAAAGTGGATATTCCCTTGGCTACTTTGGCAGGTCTGTTCATCTTGGTGATGGGATTTTTCTCCGATGGCATCTCGCGCGGGGAAGGTATTTTCTTGTTGGTTATTTTCGTGGTATATATGTTTTTTACCCTGCATCATGCCAAAGATTATGCCGATGATAGCGAGGATATTCGCCCTATGCACCTTGGTAAAGCCATCGGTTTGATAGTGTTGGGCTTGGCTGGTTTGGTCATTGGTGGAGAGATGATTGTCAAGAGCGCGGTGCATATCGCCACCGAGGCGGGGGTCAGTCAGGCAATAATTGGTCTTACGATTGTCGCACTTGGTACTTCGCTGCCCGAATTGGCTACGTCATTGATGGCTGCGGCGAAGAAAAATTGCGATATAGCACTCGGAAACGTCATCGGAAGCAACATTTTCAATGTCTTTATGATTCTCGGCTGTAGTGCCACCATCGCTCCGCTGCCCGCTTACAATGGATTTATTTTGGACTGTCTCATGGCGGCTTCGGGCTGCTTATTGGTTTGGCTATTTGTCATGACCAACAAGAAGCACGAGATTCGCTGGTGGCATGGCGTTATTCTGCTGCTTGTTTATGTCGTATATCTCGGATATAGACTGATGAATGCGTGAGAAATCGCACCTTATCAGAGTCCCAACTCATTCAATAATTGCCGGTTAAAAGCGGTTCGTTCGGTGTCTCTAAACCATCCCCATTTATTGAAATAACGACACATATTTATAATGTGTATCCACAGAAGGCGCATACTATGGTATGAGCCTTTTTTGTGATTATGTACAATCGTAACGGCAGGATAATAGAGTGTCAGATAGTCGCGATGGATAGTCCGTGTCAAGTCAATATCTTCCGGATACATAAAGTAGCGTTCATCAAAAAGTCGCGCTTTCAACGCTGCTTCCGTGCGCAAAAGCATAAAACACCCACTCAGATAGGGTACGTTCATAGGCTTGTCGTATCCCGAGTCCCGCAGTTCATACCGCGCATTGCGTTTCTCGGTCCAACGCTTCGGCAGAAACCGTCTCCCAAACACGTCCCACGGGGTGGGGAGCAACTTGCATAGATATTGTGTCTCTCCATTCGGATATACCACTCGTGGCATCAGTTGCCCCACCATCGGTTGGGTCTCCATAAAAGCACACAAAGTATCAATTTCTTCCGCTTTCAACGATATATCTGCGTTCATCACAAGGTGATACTTCACCCTGTCATACACACTTTCCCGCAACGCCACATTGTGGCCTTTTCCATACCCTGCATTCTCGTTCATAAAGATATATATCACTCTCCCCGTGTCCCATCTGTCTGCCATTTCTTCCGCAACCCTCACTTCCGAATTATCCACTATATACACCTTGTTGAGACACTTCACCTGCAGCAATTCCTTCACCAACGGAATCACCTCCCTCTCCCAATCGGGATGATATAGCACTATGGATATATTGAGTCGCATTTAACGTAGGAATTGCATGATTTTACGGATGTTTTTCACAAAGATGGTCAGCCACCCATAGCCGATATGGTTATGGCGCAGGGCATACACATCTTCGCTGCGCTTGATGCGCATCGATTTTAGGTCGCGGTTGCTGATTCCGCCCACTTGCATTTTCACCAACACTTTGGGCAAATATACTGCATGATAGTTGTGGGTCAGTGTGCGAAGCATAAAATCATAGTCGGCAGAGATATGCAAATGCTCGTCATAGTGTCCCAATGTATCATATACTTCGCGGCGACAATAGAATGTCGGGTGCGCGGGCATCCAACCGAACTTCAGTTGTCTGTAGTTGAATGCATTGCTTTTCCAATAGCGTACAATCGTATCTCCTTTGCAATAGACCAAATCGCCATACACCACTTGCGCCTGTGTCTTTTCAAACGTATCGGCAATATGTTGCAATACATCGTTATCGGCCAATATGTCATCCGAATTGAGAATCCCAATCACATCGCCGGTAGCCATATCGATGCCTTTGTTGATAGCATTGTATATACCATCGTCTTTTTCTGAGATATAGCGAAGCCGATTGGCATATTGCGGTTCATTTTGGCGCACGATAGCCAACGTTTCATCCCCGCTTGCTCCGTCTATAATGATATGTTCCCAATCAGTATATGATTGCGAGAGCAGACTATCGATGGTATGCTGAATAGTCTTTGCAGAGTTATATGTCGCTGTTACAATAGATATTTTCATATATCTAATATCCTATTATATAGTTCTATATATGCCTTGAAACAGGTGTCTTTATCATATCTGGCTCTGGCGAATTCGGCACAAGCATCTCGCTCCAACGGAGAAGCCTGCAAGCGATATATTGCTTCTTGCAATGCCTGCTTATCACCACGCTCAACTACCACTCCTACCTGTTCATTGATAGTCTCCGGAGAACCGTCGGTCCTGTATGTCAGAACCGGTGTCCCGCACGCAAGTGCCTCCAAATTAGTCGTGGGGAAAGTGTCTGAATATGTGGGGTTTACGAATACATCTGCCAATGAGTAAAGTTCAGCCAATTGCTCTGCATTCTCAGTATGCTCAATTCCTATAATTCCGGCAGGCAAAGAGAGTTTTTGGGCGTGAGTTAGTCCCACCAACACCAACTGACAACCCGCGATTGATGCCAACGAAAGTATATCGGCATATCCTTTTCGTTCATTCCATTGAGATGCGACGCCCAATAATACATACTTGTCTTGCTCGATATCCCATTTCCGGCGAAGTGTCTCGCGATTAGGGTGTGGATAAAATACATTCAAATCTATACCGTTTCGAATCACACAAGTAGGCTTATCACAAAAAAAAGAGCGTTTCACATTTTGTTCCATCCAGTAGGAAACGGGTACGATGGTCAGTCTGTCCACTGAACGGAAAATTCTCTTTTTGGTCTGATAATCAACGGCGGAACTATCTGCCAAGGAGCGTGGATAATCTTTTAGTTTGGTGCATTTTCCGCATTGACTTACCCATTTTTCGCAGACTCCCGTCTCGGTGCCATAGTAAGCGCAATGCCCTGTAATAGGCCAGCAATCATGCCAAGTCCATACCACCGCGATATTATTTTCTTTGAGATACTCAAAGAGTATCTTATAGTTGATATAATAGCCGTGTATATTATGCAGATGTACTATGTCGGGATTAAAACGACGTAGTTTTTTTATCAGTCTCCGCGTGGCGAAAGTGGAAAACCACCCATGATGTCCCGTACAGAGGCTGAGAAAATAGTGTGCATACTCCATCCAACGCGACTGAACTTGCAGCGTTGGCAATTGGGAAGGACAAACATATCTTCCGCTATGCACATACAGCACATCCCAACCTGCTTTTTGAGCCAGCAAACCAATCGCCTCTGCGATATGTCCGGTGCTTCCGGTATTGCATGCAGTACTTATTTCTACCAAACGGGGCATACTTATTGTCTTTCAAATTGTGATTTAGTTGGCAAAATACTTTCAAAGGCATCGCACAACCGTTTTTTCTTATTGGCAAAATCAGAGACTAATGCGCTGTCATTCAGTACAACAACGTTTTTCTTTTGAACCGATATGGTCTGCAATGCCTCCTCGAAATTGTTGTCATTCAAATGAAACACCATGCTGTCGCGCATGACATTCATCGGTGCAAACTCCCCCTTGCATAAATGCCAATAGCGGAAAAGCCACTGATTGACATCTTCTATATGGCGAAAACGGTGCATAGACGTCTCGTGTAGTAACTTCGGCTCTGCTTCCCACACTTCTCGCAGGGTCTGTTTGCGATACCCCTGTGGCAGATGGTGGTCAAAGAATCCGGAGAAACGCGGCCATGGTAACAGAGCCATAGTGCGCAATACGTATGTTCCGTATCGGGGAGTAAACCACTGTCCCAATCGCCGCAGGACACGCTGTTTGCTGAAATGCTGATTGATAACATCCAAGTCGTTCAGCGTGATATGTCCCATCATTCCGTCCGACTGCAATGTGTTGCACACCGCCATATCGGTGGGCAGCCCCCCGCGGAAGAAACGAGTCGATGGAACGGGAGCGATCAAATAGAAATCATCATTGAAATAGACAAAATGCTCCGCCAAACCGTCTATGCGATGCAGGTTGTCTTCTATCGGATTGGCACTGAAAGTCGGCAAATACTCCGCAGGCATAAAATCGCGGTGTGATACAACGTGCAGTTTCTCGCAATCCGTATTCAGCCAATCGGGAACCTGTCCGCAACTGACAAAATGCACTTTATTCACCCATGGCGTAAATTGTTCCACGCCGCGGAACCAATAGCGCAGGCACTCCCAATCGCGATACCGTTCTGCCGACGCGTCTATGCTAATCTGCTTATTTTTAGGCGCATAGCGATTAAAATCCTCTTGCCATTTGGGGTCATTGCCATCCACCCACAATACAACAAAGTCTATTTTGTCCGTCTCTTTCATGCCTATTGTAGATTAGAATCGAATATAGTAACGTAAGGTGTGATTCCCAATCCGCCGAACTTGTCGGAGGTGTTGGCGACAATTGTCTTTTCAAAATTGACCAACATCAACGCCAATAGCACCACCAATGCCAAACGTTTTTTCAGTTCCTTGCTCATCACGCCGAAAGCCAGTATCGGCGCGAAACTGAAAGCGTCCACCAGACGATTGAATATATGTATCTGAACCGACAGCATATACGATACCACGTATGCCACAATCGTATAGAGAACCATATCATTACGGCGGTTGAGTTGTTTCGAATAGATTATGTAGGCTATCGGTATGAACATACGAATCAGAATCCCCAAGCCGCTTCCCATCTCGGTCTTGCGATTAAATTGGTTGGTGGCATAGGTGCCGTATTTCGAATTAAGAAACAGGTCTGACGAGAACAAGAAGTCGATGAATCCGTGTGTGGCTATCAGGTAGAACACGGGCAATAGCAATAGCAGGAACCATGCCGGGATATGTATTTTGCGCACTAATACAAAGGGCAAAACCAACAATACCGAGATGTGGAACAACGATGCGAATACTATCCAAAAATACGTTACGCCCACGCGCCCGTCGTCCAAGTAGCGTGCTAACGCCACCAATACCCATGTTACTGCTAGCATCTGTCGAATCAGTGAAAATGATGGCAGATAGAGTATGAGCATATACATCGCCACTATCGGCAGAATCCTGTTTCGCCGGAGTCCGTATGCAATAGGTGCATAGGTCAGTAGTGCCACCGTGGCGAACAACCACTCCGCGCTGCCCCCCATCGCTCTCACCAACCGGTTGAGCAGGATATAACCCATCTCGGTGTGGAGTAGCATACCATTGGGCGAGTAGAAAATGGCAGCATAGTTGGCATAATCGGTTCCGATATTATGGCGCAAGGCGGCGGGAACAAGCAATACCAACAGCAAAACCGTCCGCCACAACCACTCACGCCACCCTGTGGCACAATGCACGCAGAAAGCCGCCGCGCAGGCTGCAATCAAGATGGCATTATATATGAGGAGTGTGTCGAACATCGTTTTTTAGTTGTGTGTCGTCTGGGTGGTTTTGTTCATCTTAAATCCGAAATACAGACCTACTATCAGTGTCAGGTATGCCACCGAAGAGCAGATGTATGCCACCGCGTAGCACACCGCCCCCGACCATATTCCCACATCGGTGAGCAGGATATAAGCCAATGCCACCAATAGCACATCTTTGATGGCGCGGACGCTGAAGAGCAACCAATTATGCCCCTGCGCAATGTATTCCGACTTAAACACCGTCGTGATACTGAATAGCAAAGCGTCTATCAGCAGAATTCGCAAAACGGCACTCATAGCGTTGAAGTCTGAACCGTATAGCATTGATATATAGCCGCTTAACGGATATATTATCACAAACGGCACCACTGAGCAAACCACATTCACTATCAGCATACGCTGCATCGTCGTCCGGTGTGAAATCCCATCGTGTGTCGTGCCGGACAAATGTGCCAGCACCACATTTGAAAGCAATGTCGGAATAAGCATGATGATAACGTTCCATTGCAAGGCGGCGGTGAAAATACCCACGTCGCCCACGGTGGAATAGCGTGTAAGTATCAGAATACCAAACCAACTGCAGAGGGTGAAAGAACTCTCCTGCAAGGCTATCGGAAATGAAAAAGCAATCAAATCTCGCGCAAACGACCGTTCCTTCTGTTCTGTCCCCGCGAGCAACAATCGGCGGCAGCGGCGGATAGAAAAATAGTTCAGTGCGCAGGCAATGATTTGTGAGGCCATCAGTGCCCCCAACGCTCCGCGCAGACCGAAAAAATAGGTCAGTGGAGTACTCAGCACAAGCATACTTATCCCCGCGAGGATATTATTGATACCCGCAGTACGAAACGCATGCAACCCTGCCAAAATACCTTGTTGCGTGGTTACCAATGCTTTGAAAATGATGATTCCGCTCAACATCTGAAACGCCAACGTCAGTGCCGGACGCTTCAGATAATGGCTCAGCATGGGAGCAATCAGCAGAATGATAATTGCAATAAACACACTGAAAATCAGTGTTATACGCAGCGAGTCGCGCATGATGGAAAGCGCGTATTCTTTTTTTTGTTGTAGATATTCGGATAGAAATTTGGTGGACGTGATGCCCAAACCGAAAGTGGCAAATGTAGCGGAATACATCATCGTTGTCTTCACTACCCCGTATTCGCCATATAAATCTTTGCCTAAGAAACGTGCGATAAGAATCCCCGCCAACAGCAAAAATGCGTTGCCCATACCATTGCCCATGATTGCCCAAAACGAATCACGCGCCAACGTACTATCTTTGATTTTTTGGAGACTAACCATCTGTCTAACGTCTGTTCGATACAGGCATACTGCCATCTTGTGCTACCATAGATGTGAATTTTGCTCCCCCTCGACACGCCTTGAGCAAATAAGCGCACGCGCAATCGTCTATGTGTCAAGTCGCCTGTGTTTTTCTCACCAAGCGGAGGCGAATCCCCTTTATCACAAGGCCTCTGCTATCTCCCGACGGCATACCCACGCTCCCATTAACAAACTGAATATCAGCGTTATCAATAGGGCCGTCATTGTGCGGTGCGGACCCTTTGGTGTGTAGTTCACTACCGGGTCGGACAGAGTTACAAACGGCGATTGTGCCACCATCTGTGCCTGATATATCACTTGCTGACGGCGGAAGGCGTCATAAATCTGTTTGCTCACCTCTGTATCGGGCGATTTCTCTCGCACAGCCTCTTGCCAATCTCGCTCGGCTTGTTCGGTTAGTGAGTCAAGCCGTTCCAATACAATTTGCATTTTCTGCATTTGATAGTCTTGCACAAAAGTCCGGAGTTGTGCCTCGGCGTATTTTGCCACCTGCGCACTCACCAACGGGTCTTGTGTAACCACCTCAATCTTAATCACATCGGTGTGTTGGTCAATCGTGTGTTTTATCTGTTTGTGCATGGTCGCCATAATAGACGCCTGTTTGCGGTTCATCATCACGCCGTCCATACTTTCCGTAATGGAATCGGTGTTCGCCTTGTTCCGCAATAGCCCCTTGATTTTTTTTAGAAGCGACTTCCGCATATAAGAATCGATATATTCGGCATACGTTCCTTCAAATTTGCCGTCTATTGTGCTGACCGGAGTCGCAAACAACATTTTCAGAAACTGAGGAGAAGAAACCAAGTCGGCATAGCCGTATTCTTCTATACCGCTGCGCGTTTGGGCTAACCCCAAGTCGTATTGTCCCGGATTATTGAGTGTCAGTACACGGTTCTCGTCCACGGCGCGAGGGTTCTCGGTTGCAAACGAAAAACTGCTCTGATAGGTGGTCGGAACGCAAAACATCAACGCATACACCACCACGAGACAGATTGGAATAGCCCAATAGAACAGGACGCGGTGTTGATGAATACGTTGTGAAATTCGGCTTGATGTGTTTGTTTTTTCACTCATTATATATAATAGAAAATAGTGTTGTCCTTGGGGAAAAATAGTAGTGGGTACAAATAAGTCCAAAACGCACGTTTTGGACTTATTTTACTCTACCGAAGATTCGGCGAAACAGATTACTCTGCAGCGTTTTCTGCCGGAGTCTCTGCTGCGGCAGCCTCTTGAGCAGCCTCCACTGCTGCTGCGGCCAATGCGTCAGCAGCCTCTTGGCGTTTCTTTGCTACCTCGGCAGCCTTTGCCTTGTTGCTCTCTACCTCTTGAGCGAGAAGAGCCTTTGCTGCGGCTGCTTTCTTGTCAGCCTCGGCTTGGCTGATTTTAGCATTCTTGGCGTCTTTCTGAGCCTTCCAAGCATCGAAACGCTTTTGAGCCTCTTCCTGACTAAATGCGCCTTTGGCTACACCGCCGTTCAAGTGCTTCATCAGCAGTACACCCTCATCAGAGAGAATGTTACGTACGGTGTCGGTCGGTTCTGCACCTACTGTGAGCCAATACAGAGCGCGCTCAAAATTGAGAATTACTGCACTCGGATTGGTGTTGGGGTTGAAAGAACCAATACGTTCGATAATTTTGCCATCACGTGGCGAGCGGCTGTCTGCTACTACGATGTGGTAGAAAGCATAGTCTTTGTGACCATGACGAGCCAAACGAATCTTTGTTGCCATTTAGACTTTTGTTTTTTTATGGGCTACGACTACACGAATCGCCTGCCCGGGTTAAAAAATAATAATTGTGCCGTATGTCCCTATATGAAACTAAAAGCGTGCAAAGGTACACTAAATTTCTCAAACTTGCAAATATATTTTGTCTTTTCGTTTTTTTTCTGTAATTTTGTACTCGGATTGAGAGTGTGGTGGCATTTCTCGAAAATACAATCGCCGACAAACAGACACCATTATCGCCCAAACGCTGTCATTTTGTATTTCGGTCTTTCAGCCGATTTTGTCGGGTGCTTGAGCAGACCTTGAGCAGTTCTAATCAGGAGCATGGCAAATGTCAAAATGATATGATTATATGCGTTTTGGTGGCATTTTGTCAATAAAAGGCATGGTTGGCACAATTCGTCGCCTATCGGAAAAAGAAAATATATGCATTACTCTGTCAATCCATATACCAGCAGACTGATAAAATGATTATCACAAATCCCAAAATAGAACAACCCGTCCTTCGTCTCGTGGGCGAAGAGGCTGACCGACTGCAACTCGATTGCTATGTCATTGGCGGTTGGGTGCGCGACCTGATTCTGCATCGTGAGAGTACCGACATCGACATCGTTGTCGTCAAACGCGATCTGGAGCACAATCAGCAAAAAGAAGTGAGTATCGGTATCCGGCTGGCAGAGGCGGTCGCCAAACGTCTGGGCAAAGGTGCGCACTTGAGTGTCTTTCGTACCTACGGCACTGCGCAAGTGAAAAAGCACGGTCTCGAATTGGAGTTTGTGGGCGCACGCCGCGAGAGTTACCAACACAACTCGCGCAACCCCATCGTCGAAGACGGCACTTTGGAGGAAGACCAGAACCGTAGAGACTTCACAATCAACGCGTTAGCCATCTGTCTCAATAGCGACCGCTATGGCGAGTTGTTGGACCCCTTTGGCGGTATCGAAGATATGGAGCATTGTATCATTCGCACCCCTCTCGACCCCGACATCACATTCTCCGACGACCCCCTGCGCATGATGAGGGCGATTCGTTTTGCCACACAACTCGGTTTCTCGCTCAACCTCACCACTTTCGAGGCGATTGAGCGCAACAAAGAGCGTATCCGTATCATCACCAAAGAGCGTATCGCCGACGAACTGAACAAAATCATGCTCTCCCGCCGTCCGTCGGTAGGCTGGCTTTTGCTGGACAAAACCGGACTTCTACCCATCATCTTCCCCGAACTGGCAGCCCTCAAAGGGGTGGAGATCAAAGAGGGTAGGGCGCACAAAGATGTGTTCTTCCATACATTGCAAGTGCTTGATAATCTGTCGGCTAATTCTGATAAATTATGGCTCCGTTGGGCTGCCCTGTTGCACGACATCGGCAAACCGCGCTCCAAAGCGTGGGACCCGCAGGCGGGATGGACGTTCCGAAACCACAACTATCTCGGTGCGCGTATGATTCCGCGTATATTCAATAGGATGAAACTGCCGCAAAACGAGAAGATGGACTATGTTGTCAAGATGGTGGACCTTCACATGCGTCCTATCAACCTCATTGAGGATACGGTTACCGATTCTGCGGTCCGCCGTTTGCTTTTCGAAGCAGGCGACGACATCGACGACCTCATGCTTCTCTGCGATGCCGACATCACCTCCCGCAATGCGGACAAAGTAGCACGTTTTCACCATAATTATGAGTTGGTGCGCCGTAAAATGGTCGAGTTGGAGGAGCGCGACCGTATTCGCAATTTCCAACCGCCTGTGCGCGGAGAAGAAATCATGCAACTTCTCAACCTCCCTCCTTGTGCGATGGTGGGCGAACTCAAGTCGGCTATCAAAGACGCCATTCTCGACGGAATCATTCCCAACGATTATTCCGCCGCCAAAGCCTACCTCCTCCAACTCGCCCGCTCCCGCTCCCTCCTCAATCCCTAACCCCTCCCTCCAAAACAGCAAGGGATAAGCAACCCATAAGCAAGGGATGAATAACCCATAAGCAAGGGATAAGCAACCCATAAGCAAGGGATAGATGCGTTTTTATTTCTACTTGCAATACTAATTAGTGCTATTGAAGATGCACAAAATTTAGCCAACAGTCAACTCCAATAAATATAAAAACAAACCCGATAAGATAGATGATGCGGTCTGACAACCATTGTGGTTGTCAGACTGTTTTTTTTATGAAAAATGGGTATTAATGGCGAATAAAAAATCCCCCGCGCCTTGCAAAAGGGCGGGGGAGTAGAGATAGATATATTTTGAATGTCAGAATATGACCGAACTATTGTCACAAAGTGGCTTGCAAGTCATAATTCCTCATTCATAATTATTTCTGCCAATTATCTTTGAGAGATGCAGTGCGGTTGAGGATGAGATGGTCGGCGGTGGTGTCAGGATCGACCACAAAATAGCCCTGTTTGAGCAACTGGTAGTGGTTCTCTTGGGCAATGCCGTTCTTGATAACCGGCGCGTGGAGTTCGCTGCGGAGCGAGCCCTCGACCTTGATAGTCTTG
>JBNMHB010000001.1:0-94294 GCA_050872525.1 Bacteroidales bacterium | reverse complement strand
CTTGGAGATACCCAGTTCGTGGCATATATCGTCTATGCTCACCGACCGTATCCCCACCTTGTACATCTTCTCGACCGCAAACTGTACGATATTTTCCTTTTGTTTATCCGACATCGCTTACTAAATTACTCAAAATCATTCTAAAATCAAAATCATTCTATGCTCAAATGATTGCATAATTCCATTTGCAAGAAGTGTGCCACAACCCTATTTTTATCACAAAAACGGAAACTTTTTTTACTTTTATAGTTTCCAAGTGCCATTTTCTGTCTTCCCCACATCAAACACTGGTGGATGTCAGGTGGATGTCAGGTGGATACAATTCTTTATTCCTTATTCTTTATTCCTTATTCATAATTAACAACCAAAAGGGCTGCCTGACATTGTCAAACAGCCCTTTTGGTTATAATCTCAATCACTTCAGAATTACTTGAAGTATTCTTTTACGTTTTCGTTAAGAACGATTTCCTCTTGGAAGAAATATGCACCCGTCTTAGGGGATTTCACCATCTTAATGCACTTGCTGTGTGCACGACCGGAATTGTCGGTCTTGAAGGTTGCGACCGCTTTCTTTGCCATAGTTCTAAGCCTTTCTCAATTAACGGTTAATTACTTAATCTCCTTATGAATAGTATATTTCTTCAAGTAGGGATTATACTTCTTGAGTTCCAAACGATCAGGAGTGTTCTTGCGGTTCTTGGTGGTGATGTAGCGAGACATTCCGGGAACACCGCTGGCTTTTTGCTCCGTGCATTCAAGAATTACCTGAACGCGTGCTTCTTTTGTTTTCTTTGCCATTGTTTTTTCTCCTTAGTTATTCGTAAAGATACCCTTTTTCGGCAGCCTGCTTCAGAGCAGCGTCCAAACCGATTTTGTTAATAGTTCTCAGACCGGCTGCACTCACGTTCAACTCGATCCATGTGTCCTGTTCTACCCAGTAGAACTTGCGGCGGAAAAGGTTCACATCGAAAGTGCGCTTTGTGTGGCGCTTCGAGTGAGACACATTGCATCCACCCATGGCTTTCTTGCCTGTAATTTGACAAATCTTTGACATTGTAGTATATTATTTTATTATTTTCTTGTATAAAAAACACCCCACACGACCCTAAACACCTTTTTCCGCGCCATATCGCCCGACACATCATCTTCCACCGCTTTTTCCTCACTATCCGGTCGCAATCCTCTACTTTTTTGCGTAAACACTATACCGCTGATATTCAGCAGTATAGACAACACATGACGGCTCATACGAGCCTACTCCATGCGAAAAATCGTGCAAAGTTACGATAAATTATCCATATAGACAAATTTTTTTTTCTTTTTCTGACAAAAAGAGACCAATTCCATTATTTTTTACACATCCCATCCACCGCATAATTCATCATTACCTTCGTGTTGATAACAAAAAAAGCACACAAGTCTCTGAAAACTTATATGCTTATGATAAAAAACGGACGCGCCCCGTTTAGGCACAGACCGATGTTGGCAAGAAATGAGATACTACGGGTTTGGAAAAGATATTCCGAAACGGTGCAACATACGATATACACGGTCAATCGGGAACCCCATCACGTTAAAATAACTGCCGACCATCTTTTCCACGCCGATATATCCGATATATTCCTGCACGCCATACGCGCCGGCCTTGTCAAGTGGGCGATAATGCTCCACGTAGTAGTCGATTTCCGCGTCGGTCAGTGTGCGGAATGTAACATCGGTGCAATCCACAAACGATTCTTGCCGCTCGGTGGTGGTGAACGTAACGCCGGTATATACTTGGTGCGTATGCCCGCTCAAGCAGTGGAGCATTTGTTTTGCCTCTTCCATGCTATGCGGTTTGCCCAACATACGCCCATCAAGCCACACGATAGTGTCGGCAGTGATGAGCAAATCGCCCGTTTGCAAGTGTGCTGCGTATGCTTGTGCTTTCTCGCGCGATATATATAAAGGAATCTCCCCGCCCTGCAATTCCGGCGGGAAATACTCGTTTGCGTCAATCGTGATAGCCTCAAAGGGAATATCCAATCCCGCCAACAAACTGCGCCGGCGTGGCGATTGCGAACCGAGAATAAGATGTGTGTATGCCATTGGTTTATGCTGATTGACAAGCAGTTAGAGAAGACGCATTATAACAAAGCCGAACAACATACCGAGGAACATTATCAGTTTCATCAGTCCCTGCGCCCCCTTGTAGTCCGAAGGTATGCGTGCCGCCCAAAGCAGCCACAATTCGCATGCAAACGGGATTTGCATACCAAAAAGCATATAGCGTGTAGAAAGTGATCGCCAGTTGTGCGGGAAGGGCAAAACGGCATACCAGACATACACTATCAGTGCCATGGTCAGCACAATGAGTATCGTAACTATCACTTTGGTCCACATATCGCCCAACCGGACAGGCAACGTGTGGCATTCCATCTCGCGGTCGCCCATCTGGTCCTGTATATCCTTGATAATCTCCCGAATGAGCGTACAGAGGAACGCAAAGATGGCGAACCCGCCCAACCATGTATATAAATCGTGTGGCAGTGTGGTGTAGTTGACGAGCGGACCATACAACTTGCGCAGCATGCCTACATTGGCTAATGCTATCACCATGGGCGTCAGCGCGGCAACAAACGCCACAACGAGATTACCAATCAGGAAGCGACGTTTGTAACTCGACGAGTAGAACCACAGCAGCCCGGGCACAAACACATAGATGAGGGCAAGCGACCAACTCTTAATCAACCCGGCAACAATCAATCCACAGAGCACTCCCACGGCACTCAGAATCCACCCCAAGCGCATGGCGGCAGGTTTGCTGACGGTGTTGGTTACGATGAGATTGTCGGGACGATTGATACGGTCTATTTTTACATCAAAATAGTCGTTCTGCACATACCCTCCCGCTGCCACACAGACGGTGGCGATAATGAGCAGAAGCAAGATATACCATGGCAACTGCTCGCCGTAGTATTGTTTATCTAATAGGGGTACTGCCACCCATTTCTCCATCACCCATAGCAGAATAGTGATGAATATAAGATTCTGGCACCTGATAAGTTGCAGAATATCAGTTATTTTTTGCACAATTTATTGGTTTTTGATTGTATTGCCTTGTCGTGTCGTCTTCTGACTGATACGCAGCACAACACCTTTCCACGGCGACAGCGTCAGGCAGACAGGTTCGGCAGAGGTAAAAGTCATATCCGGATATACTGTATCGGTTAGGAGGTCAATGGCTTCGGCAGATTGTATCTCCTCTTGGTTCAGATAGACAAACGCATCGGCAGGTATGTGTACTTGCATATCCACTTGGCGGTCATCAAAATTCAGCACCACCAACAGCACCTCGTCCCCCGCCTTGCGTAGGTAGGCATATTGTTCATGTCGGTTAAACTCTTGATTCTGAGCATATTCAAGGTCATACATCTTGCCGCTGTTGATGGCTTTGTTGTCGCGTGCCAACCTGAGCAACCGACGATAGAACTCGCGCAAATGGCGTTGTTCGTCGGTCATTTCCGCGCCATCGAACTTGCCATGGTTAGCCCATGCTTGCAGCGATTTTACGCCCCAATAGTCGAAGATAGTTGTGCGCCCGTCCATACCGGAGAAGCCCTCTATATCCATGCCTTTCTCACCCAATTCCTGTCCCGAATAGATTAGCACAGGATTGGAAAAGAGTGTGGCAGCAACTATCATCGCAGGCTCGGCACAAGCCCCTCGCCCACAGAAAAAACCGCTGGCAATACGTTGCTCATCGTGGTTTTCGAGAAAATAGACCATATGTCGGAGTATATCGCCTTGTGCCATCCATTGTTGCGTAATACCCTCCACTGCCCAGTTTTTGCTCGTTACGCCGCGCAGGTAATCATACATACCCACTTTGTCGTAGAGATAGTCAAATCCCGCATTCAGGTACGGACGATACAAATCGGGGTTGTAGCACTCGCCCATAAACTGCACATCGGGATAGGCTTGTTTCACTTGGGGCAATGCCCATGCGAAAAACTCCACCGGCACCATCTCCGCCATATCCACACGGAACATATCCACATGTTTACCTGCCCAAAAAAGCAAAATATCACGCATCTTCTTCCATGTGTCGGGGATAGGTGTAAACTGTTTCTCGCCGCCACCTTGATAGAACACACCATAGTTCAGTTTGATGGTTTCGTACCAATCGTTGCGTGTAGGGTGTGCGGTGAAACAGTCGTTGCCTGTCGCACGCGCGGGATACTCATGATAAGGTTGTATATCAAAATCGGGCTGAAACTGCTCGCCCGGAATATAGTAAAAATTATTCAGAGGCGAGAAAGCCCAATTCGGATTATCATCTTCGCCAAGGTCGCGCACACCAATAGGCTTGCATTGTGAGCGATATTCGCGTGCCACATGGTTCGGCACAAAGTCAATCACCACTTTCAGCCCTGCCCGGTGCGTGCGTATCACCAATGCTTCAAACTCCTGCATACGCTTCGCCTCGTCGGTTGCTAAGTCGGGGTCCACATCATAGTAGTCGGTGATGGCATACGGACTACCCGCCTGCCCTTTTACGATGGAGGCGGTGTTACGCTCGGCGGTGGCATGGCGAATGACACCGGTGTACCAAACGTGAGTAACACCCAAGTCGGCTATCGATTGGAGTGCCAAAGGTGTAATATCTGCAAATCTACCGCAACCATTCTCCGTGCGGGTGCCATTGTAACGGCGTGTCTCGTTGTAGTTGCCAAAGGTGCGAGGCAGTAGTTGATAGATAATTGGTTTCACGATGAGTCAAATTTTAGTTATATACTATATTCTACCAATAGTGTGCCAAAGTGTCAAAACACGACCCGAAAAATGAAAATCGGGTCGTATTTTGCGAATTATGCGTTATGCCTTGAGCCTGAGACCTTGCGCAAAAAGCATCAAACCAATGCTTGGGTGTCGTTGGCTATCATCAATTCCTCATCGGTCGGAATGACGCAGACAGTTACCTTGCTGCCCGGAACGGAGATGATAGCCTCTTCGCCACGAATACCGGCGTTTTTCTTCTCATCGAGTTCGGTGCCGAGGAACGACAGACCTTTCACAATCTCACCGCGGACATAAGCATCGTTCTCGCCGATACCGCCCGTAAAGACGATGATGTCCACGCCATTCATCGCTGCAGCGTATGCGCCGATGTATTTGCGAACGCGATAGATAAACATCTTGCGTGCCAAGTCTGCACGGGCGTTGCCCTCTGCAATCGCATTTTCGATGTCGCGTGCATCGCTCGATACGCCGCTCACACCCAGAAGACCCGATTTCTTGTTCACCAATGTGTTAAACTCGGCTGTGCTAAGGTGCTCTTTGTCCATAATGTAGGTAGCAGCACCCAGGTCAAGGTCGCCGGCGCGGGTACCCATCATCAGACCCTCTACAGGTGTCAGACCCATCGATGTATCTATCGACTTGCCATCCATCACCGCAGCGCACGAACCGCCGTTACCTATATGGGCAGTAACGATTTTCTTGCCTTCTGCCTTCACTCCTAAATATTCGCACACGCGCGCGGACACGTAGCGATGGCTCGTCCCGTGGAAACCATAGCGACGAATAGCGTATTTCTCATAGAGTTCGTAGGGCAGAGCATACATATACGCATAGTCCGGCATGGTCTGGTGGAAAGCGGTATCAAACACACCCACTTGCGGAACGCCCGGCAGAGTCTTTTCGATAGCCTCCACACCCTTCAGGTTGGCAGGGTTGTGAAGAGGTGCCAACTCGGAGCATTTCACAATCATATCTTTCACCTCAGGAGTGATAACCACCGACTTGTTGAATTTCTCGCCGCCGTGTACCAAACGGTGTCCCACAGCGTCAATCTCTTTCAGGTCTTTGATACAACCTATCTTCTCATCTACCAACGTATTGAGAATCAACTGAATACCCACTGTATGTTCGGGCATTTCCTTCTCGATTCTCACTTTCTCGCCATTAGGCAGTTTCACTTGCAGAAAAGAATCGGGCAAACCGATTTTCTCCACACCACCTTGTGCCATCACGGTCTTATTCTCCATATCGAAGAGTTTGTACTTGATACTACTGCTACCGCAGTTCAATACTAAAATTTTCATATCTATTCTTTTTTAATCTGTTCTTTTTTTAATGATTTCCAGCACTCTGATTCTTCCCTCCTCCAACTTGCCCCCCCCCAAAAAAAAGAGCAGGAAACCTCATCGGACACATACACCATACGTACACAATATATACATATTATGCAAAAGCCAATCACACACCATCCTCACACTACCTGCTATGGTAAAAATATGATAAAAAGACGGCAACGAGACGGCAACGAGACGGCAAAAAGAGCCGTCCTTAAGCATAGTGTACTGTTACAATACCACACATTTTATGCACAATATACACTCTTTTATGTATATTCGCGCATCTGCTGCATAGTAACGATAAAAGGTCGCCTGCCTTTCAGACGACCTCCATTTGTCCTATTTTATTGCCTGGTTGGCAGTAATAATCACCATTTGTACAATATCCTGTACTTTGCAACCGCGGCTCAAATCGTTCACTGGCGCGGAGATACCTTGCAAAATCGGACCTACTGCGTCTGCGCCGGAGAAGCGTTCCACCAACTTATATCCGATATTGCCGGCCTGCAAGTCAGGGAATACCAACACGTTAGCCTTGCCTGCCACAGGCGAATCCGGAGCCTTGGTGGCTGCCACACTTCCTATCAATGCTGCGTCAGCCTGCAACTCACCATCAATAGCCAAATCGGGAGCCAACTCTTTGGCGATACGGGTAGCCTCAGCCACTTTGTCCACCAATTCATGCTTAGCCGAACCTCTGGTAGAGAACGAAAGCATTGCCACTTTCGGCTCAAAACCACCCAATGTACGAGCCGTCTCTGCTGTGGAAAGTGCAATCTCGGCCAACTGATGTGCATCGGGATTCGGATTGACAGCGCAATCGGCAAAAAGCAGGAAGCCGTTCTCACCCAATTGTTTGGCAGGAGTAAACATCAGGAACGCACCCGATACAATCGATACACCCGGCTTGGTCTTCAGAATCTGAAAAGCAGGACGAATCGTATCTGCCGTCGTACCACGCGCACCTGCCAACTCACCATCGGCATCGCCGTTCTTTATCAACAGGCAGCCTAAATACAGAGGGTCTTGGGCTTTCTTTGCGGCCTCTTCCTGTGTCATACCTTTCGACTTGCGCAATTCGTAAAGCAGATTGGCATACACCGGCATCTTCTCATCGTGAAGCGGGTCGATAATCGTGGCATTTTTGATATACTCATAACCATTCTCCTCTGCCATCTTATGAATGGTCTCGGGGTTACCGATAAGGATAAGGTTAGCGATTTTGTCTTTCAAAAGAATGTTTGCAGCCTCCAAAGTACGAGGCTCATCGCCCTCAGGCAATACGATACGTCGCAGATTAGCCTGCGCCCGCTCACGCATTTGTTGTAGTATATCCATAACTTTTATGATTAAATTATTTTGTCATTACGGTTTTTGCACAAGATGAGATTCAATTTACACCATCAACTTCAATCATCTCACACAGCAAAAATGGTGTTACAACGAAATGTATATGTTCAAATTATGCTGCAAAGATAAGAAATTATCTTAATATATACAACGTGGGACTATAAAAATATTTTTTTTAATGCCTTTTCTTTGGCAATTAAAAAAAAAGTAGTACCTTTGCACCTCGAAACAGCGTTAGTTAACGTCCTTAAATCCATAATTAAGTATGCGCGGAAGATTTTTTATCATATTGTTGGCTGGTATATTCACTCTGAATGCTATGGCACAGAAGAGTAGCGAAGTAAAGGGAGCGCATCCCTATAATACAGCTGAGAACAAACACGTTGCTACGGATTGTAGCCATTGGTCTTTGATATTTGATGGAGGTTTTAACTCTTTTGATGGAGATTTTTCATCAGAGATGAAACATCCGGTATATGCTCCTACGGTTAGGATGGGTATCGAGTATTATTTCACTCCTGCTATCGGGTTGGGCATAGATTATGTATTTGACATCTACCGTGTTACAGGCGACCGGTCTGCCGGACCAAACGCCGATATTTTGCTCAAGGGTATGATGCACAAAGCGGGTGCTTACTTGGCAGTGGACTTAATGAGTAGTTTCTCCCCACGTGCAGAACGCAAATTGTTCAGTCTCCTGCTCTTGGCTGGTGGCGGTGCCGGTTGGTTTAAGAATAGCATCTATTACCCTGATGCAGTGAAAGGAAATACCGCAAACGCAGACCCCTTGTCCAAGGATACCTACAAGGCGCATCCATTCTTAATGGGAGGTGTGGATTTCGAGTTCAATCTTTGCAGAAGCATTGCTTTGGGCGTCAAGGGAACATACTCTTATTTTACAAGAGATGATGTTGACGGACGTGGTTTCGAGGGAATGAATTCTATTGCAAGCAAGAATAACGATGGTATTTTTGATGTAACACTCAGTCTACGTTATAAGATCGACGCGGTACACAAGACGCATGTCCGCAATATCGCTTCCGATCGTATGTTGGATAAGCAGTTGGCGGCTAACGAGGCAAAACATGCTAAGGCACAAACCAACAATGGTAGTACGGTTGCTCGCATAGATACGGTTGTGGTCGTTCATAGAGATACTATCGTGATGAAATCGCAGACCATTGCCGCAGTTGCTCCTACCGAAGATTACTACTTTGTCTATTTCGAGACGGGTAAGTCATCATTGTCGTCAGAAGGTCTGATTACTACGCAACAAGTGGCAACGCGTATGGAGCGCGAAAAGCAGAAGTATGCAGTCGTTTATGGCTATTGCGACAATACAGGCTCCGAGAGCGTGAACAACCTGATTGGCGAAGCGCGTGCCGAGGCGGTGATGAATGAGTTGATAGAGGAATACGGCATAGATGCAGACCGTATCACGGCTTGCGGACGCGGAAAGATTGTCGGCAAACGAAGCAAAGCGGCTTATAGCCCCAATCGTCGCGCAGAAATTCGACTGGTTACTCATGCAGAATTTGAGAAATTCAAAAACGAATGCATTAGTGGTGAAAGTAAGAAGAGCATAATGTACATTTATGAGGAGAAAAAGCAACAATTAGAGTTGGAAACGTACAATATTCTTGATGAGGTAGAAGTACAAAAGGGCGTAACACTCAGTCAGTTGGCGCGCAAGTACTATCAGAACACGCATGGTTGGGTATATATATATATGGTAAACAAGCAGATTATCCCATCTCCTAATGCGCTCACAACGGGTAGCCACTTGATAATCCCTGCACTGACAGACGCACAGCGTGCTATCACAAAAGATGAATGTTTGGAGTTGTACAAGTCTGTACGTGCAAGCAAATAACAAATAGGTACGTATCGCCTCAAAGATACGATGGTCTCATAGCTCAGTTGGTTAGTAGCACCTGACTCATAATCAGGGGGTCGTAGGTTCAAGCCCTACTGAGACCACAAATATAATATATTGAAAATGAGGTACTTACAAGTTTTTGTAATACCTCATTTTGCTTTATAGGCAAAATCCGCTGACCTTTTACGCTCAATCCCGCATCAATAAAAGACAAATAGGGTACATTTAGGGTGCATTTAGGGTGCAAATGAAAACACACAAAACCTTGCAACTTCCTTGCAACTTTTTTCTAACCCATCAATAATATATATAATATGGCAAAACTAACCATTATTTTAGACAAGCGTACACATAACACGCATGGACTATTCCCTATCAAGATACAAATATGCAATGCGGATAGTTCTACCTCAGTAAGTACGAAGATGTTTGTCTCGGAAAAATCATTTGTCGGCACTCTCGAAAAAGTCGTAGATAAGAGTTTCCCGAATGCGTCCGCAATCAATGCACATGTAAAGCAGATGTACCTCGAATATATGAACGCCATTACAGAATTGGACTACGCGGGTAAACTCCAACGTGCAACAGCGGCAAGTATCAAAGACTATGTAAAGCGCAAAGGCAATCAAGAAGAAATAGACGAAACCACATTCTCCTCGGAGATGGATAAGTATATCTCAACCTGCCGTGCTGTTAAGACAAGACAAGGGTATGAGTACGCACGCGATATGCTCGGAAAGTATATGAAGAAAAGCACTATCTATTTTGATGAACTCTCTTACCCTGCATTGGTCACATTTGATAGATGGCTGGAGCAACGTGGGCTGTCTATCAATTCCCGCGGGGCTATATTTCGGTATATCCGTTCGGTGTTCAATGCAGCAATCAAAGCCGACAGGTTATCTCCGAATGTTTACCCATTCCGTAAGTTCACCATTAAAAAAGCCTATAAAGAAAAAGAGTTTCTATCATTGGCAGATATGCATGCGTTGCTTTCACTTGAACTGAAAGGTATGCAAAAGACGGCACGCGATTTCTTTTTGTTGTCGTTCTACATTTGCGGTGTCAATCCTACCGATTTATTTCATTTCCCGAAAGCAGACAAAAAAGGAAATCTTGTTTTTGTGCGACAAAAGATAGCTCATACAGAACCAATGCCGATACATCTACACATTCAGCCAGAGGCGCAGGAGATAATAGACCGCTATGCAGGCAAAGAGCATTTGTTGTATTTCGCAGAGCGGTACGAATACGAGACATTTCGCAGAAAAATGAGCAAACTATTAGAGGATATAGGGCAGAAGATAGACCACCACTTGTATTTCTATATGGCACGCTATACGTGGGCTACCTTTGCCGACAATATTGGTGTGTCACACGATGTTATCAGCAAGGCACTCGGTCATTCGGATAAAAGCACGGCAGAAAAATACTACATCAGTTTCAACTGGGATAGAGCCAATTCTGCCAATCGGCAGGTGATTGATTATTTATTTGGTAAAATGTAATCCTATATCTTATCCGTTCAGCGACATATACTCCCACACCTTGCCTTCCCCGTTCCAATCCTCATCGGCGAAGAAGAACAGGTAAGCAATATCCAACACCTGCTCATCATCGAATTTCTTGGAGAAATCCGCATAAGCAGCATTATACGCCACATATCTGTCCCACGGCGTAGTACCGTCAGGAAATTTCTTGCCCTGCGTTGCCGTCTCTATCTGCTCCATAGTCCAATAAGCACCGTGATGTTCGTTGCCTGCCGAGATAGTCCTTAATGGCGCAGGTTGGAACGCCATACTTGCAGCAGAAATGCACAAACAGCGCACGCGCGGCTACGCACTCTTCCGTCTTGCACATAGATATGATTTTATTGGTGGATAACTCTGTTGCATCTGCAACAATGGATAAGATTTTTGCAAAAAGTTCACTTTTCATTTGGTTTGTTAATTAAAAAGTTGTACCTTTGCAGTCGCAAGCACACAATCAAGCGACCACAGCGCACAACAAAGATTATTATTCTCTGTCGTGGTGCTGTGGTCACCTTTGTCTATGATAGAAATGCTTGCAATCTATCTCTCTATCATAGGAGGCAGAGTTTTTTCTGCCTTGTAATCATTGAGTTGGTAACATTGGTTGAACAACTTGTGTATCAGCCGCTTCTTTCTGCTTTTGTTTAATACGCTCCAACATCTTGTCTGCGAATGGAGACGTACTGCTTTCGAGGTACGTTTCTACATCAATTGCTCCGTTCTGCAACAACATCATTAGCAAGTTTTCGTTCTGCGCACGGAATACCCCCTGCAACTGGTTTTCGACAAGTGCGAGGTCGAACTGCGAGTTGCGCACTTTGTCTGGGTTATACCATTTGCTTTCTTCGCTATAATCTTTACCAGCGATATTAAGGTAACGGCGGTCAGTGTAATACTGCTGAATAACCTGCATAATCTTGTAGTCGCGCTTTCGAATAAGACCATTATACCACTGCATCATATCAGCGATGTTGTTGTTGGCGTTCTGTGTCTCCTGCGCATAGAGTGAAGATGGTGTTCCGCTCTTGGCTTGTTCGCCACGCATAGCACCGTGTGCGCCTGTGATTTCGTTGAGTAGGCTCATATACTGCCCCAACATCTGCACATCGTCCTGCTTGCTGCTTGTGCTATGGATGTTCTTAAATGGTTCTTCTCCAGTCTCCCAATCTAACTCAATAACACCGGCGGGAGAGGTGATGGTGGCGGCAATCTCGTCCAATGTTACATTACTTTTCTCTCGTATCTTCTTGTTCACGACAAACAGACCTTTGATGTCGTTCATACGCTGGTACTCAATACGCGACAAAAGGCGGTTGGTCATTCGTTGCGGGTTGATAGCGTCTTCCACAAAGGAGTGTATCTCGCCGTCCACGAGAGGGAAAGCACCGATTACAAACGGGTGCGAGCCATGGGCATAAGGCGTTTCCTCTTGCAATAGCACATAGCCTGTCGGGGTGAGATAACGCACTACCCATTTCTCCTCAATGCGGTATTCATAGTCAATGAGCGCAGCGTCTTCCGCCGTACCGCCAGCCTGCACCATCTCCAATATGCGGCGGTTGTTTTCGGTAATGATATTTTGCTCTTCTATGGTGCTGACAAAATACTGCTCCCCTTTGGCGGTGTCGTGGCAGTAGAACGAGTCGAACTGCTCTTTCGTCCAAATCTCAATAACGCGGCATTGTTCGGATTGCAACGGACGGTAGAAATCTATTTGGCTACGGCGTTTATCTTTGCTGAATGTCTGTCCGGTTACGGTATATTGCATCTCACAATCTTTGTAAATCTGCCGTATCTGTGTGGTCTCTACTGGAGAATGAGCGAACTTTGCCAAGACCTCTCCGATAGACATATCGTGTAGATAGCCAATACAACTGATGTTTTCAAAGTATTGTCCCGTGGTGTTCGGGTCAAAACCTATGCGGTTGTCATCTATCAACGACACCACCACATCGCTGCTTTTGCGCTCTTGATTTATATCAAATCCTACACGGAATCCGGGCATAGCGGACAACAGAAACTCCTCACAACCGCGGGTATTTATCTCAGGCAAGTTTTGGTTCTGATAGACATACTCCATTGCTACGGACATCATCTCGCCGAGTTTCTGCTCGTCCCGGTCGCGGGCAATAGCCAATGGTTCAAAGTTGGATTGACAATATACACCTAAAACCGCCTTAACCGCTTTGCGTATGATGTTGAGCGACATCGGGGTAATACCCTGTTGCTTCATCAACTCCTCCTCGGAAACAAGACCGCAACCTTGCGGGTCGGGTACTTTGTCGGATAGTTGGTCTCCGAAATAGTAGTTCTTGCACCGCTCCCTGTTTCTGCGGAAGTTTTGCAGGCTGTCGTAGTACTTGTGGAAACGGTCAAGCAGTTGCAGATTTTGTTGAAAAATATGCTCCGCAGCGGCGGAATAGGGCTTGCTGCCGTCTGTATTAGGCAGCAAGTTCTTTCGCGTGAAACGCTTGTAGTTATTCTTTGTTAGTTTTGCCATAGTTATCTGATTTTAGTGGATAATTTAGATTGTCTGCTGCTAATCTCGAAATAGTCAAGGCGTGAGTCTTTGCTGACTTGCCCCGCAAGGATAAAGCGGAAAAAACGGCAGTCGGTTCGTTCCACGAGTGTGCCGATGTCGCAGAACTTCCCGCTTTTCTCCCGATGTCCGAGACAAGCCCACTTGCGTCCGTCATACGAACCGAACACATACAAACCGAGGATAGTGTCGTATATCTTATCGGGGTCTATTACCTGTTCGGTATGTGCGGGAATTTTCTGAACAACTTGTTGAATAATATCAGGTGTTGTCAAAGGTAACATACTATAAATATTAAACGCCGTGCCTGTACGCAAATAAGCGTTGATATTCATATTGAAATCAAATACAAAGTTAGCATCGCTTCCGCCGCAATCTCCGAGCCAAACCTCTACATCTTTAAGCCTAATCTCTGTTCGGTAAGTTCCAGCAGACAAAAACAACTCTTCCTCATTATAGTATCCGTCTTGTATTTTATACCTTATTCGCCAATCTGTTATTATTGATGTATTGTTTTCGAGTCTTTTCAGGGCAACTAATTCTCCTTTTATAGAATAAGATGACCATACCACATTCCCATTGCTGTCGATTATGCATATTGTGGCATCGCCGAAATTAATGTCATCATTATTATTGTGGTATAACTCAATAGTCGTTGTATTGTTTTTTTGTTTTGCCCATAAATCCATAACCAAGTCATCATTTTTCTTGGAAAAAAACAATGATAAGTTCGAGCGCATATCACTCGGAATAGTGAAAGATATGATATTCCCATCCGTATCCCTATTGTATGTTATCAAATTTGGCGAATCATCATGAGTAATACTAAGAACCATGTTGGCATTTAAGCCATATCTTGTAGTATTTGTCTCTCCATTATCCTCTATTTTTGCAGCAGGCAAGTTCTCAAAATTGATAGGATTATTGTTTATGTATGTGGTCATCTCATCCACATTATTAAACAGCTTACAACTGTATCGTATATCAAACTCGCAACCGCTAAATTTAGTCCGAAGCCATGTATATATCTGGGAACTGACTATCCTCTGTCTATATTTTCCCGGAGGAAGTACAATATCTTTGGAATCACCATATATAGCAATTCGGAAATTTCTATATACAACAACCATAATTTTTGTATATTCACTTATAAATTCTTCTGTCTTTTCAGATTCATATGAGTTTATCATTGTCATATTTCGATGATAGACAACATTATCATTCTCATCTATTATCTGAAATTCAAAAGTAGGTTTGTCATATTGTATTTCATTCCCATCATTTACTTTTACCGACTTTATGATAGTTGCAATCGCGTCATCTTCCGGATTCGTTTTGTCGGCCTTATCAGAATATATAAAAATACTCTCACTACTTGGAATATCAATATGTAACACACCTATGCTATTTTGCGGAATTATCAGCAATGTATCCGTTTCGTTCGTATATTTTGTTGGTATGCCCTCATAGCAAATATCTGACACTTCCGTTTTTATTACATTGTTGAACATTGCAAAATCATCAATTGGTTTTATAGAGCAAGTACTTGTTAGTATATGACCTTTGCCATCGAAATTAAATCTTGCAAAATCAAATTTTTCTGAAGACAAGCTACTTTCGCCAATTAGATGCACCTCTCCATCTATCTCCATAATAATATGATAGGATTTTTGTGCTTCCAAATTAACCTTATCTTTGAATGTAGGGACATTGATAGTTATCTCTTTTTCTGATATGTAAATTTGCTCAAATGTTTTGTGATTAAGAACAACTCCATAATCATCGGTTATTTTATATGTGATTGAGATGTGATTGTCTGCCCTCGTGTCAATAGAACACTTTTCACATTTAAGTGATATGGAAGTCGGAGCGGAACTTGACATAGATATTATCAATTCGCGTTCAAAAGTGCTTGACTGTATATCTGAACGATACAATTCTCCTTTCTTCATTCTTGTGCAGGTTGGAAGAGTACTTTTTTGTTTCCATGCTTGTATTGCAGGACGAGCGGGAGATAAAAATATTGTCTTGTTGCTTTCTGGTATCTCTATAGTTCTGTACTCCTTTTTGCTGACAGTTTCCCAATAGCCTCTCGCAACAAGGCGATGCATTTCTTTGAAACCGATACTATCTAACTTGACCACGTGCGACATTGCAAAAAAGCCGTTGTCGGCATCGCTGTCTTTATCCACTTGGTATAGTTCGCCTTTTTCTACACGATACGATGTGGGATAGTTGTTTACATACTGCTCCGCACGTATGTCTCTGCGAGACCAGTTACCCTCTCGGTCGAGTATATACGTATAGCAGTAGGCAGGATTGCTGACCATCAACTCCCGCTCGTTGTGGTTGTAGTTGATAATACTGCCTTTTAAGTATTTCAAGAAATCCACCTGCGTCATACTATCCTCGGTGAGCGTCGTGTCATCGGGGAGTGCGGCAATACGTTTCATATAGTAGGCGTTCTTTGCTATCTTGGAAAAGTCTATATGGTTCCGGGTGGTGTACTTTACCCAGTCGCCCTCCATAGGTTGCCCTATCTCCGTAACCTGTTCGCCGGCAATTTCCATCAGTCCACGGTCGGTGGTGAAAACTACGCCCGTATCAATGGGCGTTACCGACCTTGCGTTATTGCAGACATCACGCGCAATAATACGCGAGTTGGTATAGGTCATCTCACCCGTTTCGTCCACAAACATCGCATATACGCCGTCTTTGCAGAATACGTACAATGGAGCAGAACCCGTCTGTCCTGCACCTACAGCAACAGCATTCGACATCATCGCCACAATTTCCGCTGCCCCTACTTGATAGGTATTCTCGACGGGGAAATACATCGGGTTGTTTGTAGCACTCACTTTTAGTCCGTTGGGGTAACTCTCCGTGGTGTTGGTCTCCTGTGGGGCTTGGTTGAAAGACGGCTTTGCGCCTGTCTGATACTCTGTAACGGACTTGGTCGCAGCCTTATCAAGCGATATAGGTTTAAGACTATCGTCCAAATAGTAGGCAATGTTCAGATACGGATGCGCCTCCAACTTAAACTCTTTTTTATAGAGTGTCATTGTTGTTCTGTTGGTATTCTCCAAAATACTAATGGTCATTTCCTTGGCACGGCTGTCTGGAAAAGTAAGGAGCGGGGCAAGCGTCTCTATAAAATCGGCATAATCATTGATAGTCTTTTTAGGCGTGAACGGAATATATCGACATACTCTCTGTATTCCGTCATCCGTATCACACTCCACCTCTACATAAACATAAGCAGACACGTCTCCCGCTTTTTTTACTGCTGTTACTAACTGCGAATCTGCGTATCTGGACAGGAAATGGTCGGTACGTTTCTCGGATAGCGTATCATCATAGAATGATTTGAGATAAGGTAACGAGCCTTTGAACCAACGGGAATTATCCAAAGCCGCATCATACTCTAACGAGTGGTTGTTGAGATGGTACACGTCTATCGGATAGCCATGGAACTGCGACTGTGTATAGTTGGCTATATGAAGACGACCATTGTAGGTGTATTGCACTTTTGGGATATAAGAGTATCTATTTACGGATTCCACTTTCAGCGTATCCTGCTGTGTAATGTTTTTCAACACACCCTCGAATTGCGGGTCTTGCAAATCTACTACAGGGTTTTTGAGCAAGTTCTGTAACTCGTCCTGCGTGTACTCGCGAAGCAAATAGAACGGACTATGCAGTAGGTCGTAGCGAATATCCCTATCCTCTCGTCGATTTGGAATGTAGGACATATTGGCAACGGAACTGCGCAGTATAGCGGTTGTATTCAAGTGGTTTTTAACCTTGCTCCGTGCGACATCCAATGTAACGCGACAACTGCCCTTGTCTTTCACATCCATTTTATAGACGGACGATTGCGGAGTAATAAAAATACACAGAGACTTGAATAGGTCTTTGTTGTCGTTCATTACCTTTACGAGCGAACTATCAATAGATACACATAAATTGCATCCGCGTATTTGGAACTGCCACGCATATTGTCCGTCTAACGAATACTGATTTTGCAGAACTCCACCTGTTCCACCTTTGATACAATACGTATGTGCGCAGATACCATTGCGGAACGAACCCGCAGTATCTTCTCCTCCCTGTCGTGCGTGTTCACGCTGATAATCTTCGCTGCCTGTATATCCGTTTTCTTTGGTTAAATCGACGGAAGTCTGTTTCTGGACTGCTCCGTATGCTGTACCTTTTAGAGCAACAGCTTGACCCATAGAATGGTCACCAACCTTATAGCACCTGATTTTAGAAGCATCGACCTCTTTTCCGGGTATAAGCAATGCGCCACTATGAGAAAAACCTGCGTCTGATGTCAATTCGTCATAGCCGCTGTTCGTGGTATTGGTGGGCTCTTTGTGTACGTATCGAGGCGTTGCGGTGTTGTATGCACACTGACGTGGGAATATCATTGCGGGTGCGCTGGCGTACATATACTTACCGTCATAGAGTTTGATAGCAGCACACACAAGGAATGGGTCAGTAAAATAGTTCTTCTCCAAAATCTCGCCATACATCTTAACCATAGTGTTGTGCAGTGTCTCCACCCCACCACCAGACATCTCTTCTAATTTTCCACCACCGACATATATGTCTTGTCCCGCATTACCCCAATCCTTATACAATCCCCATTTTCTCCAACCGTCCTGCCCGGTCTTGTTCTCTGTGATTGTCCCCGCTTTGCCTGCGTCTGCATAGTTGAAATGTATCTGACCGAAAGGATAGAGTGTGCGGCTATCCTGCGAGCCGTTTAAGTCCACATTGAGAGCCTTATAATCATTGTTAGATGATTTGAACAGCAGGTATGTGAAACTATCTCCGTCAATGACAGTTAGCAAGTGTCCCGTTTGACAAATATACAAGTCATTGTTTGCGGGTGCGAGTTCCTTTTCGCTTATTGTTTCAAACTCTCCGTCTGCGCTGATATTACCGAACCAATAGAGTTTGTTGTTACGCACACCGAGCAGGTGGCGGTATATATTCGTATGTATAAATAGTTGCGTATAGGACACGCCGCTGGTGTTTGGCACATTGCTTTGGTAGTTCATAGAGAACACGTGTTTGCCGTCCCCGCTTGTACGCCACGAGCCGTCCTTTAAGCGCAGGTTTACCAAGTCCTCGCATTGCCCGTCCTGCACACCTATCTTGGTGGCATTGTGAACAATGCCCTGCAACGATATTGCTTTAATTTGTTCTTTATCCATAGTAGTGCCTGCTTAAAAGATATGGGGAATACGGTCAATGCTTGCAGGGAGCATACGGGACGAGTTGCGCTTGATGTCTTTGACTGCGTCCTCGTACTGCGCTTGGTATATCTCCGCCTCACTCGGATAGGCAGAGAGTAACCATTTCCAAATGATGAAATAGACAAGTGCGTCTTGTATGGACTGGTCTAACGGCTCAATAAAATTAGGATTGAGTGTCTTATCCCATTGGATAATGTAGTGTATGCTCTCGCGGAAGTCGGGCGTAGGAGCGAGGTTCTCTAATGTATCGCTGTCGCCATTGCCAGTAGCGAGATAGAGTACACGCTTGTAGAGGATGTATATACCCTTGTAGTACTGCACGGCAGGCACTACGCCTTTGGTAATGGTAAGCGTGGTGGCGTTGGCTTCCCATAGGTAGGCTTTCTCAATGTGCTTGGTCATCTTACCGAGCGGGTCGAACACTTTCGCCATTGCCGTACGGGCAAACGAGTGGAATAGGTCGTCCTCGTCTTTGGTCATACTGATAAGGTCGAGTAAGTGCGGGGCGTTCTCGGAGTTGCGGTGCTTGCCGAGGTAGGACGTGCGTTTGTGTACCTCTTCTTGGAGTAGTGCCAGCGGGTAGTAGAAATGCAGAATGTCGGTAGTTTCGCCCGAACAGCAACCGAGCATATCACACCACGGAGTGCGATAGGGCTGTGGCTGTTTCGGCTCTATCTCAACGTATTGAGTTTTACAAGATGAACGTGCGTACATAAAATTGTATTATTAGTGTGTTAGATATTCTTTTATCTCACGGCGGAACTCCTCAAACGTTCTGCATACCACCACTTTGTTTCCTAACGCTTGCAGGCGGGGGATAATCTCTTTCTGATGTTCCGAGAGCCTGCCTGCCTTGCCGTTCTTCATTTCGATGTACAGAGCGTGGTAGCCGTTCCTGCCGATAGGTATGCACAAGTCGGGTATGCCGTGGCACACACCCTCGGCAACTAACTTGCGGGCGGTCGTCTTGGTGGTATAGGCTCCGTTGGGTATCGCATAGCAGAGTACATCGGGATAACCCAAACGCAACCAACGCAGGCATTGCACCTGCAAGTCGTGTTCCGTAGGAGCGGCTTTCCCGCCGTTCTTCTTCTCCAAAAGGGTATGTAACTCGTCTATGGTCATTGTTACCTCGCTGTTGCCTATTAGGGGAGTACCCTACTACTTTAGGGGACTTGCTGACAATCAAACATTTGCAATGGTCTTATGCCTTGTAGTTGTCTATCGCCTGTCTCCGATTGCCGTATGAGGTATAGGATACGTGTATCCATTTTGCCCCGGCTTGATTGGTTTCGTACAGCAGTTGGTCGAATACACCGTGTTCATTGATAACGTTGTACAACTTGCGCAGGTTCTTCACGCCACGCACCTGCAAGTCCGCTGCTTCACCGCGCAGGTGTTGACTTGTAGGCTTGCCGCCAACGGCTTTGTTGAGTGCCGGGCAACGGTAGCCACTCGTGATGTATATGGGCTCTCCATACGCCACGCGGGCAGGCTCGAGGACATTGCGACATAACGCACGCAGATTGTCCACCACCTCCGCGGTTGGTGTGTTGTCGATATGCTTGTTTTCGGCAGTCTCGCTGCGCACAAACTCGGCAAGGGTAAAATGTTCAGTCAGTTGCATAATCAGTCTTCGTCAGTTATGATGTACCATATACCCATACATAGCAGCCCCACTGCAAGAACGGGAGCGGCTATCACTTGGCGGGCAATGTACGATATTTTACGAATGGTTGTTCTCATTGTGGGTCATCATCTTGGTTGTCGGTGGTACTCACGGGCAGTATCAGACCCGCCCTGAGCATATCCTGCTCCAACTGCTCTACCGTAACGGGTTCTTTCGGAATACTCTTGCCGATAGGACACGGACGGTTGGTACAATAGTAATGCCTTATTCTGTCTATCACCTGCATGGCGGAATTGTACTTGTTGGTTAATACACGCACATCGTTCTCCAATTCGTGCTGCCGCTTGTAGAGGTTATCCACCTGCTTGTTCTTGAGTATTATATGCTCACGTGCCTGCTTCAGTTGCTCATCAGTCCTGTCGGCAAGTCCACGCCAACGCTCCACCTCGCTGTTCTCTGCCTCGTTGTGGGCAATCACCTCCGCACGCTGTGCCTCTGCTGCTTTCAGACGCTTGTTCTGCTGAAAGTAGAATACACTACCCCCGCCCAGTGCGCCAAGCAAGGCGCACACCGCAGAGACTATGATGTTTATCCATTCCATATAGTAAAGTATTTCATTTCTTTTTTTAATAAGCCGTTCCGCTATTAAAGAATTAGGCTGTTTTCTTTAATAAGGGCATACAAAAAGCGACTACGCTCATATTGAGAATAGTCGCTTTAACTATGGCGAAATCGAGGAAGTTAAGATTTATCTTGCGAGTTGTTGGAAAGTCTTTTTTCTGTATCCTCAATGAAACGGTTGAAATCAGACTTGTATTCCTTATCTTGGATAACTCTGTATTTTGCATATTCGCTCTCGGCAAATTTCTCTGCAATAATCCGTTTGACCTTTCCTGCGTCTTTCAGAATTGGATATTCATTGAAATTGAGGAACATATCCAAACGCGATGCCCAGTCTGCCATTGTATATGTCCCCTTTCCTTTTTCCGCCAAACGCTCCGCATAATCAAGAAACATATTGACAAGTTTGTTTAAGGCTTTCAATTCGTCCTCTTGCAAATAGTTTTTGCCATTTGTAACATCACGCTTGTATATTTTGCCACCTTTCTTTTGGTTTTGCCAAGTTGTAAGCCCCATATATTCCTTGTTGGCATCGGCACGCATAAGCAACTCGGGTGCAGTGTGCTGGTGTATCGCATAATGGAACTTGTTTTGCATTTTAGCATAGAACTCCTGCGTTATCGGAGACGATGGGTCGTAGTCAATGCTACAATCACGAAAGATGTCAGTTATCTTTTCATAAAACACACGCTCCGAAGCACGTATCTCTTGGATACGTTCAAGCAGTTCTTTGAGTCTGTCTTTACCAAACAACTTATCTTTACCTTTCAGCCTGTCATCGTTTAATGCAAAACCCTTAATAAGGTAGTCTTTCAAAACCTTTGTGGCCCATATTCGGAACTGCGTTGCTTGGTAACTATTGACACGATAGCCAACGGCTATAACGGCATCAAGATTATAGAGATTAGTCAAATAGTTTTTTCCATCGGCGGCAGTTATCCGATTTTTTTGGATAACTGAACTTTCTATCAATTCTTGCGTCTTAAATATCTCTTGCAAATGATAGTTTACCGTACGCACATCGACACCGAATAACTCCGCCATCGCTTTCTGTGTCATCCAAATGGTGTCATTGATGTTGTCCACCAATACGGCTATCTTTACCTTTCCGTCATTACCCTCGTAAAAGACAAAGTCTTGTTCTTGTTTTTTGATGCTTGTTTCCATTACCATTAAAGAACCTCCCAATGGTCAGTGCCTGTTGTGGCTGTTTGCACCGACCAAAGAGAGGTATATCACGCATACGCTAACAGCCACGAAAGCGAATAACTGCGCAAAGATACTGCTTTTCTTTGGATTATGCAAATGTAAACCTGTTCCGTTTTGGAACAAGTTGCAACTATTCTCAATATGTCAAAGACCGATTTTGTCTTGTGCCACGCGCGGGCTATCAACTCCGCACGGGCTTTTGCCTTTGTAGTCCGCGAAAGACTATCTCTTCAAATACACTCGTATCAATATCCTGCCTACTGCACCAACGATGAGAATTGACAATATCAGCCAAAAACCGCGCGTGCAAGTGCGGTAGAACGTGGGGACTACTTTCTCCACCCGCACCGTCTCTTTCTCTTGGTCGCAGTAGATAGTGTCGTGCCGCTCTACAGTCTTGTCCCGCCAGCGGATAGACCAACGCTCACGCCACACCGTGTCGCCCTTTTGGTGGATATAGATACTGTCCTTTGCGTAGGTCTGTATGGTGTCGTGGTGGTAGCGGGTTACTATGCTGTCCCTGTACTCCACGCTCGGCAGGCACTCGCAGGTCTTGCAACCTGTCAGCAGGCAGGGCGGGAGGAGTATTGCTATTCCAATTGCTATACGTATTTTGGTGAGATGTGATGTCATGGGGGGAAATAAGTTCTCCGTTAATTGCCGTTAATTTATCGTTAATTTTCTCCCATTAGGGGCATGATTTTCTTGTGCAGCCAATTAAAAAGCCCTCCCCCTTTGAGGGGGGGGAGGTGGAGATGGTCATTTTACCCGATGGTGTCGGCGACTTGGTGCCAGACGAACTGGTAGAGGGTGGTGTATTGTCGCTGTGCTTTGAAAGCGGCGATATCGGCGGACATTTTGGATGCGTCCTGCAAGCGTTGTCGGGTGGTCTTACAGATTTGTCCGAAGCGGGTGCGTTGCGTGATTTCGGACTGTGTGGGTGCGGTGGTGCGGGTGCCGCATACGTGGGTGAAATCGGGCGTGCCGGTGTTGGCGGTGGCAGCGGTGCGGTGCATATAGGTGATGCGTGACTGTTTGGAGATTTTGCCCGAGAGGTGGTCAATCGGGTCGAGATAGGTTACTTTAGCCATAGTTGCGTTTTTAGTTGATAGTTGATAGTTGATAGTTGAAAGAAGTTGAGAGTTGAGAGTTGAGAGCAGTTGTTGAGTTTATAAGTTTATAAGTTGATGGGTTGATACGTAGTTTATAAGGTTTAGGTGGTTGATTGGTTTAACTTTGCAATGTATTAACTTTTTCAACGATGCATAAACTGATAAACTCCTTAACGTATAAACTGCTCTAAACTCTCAACACTCAACAAATGCCGTTTAACTCAATTTGGCGAGTTCTTGTGCGAGGATGTAGCCGTTGAGTGTGCAGTACTTGCCGGGGTTCTTTTTGAACGCAGCGGCATAAGCGGCACGCTCCTGCGTGGTGAGGGCTTGCATAGCCGTTTGCGCGTTTTTGAATTTGGTTTTCTGTGCGGTCTGCGCTTCGGAAGGTGCGCCCGTGTAGGGGTTGCAGATTTGGGAGGTAAAGCGTGTGCCGTACATCTGCTTGAAGATAATCTGCGAGTGTTTGCAGACTTTGCCCCTGAATGATTGGAAGGGGACTTCGAGTTTGATTTTGGACATAATTTTTTGGTTCGCTTCGCTCACGTTGGTGACTGCGTGTAAGTTACTGCGTGTAGGTGGTTCGCGTTGCTCACGTAAATGGTTCGCTGTTGCGAACGTTAGTGGCTTTGCGTTGTTGGTTACACGTTGTCGCCGTGGTGGGCGAAAAGTTTTCAGTTTAGGTTTTTGGGCAGTTTCTTTGACATCGCGAGCCTTGTTTGCGATGTGGCGGAAACAAAAGCACCGCCATTCTTTCGAAAGACGGTGCAAAGGTAGTGTGTTTGGGAATTATGGTAAGGGTTTGTGCGGGTGTTTGCGGCGATTTGCGAGTATTTACTGCGATTTGCGGGTGATTAGAGCCTCAACACGTTGCCAGCAATCAGGAGCCACCATATAGGCTGTGGTTTTACCATTGAGAGGAACCTCCACAAACAAGCCCATTCGTACAAGTCCCTGCAAGTCGGTTCGGGCAGTAACAGAAGTTATGCCATACTGCAAGGCGATTTCTTTTGCAAGAATGACTTTGTCGGGTTTTGAGGCGAACTGCTGTAACAACTTGGCTTGCCGTGCGTTGATATGTCCGATGTGCAGATAGCGTGCGGTGTCGTTATGTTCTGCCATTTTGCGTTGGAGGTAGCCTTTTAGGTCTTCAAATGCTTGCTTCATTGCTTCCAAGTTGTACAGGATAAAGTAGGACATATCCAGCCCGTCGGCTTCTGTTTGGAGAAACGATTTCTCATAACTTTTTTTGCTTCTGTAGATGACGCGCGATATACTGAGGTACTCCATAAGGTAGTAGCCGTGCCGAAGCATATACCAATAGAAGAGCGAGCGTGCGGTACGTCCGTTTCCGTCCACAAACGGGTGAATATATGCCAGCATAAAGTGGATGATTATCGCCTTTATGATGGGGTGTATGAAATTTTCGGTGTCGTCATTGTCGGCAAAATGGCAAAGGTCTTTGAGCATAGCATCAATGTCAGTGGCTTGTGGTGGTACATGTGCGATGTCCCCTGTAATGGCATCTTGGACAACGATATTATCGTTATCCCGCAGTCGTCCCTCATCTTCCGCTTTGTCAAGCGTGTGCTCCGTAATCAAGTGGTGTACCGTTTGCAGTTGCTCCACGGAAAACGGTTCGTTGCGGTGTCGGGACAAGTACTGTATGGTTTGATAGTTGTTGGCTATCATTTGTTGGCTTTTGTTTTTTGGCTTTTGCTGTGTCCGCAACATGTCCTTTGCGACTTTTCGGGTGGTGCTTGCTCCTTCCATTTGGCTGCTGGCGATAGCCTCCTCCATGATACTGCTGATGAGGTAGTAGTTTTTGTCGTTTTCTGGGATAAGGCTTTTTGTACCCAATGTGCCGCCTATATTGAGGTCGAAAAGGTTGAGCAGTTGCATCATCTTGTCGGTAAGGGTGAAGCAGACTGACAAGTTGCCAAATTGCAGAATTTTAACATTCAGACTTCGTGAGATACAAACCGCCGTCCAGAGCGTTTCGGGATTGATACCGTTGGGACAGAGGTATTTTACTTTGTCCCAATAGAGATAATCGTTATTGATTTTCTGTACGAGTGTCCGTATACTGTCGTTTGCGAGCAGGTCCACTGCCTGTTGGAACAATTGTTCTTGCCGTTGTTGTGATGGAGGATTTTGAATGAACATTCGTTGAGCGATTTTTGCGGTTAGTCCTTAATTAACGGCGACAAAGGTACAGATTTTTAGCGGGATGAGCAAGCCGTATACGCAAAAATAGGAAAATTTTGCACAAATTTTCCTATTTTTACGTGTGTTATGTGGTCAGGTCTCCCAAATCAGTACATAATTTATGGATTTGCTCAATGGCATTCCATTTGTTATCCATAACAGACTTGATGCGATTACTAATATCTGTAATCTTTTGCTTGTCATTATTGACAGGCAATTCCAGTTCCTGCCATCTATCCGCTATATTAGGCAAAGTAGTTTCAATAAGTATTTTGTTGGAAGCCTGCAATTGCGTAAGCCTATGTGAAAGCAGATAGAGCAAATAATATGGTGTAAGCCCGTATTTATTGTCAGGATTGACTCGCAAAATCAAGATTTCACGAGTATATAATGCTTCAATGTCAAATGGCGAAACCATTGCAACACTCCCGATACGATAACTTCCCCGTCTGACATAGGCGATATCTCCTACCTGCAAGTCTTTTTTCCCTGTTTGTTTGAGTGCCAGGTAGACTTCTTTGGGGATTTTGGAGGTTGGGTCTTTATATATTTCCCAATTAACAATATCCTTAACCCTGATATACGGGATTTCCCCTTTTCCTTTCGTTTCCGCTTCCGGCGAGCCGTGTCCGTCGAAATAGGAAATTACGCCTTCTTTTATCAGTGTGCTTATCGGTATCAAGGTAAAATTTCGGGAAGCGGCGATGGTTTGTATTTCGTTCAATCTATTTTGCCAATAGTATCGTGGAACCAAGATACCTTTGGAAAGGACTTGTTGGCTTGAAACTTGGAAACAGTATTTTGAAAAGTTGTTGTTGTGAAATTCGTTTAGAATAAGAGGGATGTCATCCCAAATTTGTTTTTTATCGACAGCATTGGTTGCATAATTCCACCGATACATTTCTTTTCCTTGGTGGTCATGCCCCATTTGTTCGGCTACAGCCATATTGATATATGCTTGCTGTTTTTTTCCTTTTTCAAGGATAACAACGATACATTTGGCATTATTGTGCGGCCTGAACGTGTTGTGCGGTAAATCTATGAGCCATGTTATATTATTGTTATCGGTAAGGTAATTGAGTATGTACTTTGTACGTGGAGCATGGAAATATGTTTCGGGCATAATCAAGCCCAATCTGCCCCCCTCCCGAAGAAGTTTCAGGCAACGTTCCACATAGATAATCTGTATATTTTCTTCTTTTTTCAAAGAAGGTTGCATTTCAAATCCATTATCTATGCTTTTCCAATTATGTGCGAGGTCATATTGTCCGAGTTTGTCTTCACCTGCCACTTTAATATCCTTGCCAAAAGGCGGGTTGGCTAACAAAACATCAAAACGATTCATTCCGACAGATTGTTGTGTTGGTATAGCCCAATCGGTTGGTTTTGCCAAAGCATCTTCACAGAAGATGCCACTCTTGCCATCTCCCAAGATAGCCATATAAGCCTTTGTCACTTTGGCAAGAAAAGCATCTTTCTCAATTCCGCGAATGGATTTGATAGCACAACTTTTTTGTTCTTCAATCAAGGAAGGTGTTCCCCAATGATATTTCTTATCTTGCTCTGCCAATACATTCCACATATATTTCATGCTTTCAATGAGGAAACCGCCCGAACCGCATGCAGGGTCTATAAGTATTTCATTGGGTTGTGGTTTAACAATTTCGACAATAAGCCGAACGATGTTGCGAGGTGTAAAGAATTGTCCCAGACTTCCCTTCAGTGTATATTGAATGAAAGTTTCAAATGCATCTGCGATGACATCTCTCTCTGCTTCGATAAGACAATAATTTTGCAATTCGCCCACGACATATACCAAACTATCGCTATCCAATGAGATTTTGTCAGCAATTTCAATGACTTCGGTATATTTGGTTTTTACTTTTACGAATAGTTCATCGATACGCTGCTTAATGAGTTTTGTATCTTCGTCAATACCGACTCTAAACGAAACGGGTTCATCCGGTTCAGTAAAACGTTCATCATAAATTTTGCAAAAAATGATGTTAATGATTTGTTGTGCGATAGTCTGATCCATTGTGGTTCCAACCGCATTTCCTGCGAGGTAACAACGGATGGAATTGAAAATTATCTTGAGGTTATGGGTTGGTTGCAAATCCCGTCGCAGGAACTGTCCCATATCCTCAAGCCGTTGTCCGAACCGTGGGATGTTGGGAATAGTATCAAATATAACTTTTCCATTGTGTTCTATCTTTTTCAAGAATATTCGTTCTTTGCCATTAAACCAAACTCCAAGCGTTGCACGACTAAGTCTCAGATAGTCTTGCAATTGTGTTTGTCCGTCTTTTTTTGTTTTCTTTTTACATTCTACGATAATGTACTCATTGTCTTCTACGTGTTGCTCTGCGGAGAAGACAATGATATCAACCGGATATGTTTTTGATGTATCAGACGGTGAGGCTTTGACGCGATATTGCGGTCGCGTTTGTATAAAATGTTTTGGATATCCATAATCTTCGACAAGTTGTTTAGCAAAGACCTGTACTGCGTCAAGTTCTTCGGGTGTTGCTTTGACTTGGATACCGGAGATATAATCGGTAATATACCCGTCCTTATTGTTAAGTTCCATTTTTGTTTTGAAATGAGTTGCAATTAATGATTTAGGGCTTGCACTTATCTCAAAACAAAAGAGCGAGAGGATTTCGCTACACTTACTTTCACGGAGGTTCTGGAATACCTGTCAATAATAAGCACGAAATGCCCACGCTCAAGAGCGTGAACTTCATACGCTTATTCTCATTGACTTAAATTTTCCAGATTTCCGTGAAGAGAATAAGAGCCTAAAGCCCAAGATTAGATTATTTGTCTGCGATATTACTCTATGTCATACGCTATCAATTTATCAATTATGGGTGCAAAGATAATAAAAAAATGCGACGCGTGCAAATCAGATGTATTCTTACGACATCTATAATATACTATATATAAGCATATTACATACGCCTTTAATTAACAAATCCTAATAAGAAATTTCGCTGTCATTATGGTTTGTGCGGTAGGTCGATGGCGTATTTGTTGGCGAGGTAGGTGACGACTTGGGGTGGGAGAAGTTTGGTGCGGGGTGTGATGCCTTGGGCAGTGAGGTAGGCGGTGTCGGATTGTAGCCAGCGGCGGAAGGTGTCGGTGGAGACGCCTGCGAAACAGGCAAGTTGGGATTTTGTGTAGGATTTCATTTTCAGTTGAGAGTTTAGGGTTGAAAGTTGAGAGAAGTTTTTAGAGTTGATTAGTTGATTAGTTTGGGAGTTTTATGGGTGGTTGACCGGAGTTGATTAGTTGAAAGTTGAGGGGTTAGGGCGGGCGATGGTATCGCCCTGCTAAGAGACAATACTTGATTTACGATTTATTTATGAAAATTGATTAAAAATTAGTGGTTATTTATGGCGGATTTGCTGCAGAGTTCCTTCGGAGTTGGTTCGGAGTTCCTTCGGTGGAAGGAGGGAGGTGAGAGTATTAAGATATTTTTGCATAACAAAGGAACAGATAGGGGAATTGTTATTTTTGCCATAGTTGTGAATATATATGATCTAGGCACAAAAGTAGTAAAAAATTCGGATATATCAAATTGTTATTTGTACTTTTGTGTGTATTATTGATAATTTATGTTTGTTTTTGATATTATTTCCATTTCTGCTACAAGAAGATGGGTGTGCCGCGGGTGGTAAAGGCGGGGGATGTACATACGATGAGGAAGACGATAATCAATGATATGAGCATATAGGGTTATGAAGATACGGAATTGGATACGGGCTTACCGGCAAGCGTTGGCGTTGTTTGAGCGGACGCGGTGTTATGAGAACAACATGGCGGTGAAGAGCGTGCAAGAGTATGAATTGCGCTGGGTGGTGCGGTATCACGTGCTGCTGCACGCAGACGGGTACGATTGGATAGACCGCTTTGGGCGACCGAGTTCTCGGCGGGAGTTGGTGGCGTTGTGCGAGGAGGCACTGACAGAGACGGAGCGGCTATGGCGGGAGTTGTGCTACATAGAGAGCACGCGGCAGTTCTATTCGATGCGGGTGTTTTTGAAAAGGCTGCGGTTCAGTGCGGAGCATTTTCCGATGTTGTTTCATTGGAAGTTTCTTCCTCTGTTGCGATTTCTTCAGAAGCCTGTTGCGCCGAGGTAGATTGGCTTTCTGTATTGGGATACAAGCATAAAACAGGGTGCATCAGATTCACGTGATGCACCCTGTTAAAGCAATATGCACGACTACTATTGTGCGATTTCGGGATGTAGCGACAGGTATTTGTCCCGTAGAGGAATACTTAAAACGAAGCAAACATCACCAAGCGTTATGGTATAATCTTTATCGCCAATCTTCCATGCAGGACTATTGTACACCCACACCTTAATGGTATTGAATATATCGTTTTGGGTGAGCGAGAACAGTACTTCTTTGGCATAGGTCTCCACATCAAGTGCTGTTTTGGGATATTTCTCTTCGATTTTCTTGAGGAGCAATACTTGGTTCGCTTCCAAGAAAGACTTGCCTCCACACTCTTCGTATAGTTTTTTGCCGAACTCATTGAGTGCCAAAGGGCTGTTTTTTGTAACAAACATGCCTAATGCCGTAGGGTATTTCGATGTGATGAAAAGTTGCACATCAGACAAATCATTTTTGATGTCTGTTACATCCTTTTGCAATCCGGATATGGCATCGTCTATTTTGGTGAAGTGGCTGTCCGTTTTTGTGAGTCTCTTGGAAACTTTCCAAGCGATGAAACCTATTATCAGTGCCAATGCAATTTCGGGGGCAGCATTCAGCAAGTATGAAAGGATAGCATTCATAAGTATAAGTATTAAACATTTTCTTGTTTATCGGCTTTACCAAACAGGTGTGCAAAGGTACTAATAATTTCGCACTTACACAAGCGTGAGTGTTTGTTTGGTAGAGTTTTCTACATTTTTATACGTACAAATTACGTGCCAAATACTATTTGTCTGTCAGTCCTTCGGATTCCTCTATCTGCTTGGAGGTTTGTTGTTGTGCAGTAGCCTCTTGGACACAGAGTTGGACTTTGAGGGCTTTCTTGGAAAGGATTTCCATAGTAACATCGGAGGTGGTCTGCGTGTCCTCGTGGAGGACTAAGGGCAGCACCTGCACGACGAAGCGGGCGAGGGTGTTGGCGTCCGCTTTTTTGATTTGTTTGCGCAGTTGTGCGATAGCCTCACCGCAGAGGACTTGGAGTTGTTCGCGTTGCTTCTGCGGTGAGTACTTTTTGGGGTTAGGGGTGCGGGGCATATCAGTTGTCAAATAAGTTTCTGTTCAGTTCAATATCCAATTTCAGGATTTTGTTTACATCTTCCGATGTTACCATTGCTTCCTCGTCGTTGTATGGATTGGGGAGACGGCGGAGTTGTCGGGACACTTGCTTGAAAGTTTGGAAACGGTTGGTCTGTTTCTCCGCCTTGAACTCGTCTTTGGGAAGTGTATTGACACGTTTCTCGTACTTTTCAAGTTTCTGCAAGACGGAGTAGTACTGCCCGTTGTAGGCTTTCTCCTCGCTGTAGTCGCGGAAGAGGTCTCGCAGGAAAGGCCAGTTGGTTGCGTGCTTATAGACATCGGTGTCGTGTGCGCCATCCCATATAAAACCTGCGGTTTGTCCGAGGCTCTCCCATACACCGCTAAAATAGCCTTGCGCAAGGTGTTCGACAGCATTTGGTTTGATGTCTATCCATCCGTCGGTATTGCCGCCTTTGTACGGCACATCGGGGTTTCCGCCGCTCCAGCGATGGAGCGTGTTGCTCATATCGATAGCCCATTGCGGCGTATTGCGCTTGGCAGTGGTGATGCCTTTCTTATCCTCATCCCATTTCTTGCGATAGACGGTAGCCCCTTTGAAATCACGATTGACGGCGACATCGACAAGCGGGGAGATAACAGATGGCGCAGCAGCCTGTGCGTACTTGGCGGGGTTGAGTTCGATGGTGTTGGTTGTCTCGTCGTAGTCCAAGAAATTATGGGCTTGCAGTGCAGACGTAGGCACGAGTTCGCCGAGTGCATAATCCGCAGAAGTATAGAAAGCGTCTTTCCACGTTTTGCGCCCCTGTGCTGCAAGTGCGGCTTGTACGCCGGCGGCATAAAACATACGGAAGAAATGCACAACAGGTATTTTGACTTTGCCAAAGAGGATAAAGTTACTCATACGGTCGTACTCCGTGAACCACGTATCATCGTCTGGGGCGTCGGGTTGCAGGAAAGTGGAGAACAGTCCGAGCAGGGCAAAGTTAGCAGCCGTACCTGCGAATTTTACTCCGAACTTCAAGGCTCTTTCTCCGAACTTGGGTTTGTTCTTGCCGTAAGGTGTAAGGAAACGCATATTACCTTGTATGGTGGCGTTGAAGAATGTAAAGAACCGGGACATCTCTTTGCTCATCAGTCCGGACTGGTTGAAATTGACGGAGATGTTTTTTGCCAACTTGGCGGCTTCTTGTACGGAGCGTCCCATTTGCCGTGCGGTAACGTATTCGGCAAAACGGACGGTGAGTTCGCTGGCTTCGGTCATAAGGCTCAATGTGCCTTTTACGCCCTTTCCCCATACTTTATCCCATGCGTTTTCGCCCTTGACCATCTTGTCGAAATCCTTTGCCATTCGCTCCAACTCGGGCATAAAGGAGAATCCTGTTTGTGCGCCTGCCTCGAAATACTCGCGGAGGTAGTCGCCAAACAGACTGGTGTATTCCTCTTTGCCTTTGTAGGTGTCGGCAAGGATATACCGCCATACGGTACGTTGTACCATGGGGATATTCGCCATAGCACGTGTGGTGAACGCCACCCCTTGCTCACTGAGGTTGTTGAGGAAAGCGGCTTGTGCGTCCCTCCAGAAATTGCGGTGCGCAAAGCGCGGGTTATATTGCGTGAGCATACCGCTGATGTAACGGATAGCGGGTGCGTTATACTTATTGAACAGCGCGTATGCTTTGACGGCTTCGCCAAAGTTGCCATTGACTGCGTTTGCCAACCGTTCGTCTTGCAGTTCGATGACATACTGCTGCCCATTGTGGAGAACGATGATTTGATGTTGCAGACGTTCGTCGCGAGTGCGGTGTTCGAGCATAGTGTCGGTAGCGCGTCCTGTGTAGATGAGTTGGTCTTGCAGGTTTGCTATCTTTGCTTCTCTCTTGGCACGTGCTGTGGGCTGCGTAAGGTCTCTGAGTTCTTTGCGCAGTTGTTCGATTTGCGCATTGATATCGGCATCGTGTTCGCGCTCCTGCTGTGTGGGTGCAGCGTAGGTTACCTCGGCTTGCATGGGTGTGCCGTCGGGTTTGCGCATGATATGCCCTGTGCGTGGGTCTATCACATTTTTCGACCATACTTGTTTGACACGCCATGCGCCACTCTTGAGCCCTAACATCTCGTTGGCAAGCAGGAGGTTGAGCAGTTGCTGCTTGGATTTGTTGTGTTCGGATTGTGTGATAGAGGTGAGACCTATGCTCTCGATGAGAGCAAATGGGTCGGAGGCAAGGGACTCACGCCCGTGTGCTTTGACGAGTGCGGCGTTGTAAGGGTTGCCATAGAGACGTGTGCCGTTGCCTTTGATATAGGCAGTGTCTTTGCCGTCAAAGTCGCGTTCACGCCAGCCGCGTTGCGGTACATAGTAGCGACGTGTGTATCGGTTGCGGGTGTCGGTGTCGAGCATACCGGCATTGAGTTGGTAATCGAGGGCGAACTGATTGGCAGCATAGACGGCGTTCCAGAACTCGTCCAACTGCTTTTGCGGAATGATACGTTCAACGGCTTCGATGATGTCGGTATGCGATACGCCGAGGTTTTTGACAAAGCCCTGTGCGCCGCGGTCGGAGAGCCCTTGCTTGTCAGCCTCCCAAGTGTCTTTGGCTTGTGCATAGACCCCCATAATCTCTCGGACGGTGAGCGGTTTGCCGTTCATCTTCTTGTTGTCGAAGTTCTGCCATTTGAAACCGAGAGCAAGTAGCGGGTCGGCAATGTGGTTGTCTTTGGCTATTTGAGCGATGCTGTCGGCGATGCGCTGCATATAGTCGTTTTTGTAGCGGCGGGAGTAAGTCTCTATTCGCCCGAGAGCGAGGCTGATGTCGGAGTGCATATCCATAGTGTCGGGATTGTACACGCCGCCTTGCGCCTGCACCCATTGTTGGAAATTGTCGATAGAGGTGAATTTATCAACGATATACGCAAATACCTTGCTCTTTTTGCTGCCGTTTTGGTCTAAGAGTTTGGCATACTCCGCCACTTGCTGCTCGTCCACCTGCTGGCGTTTCCATTCGGCGATACGCTTCGCCCATTCGTGTACCATCTCGCCGTCCATACGTTTTGGCATAGGGGAGGTGGAGAATTCGGCTTGGCTGTCGTTTTCGGTATGCGTTTGCCCGAGGTCTGTACCATTAAGGAGGTCATAGAGTACACGGTCGGCGGCTTCTTCGCGACTGCCAAAGTACTTGATATGGAACAGATGTTCTCCCACCCAGTTCCAGAAACGGCGGAGCAGGTTGCGCATACGCTCGCGGAGCGAGATGGCGTTGGCTACGGCACGCTTGCCCTGCTGCTTGGCATCGTCAATAAGTTTCTGTGCCTCTTGCTCCATACGCTCTGCACCACGCTTGCCACTGAAACGGGCAATAATCTCGCTCAACTTGGCTTCGTCCGAAAGGTCGCGGTATTGCGGGGCGTGGTCGAGTTCGTCCCACATATCGGGCAGGTTCTCGCGGCTGAACAGGTCTCGCAGGTTGTTATAGAGTTCGGGATTGTTGTTGCGTACGGCTTTTACCCACAAGTGTGTGTACTCGTGAATAGGCGTATTGGGGTTCACACCTTTGTCGGTGAGATAAATCTTGCCGTCTTTGGAATAGCCGTAGATAGTGCCGTTGGAGGTACGCAAAGGCTCTGAGGGGATATTCACCTCTTGGCGTTGCGCAAGTCCTGTGGTATCTTTATACTCACCTGTACGCAGCAATTCGGAAATATCACCGAGTATGTCTGCTAACGGAGTGCCATAAGCGTTCCATAAATCTTTCTTGCGGTAGAAATACTCTACGATGTGTGCAGAACCATCATTACGAATACCCTCTGACGGGTGTGCAGATATAACAATGCTTACACCCTCGGTTTCACCCTCATTATCAAAGTTACTGACTGTTGCATTATGATTGCTCAAACGCAAGGTAATAAATGAGCCATCTTGCAGTTTGAATGTGCCATAGTAACTGCTGCCAGTTTGGCGTAGTTCCAGTATATCAGATATAAACGAAACAGGGTTCTTGATACTTTTTGTACTTTGATTTTCCAATTTTCGTTTGGAAATATCAATTTTTTGCTGTACCTTTGCATCGTCTAAACTCGAAACGTCTGCAGCATTTTTGGTGTGTAGGTTATCCTCTCTCCACGTAGCGGTTTCGAGTTTTCTTTTTGCGGTCTCAATTTTTTGTAGTACCTTTGCATTGTCATTAGATGTTATGTCGGCGGCTTTGTTGGCGCGAACCATTAGTTCACTCCATGTAGCGGTATCATCCAATGACTTTTTTTGTGCCGTTACCTCTCGTTCTGCCTCTTCCTCCGATACACGCTCTACGGAAATGCCTGCGTCGTCCAACGCACCTAACACGGCATCAGTAGCCAACTGCTGCGCGTCGGTAAGGTTGTCGGTATCGTAGTCCAACTCATCATATTGGGCTTCGGGGGTATCGGTCGTAATAGAGAACCGTATGTCATCGCTGTTTTCGCTAAAAGAGCCGTTGTTATCAGTGGCAGACTTGATTTGGTCGGGGGATAGAGCAACGTAATCTGTGGTATAATCGCCGTCATATACATTTCTGAAAATTACACCATCGTAGTCTTTACCAAACCCTCCTTTGCGCAACTTCCGAACGACCGCATCTGTAGAGGTCTTTCTTCCGCCAATACGTATTTCGGCAAAGTCGGCTCCATTACATTCTATGACAAGCGGGTTCTTTATGTTCAGATATAAAGAATATACCTGCCCAACGCCGTCCCAATTAGAGAATGTGTAATCATTCTTGTTATCGTAATCCTCTTTGGAGGTATATGTATAGGCAAGGCTTCTATCACCTGTTGCATATACTCCGGTATTACGACTCGTTGAGTTTTTCCCCCTAAACTGTCCTAATGTATTGAATACACTAAAGCCAGGAGATGGTGTCCCATGAAAGACCACAAGCGGTTCGCCGTTTGCATCAGTACACTTTGACGAATTTGTTTGCAGGATTGAAAATAATTTCGTAACTTTGCGGTCAGAATTAGAGATAGTAGATTTCGTATCGGGCGTTGTGCCAAAATCTCCATTTGAAGTTGCTTGTTGGATTTCATCAAGCAACTTTTTCTTTTCAATCTGTACGAGGTTGTGGTCGTAGTAACGATTTCCCTTACTATCCATAGCAATCAAAGCGTGAACAGTATAATCTGCATCACCAATTTTCAGACCGCATACATAGTGGTCATACGAGACTACAGACGGATTTTTCTCTACATCGTTTTTGGGTTCACTGTCTATGAAAACAGCCTTCTCAATAATTTGAGGAATAGCCGCAACACTCTGTATGTGTGGTAAATCTTTGTAGTTGTGTTGCAAGACCTCATTTATTCCCCCGTTGCGTCTGCTACGTTGTAATTGGATAACAATTCCCGTATCCTTATTGGTATAATGACCTTGTAGTTTCTTTCCGTATTCAATAGCGGCTTTTTTAGGATTATTGGTAATCTCGAACTCCGCCCCTGTAATAATAGCGGATTCGCTGTTGCGCAGTTTCTCTATGCGTGCGGACTTTTCCCAATCACCAAACCAGTTTTTGAAAGTGCGTGTGCGGACTTGCAGCCATTGACGCTCGTTGAGGTGGGTGGGGCTGCCGTTGGGGGCTTGCATAAAAGTGCCGTTGGCTTTCGCCTGCTCGGCAATAGTCCGCATTTCTTTGCGGGCTTCCTCAGTCAGTGTCTTGTCGGTATCTAATGTTGTCCCGACGGAGAAACGAATACCATTGTCTTCGGTGGCTTGCAAGGTAGCCTCACGGCGAGAACCCTCCGCTTTCGGGTCGTATTCGTACAAGCCAAGTCCCGCTTTCTCCAATCCGTCCCGTAAGTCTTGCGACAGATTGTTAGGCACAACGGCATTGCGGAACTCATTCAAAGAGACGGGGCGTTTGAACTTGGTCTCTAAATACTTTGCGGGCAGTTCTTTGATACGTTGTACCAAATCATTCAATGATTTGGTAAACTCACTATCTTTTGCAATCTTGTAACCATACTCTTTATTAAGATGTGCAATGGGGTCTTTCTGACGCAAGGCTTCCAACAAGCGTTGCTCGGCATAATCTGTATTACTAAATGGGTTATCGCTTATCTTCTGCATTTTCTGCAGCGGGTCAATAATGTTATCAAACCACTCATTACTCAACTGCTCCCATTGCTCGTCTTTTTCTCCCTCTTGGCTTGTCAGCCGGTATTTGTTTGCACGAATATCGGCAAGCGTATTCATACGCTCAATTAACTGACCTTTTGTGGCATTAAAGCCGCCGTGAGAGCCTGCGTTTTGCAGTTCCTCTCGGTTCATCAAACGAGAGGCATTGGCAAGCGTATTGGGAATATATTTTCTATCTCCATCACGGGTATAGCCGTCAAAGATGTACTCTTTGATGTCAAAACGCTTGTCAAAATCACTTAACCACTTATCGAAATCGTCCTTATAGTCTGCTTGTACTTGTTCTTCCGCTTTCGATAAGGTCGCTTTCGCATTAATTTTACCATCATACTTGATAGCGTTTTGTAAGTCATCAATGGCTTTTTCCAATACATTATACTTAACGCCATACGTATCTATGTCCTCAATAGCGTTTTGTGCTATTCTCTTTTGGAATACTTTGCTATCGGGGTCGTCCAATGTTTCTTGATAACGCTGTCGGAGTTCCTGCGCTTCTTGTTTTAGTTCTTCGACCGTTATACCACGCTGTTCTGCAACGAGAGATAGTAATAATTCCCTATCCTCCTCGGAGTATTCATACAATCTCTTTCCCGCAAGAGGTTCAAAGCGTTTCTTGATAGAAGCGGGGACACCACTATCGTACAAGACATCTTGGGGAGTAATGCCTTTCTCGAGCATATACCAATAGGCAAAATCTTTTGGGTCGTGCTGCCATTCTAACCAATTGGAAAAGCCAAGACTGATTTTATTCCATAGTTCTTTCCGTTCTGGGTTATTGCCAAAGAGACTATGTAATGTTTTATAGTATGTGTCCTCTCCTTTATCAGTCATTCGGCGTTCTACAAGCGGATAGGTCGGCGACCACATATCACCCGTATAAGTACCCGCATTGTTACCGCTCTTGCTATCTACAAGCGAGGAGGGCATTACCAACGAGATTTCACCATAGCCGTGGTGGTCTTGTTTGGCAATGTCTATAACTGCTGCGGACGGATTGGCTAATCCGCCTGCTTTAAGAACTTTGCGTAGTTTGTCGGAACTGATGTTGTGCAAGCCCACAAGTGTGCGCTTGTCGAGCGGTACGACTTGTGTACCACTTACAGAGAAACGCGGGTCGGTTACTCCTGTGGAGTTTTCCGACTGAGTATTTCTCCCGCTTTTTTGATTATCTGATGCGCCGTCGGTTCGTACTGCTCCATGTAGTCTATCAACTCGTTCATCCCCGCTTCGTTGTCTTTGAGAAATACCATTATCCCCAGTGCTTGGTCTTTGTGAACGCCAAAGATGTCCAGCCCTTTGGCTAAATGTTCCTGTACTGCTGTTAGTGCCATATTGTTTCTGATAATCTGTTATATAATCCTCATTCCCTTCTATCGGAATAGAGAGTACAATACGCCCGTTATCGAACCAATGGAAATAGTTTGCCGAGTAGGCAAAACCGTTTCCGTCCGCAAATTGTCCTTGTGCTTGCTTGCGGAACATATCAGCGTATGCTACCGCAAGTTCGGCTTTCGGGATATGACTTTTCTTGCCTGCAAAGGTACTGCCTTTCGAGGACTTATGCAAGTTATTGACTGCTTTTCCTACGCTAAACCGTATATTGTTTTCAGCGGCAAGACTACGGCAGAACTCTATAGCATTGTTCCATAGTTGTGCGACCTCGCCTAAGGTAATGGACGGATTATCAACAATCGCCCTTACCTCTTGATACTTGTATTCGATTTTGCGTGCCGCTTCGTCTTGTTGTTCATTAACCTCTTTGCGCAATTGAGCAAGAGCAGGGTCTTTTTGCATTGCCTCCCGCTCTTGCTTACCTTGTGGGGTATCGTTAAGCGCGGATACAGAGCCTTGTGTCGGATAATGCTCGGCTATATAGTCAGATACTCTTTCTTCAATCTTTTCTATTATGCCATTTTCTTGGAGTATGACATCAAGCGGTATGTCAGCAGTACTGAGTTGGTCTGCTTTGAGATTGGGCAAAATAGAGTCAAAATACTCTTTTTCCTCTTTTGATTGGAAAGAGATAAGTTCTTTGAGCGACTTTGCCTGCTCATCGAAAGAGAGAGAACTAACGGGTGTATCGGCTATTTCTCTTTCGGCAGTTTGCCCTCGGCTTGGAGTTCTTGGCGAGCCTTTTCCAGCAGGTCGAGCCCTCTGTTGAGCCAATCCTCCTTGGGATTGCGTCTGGCTATCTCTGCCGCTCTGTCGGCTACTACTTTGAGTGTTTCGACCGAGAATGTTATCCCGTCTTGCCTTGGATAGGCTGTTACTTTGTTGTTCATAATCTATATTGTTAAGAGTTCGTAAAATTGTTTCGTTGGTGATGCCATACCCTTTTGCAATCTCTACTGCGTCCTTGCCCGTGGCATACGCTTCCTGCATAACATGCGATATGAGTTCGTCAGCGAGTATTGTATGCCCATTGGTAGTGCCATTGTTGTATTGGTCATAGAATGTAGTACCCGTGATAGTCCGCAATATCTGTGCCAACTCATCGGCAGTTGCATTGTCGGTGATAGCGGACAGCAGTTGCGGGTTGGCTGCAGTAAGCAGGTGCTGACGCTCGTGAACATAAGCGGCGATGATGTCGTTGCCTGTTTGCAGAGCGTCGGTATTTAAGATAACTATACCTTTGGCGCAGAAGCCGTTTACTTTGTCGCCACGAGAAAGGGCGGCTGCAACACCAGCAATAGTCTTGCGTGTGGCACCGAGTTCGACAAGTTTCTTGACAATGTTCTTGTTTGTTACAAGTACGACCTTTGTCTTACCGTCGCTGATTTGGTCGATGAGGGTTTGTTTCTGCTCCAATTTAAGCGGTTTGTTGAGTTCCGCTTCGAGTTCTGCTATTTGAGTGGCTTTTGCTTCGTTATAAATGTTCTCTACATAATTGCGCAGGTCTCCGTAGGTTTTTATACCGCTCTGCTTCTTCCACTCGTTGGCGATAGCAGGGTCTAAAACATCAAGTCCTTGGAGGTAACCCTCTATTTGGTGTTGTGCATTGGCGATATGCCCCTCTCCATATACCCAACCATTGTAATTGGATAGCGGGTGCGTATCCTCTGCATTTGCAGACGACAAAGACTCTTGTTCGATGTGGTCGCTGAGTTTTGCTTCGCCTTTTGTATTCAAAGCACCAAACAACCCCTCTACATCTACCTTTTTCGGCTGCAAAGTTACAGATTCTCCCGCACTTGGCAAAATATCTGACGTTTTTTTCGTCTCTTTTGCTCTCTCTATAGAAATGCTATTGACATCGAACTGCATCACGGTGCTGTAGTCGTCCATCTCTTTCGACAAATCGACTGCTTCGGGCAGGTCTCGTAGACCATTGTAGAACGATTTGAGGTAAGGGCGTATCTTGTCGCCAAACTCACGTATCATCTCGCGGGCAAACTCTGCAAACTTGCGTGCGCCTTTCTCTACGTGATAGCCTGCTATAATGAGACCATCCGAAAGCATTTCGGGGTCTAATCCGGCGTTCAGCCTGTTCAAACGCTCATGCATACGACGGCGGGCTGCCTCATATGCGTCCTCGGTGAATATCTTATTCTCAGATTGTTGCGATTGAGACTGCTCTTTGCTGCCGTTATCTTTGGACTGTTCGTCTTTCGAGGCTTCTTCCGTATGCGATTGCTCATCTTGGCTTGCATTAGGCAGATTTTCTGCACTTTTTTGCTCTGGAGTTTGCGAGTTTGGTATATTCTTTGTACCTTTGTCGGCAGAAGAAAGTTCTTCCCCGACAGGATTAGTAAGTTGGTCTCCTTGTATCGTTTTGTCGGAAGCGGGTGGCAAGGTCGCCTTGTTAATGTAGGCTAACTTACCGTTTTTCAGAAGTCGCTGTATGCGGCTTCTTTCTTTCTCTTGATTGGATATAACGACCTCTTGTCCGTCTTTGCTAACGGTAATAGATGTGAAATAGTACAATCTCTCTCCGTTCTTCCCTACAAATGCCTTAACAAAAACATAAGAGAACTCACGCTCGGTGTTTTGTCCGTCTTTGGCTTGGCTCTTATCCATTACCACTACACTCGGGTGTTCGAGTGTAGGTTTAATCATACCGAGTTTGCCGTCTCTTCCCTTTTGTGCAAGTTTGAGATACTGGTGTTCGCCCATCTTAACATATCCGATAGGCGTACTTACTATGCCGTCTTCTCCAAACAGGGCATACCAATTGGCGGGAGTAAGTTCTATTTCTTCGAAAGGTTCTGCCTCTGCTTCTATCTGCTCTAAGATATTACTTGCAGGAATATCGGTTGCGATTTGCTCTTGCCCATCACCTGCTGGTGCGCTTGGTGCAGGAGGTTCAGTTTGCGTGTTTGCAGGTCGGCTTTGGGTTGACTCTGCTGCGGTGGCTGCTGATTGGTCGGTTGATTTTCCATAATGTTGTAGTATTTCTTTCTTTATATCATCAAATGTGCGCGGTTCAAACAAGCCCGTTTGACCATTCGCCTCGTCTCGTGCGGAATTATTATACAGATTAAGTACTTGGCGGAATGTCTCCACTCCCGATGACATCTCCTCCGCCAACAACATCTCAAATGGAGAGAAACGGTCGCTGACATAGCCATCAAAGGCGTTCCCTTGTTTAATGAACAAAGGATATGCCATACCTGCCTGCCGTGCTTCATAAAGCAGGCGTATGGCATTATTGATGTTATCCGTCAGCGCATAGTCTCCCAAACGCCTATTTTCTACGATAGACGGCATTGCACGGAGAATAGACTGCTTTAGTCCTTTGTCATTTCCGAGCATTCGGATAGTCTGCTCATCAAACAAACCGCCGATGAGCAGGTCTGTAACATAGTCTTTGCCAGTAGGGTTGAGAACAAAACCTTTGTCGGTTGCTTCTGTCAGTCCTGCCACCTCTTGCTGGGTGATAATCCCGTTATCCAACAACGAGCGGATAATATCCTTTGCGCCTGTCTCCGATGCAAAGAATGCATCGAGCGTGCCATAGTTATCCAGTATGCGCAACATACCGTCACGAGCCGCTTCAGTCAGTTTCTTACTGCTGCTTACGGCACGGTGGGTACTGCCCTGCGATTTCTTCTCTTGAGCATTGAACTTTGCAAAGGTTGTGGTATTATACGGCAAATCCTCGTCCGTCTGCATATAGACACGCGGGTGCTGCATACCTGCCACCTGCTCCGCTATAAAGCCAAAGTTGCCCGCATTGTCTGCGAGGGCTTGGATATACGCGCCGTCTGTGTTGTTTGCTGCCGCGATGTTGCCTGCAATGGTGCGTCCGTTGCCATCATACACGATACCCTCAGACGAGACAACAGGTACTTGCGCAACGGCTTGTCCATCATAGGTCTGTGCAATCTGCGTGGTGATTTGCTGTGCGTCCGTGTCGTTCTTGTAGTCGCGGTCGTTGATATTCTTTCCGTCATCGGTAACGGGGAAACCGTCGGAGGTGTTCCACCCGTTGAACGGGTCGTGGCTCGGTGTGACTGCACCCGCTTCAACCAATACGTAATGCCCTTTGATAACAGTGCCGTCGGGCAAAGTGCGCGTTACCGCATTACCCACTGCTTTCGGTGCGTTCTTCCAACGCTCTGCGGGAGCATTGTTGGAGAGTTGTGTAGCTTGTGTCTGTCGGCGAGCAGCACGTTTTTCTTCCTCACGTGCTTTGCGAGCGGCTTCTTCGGCTTGCTCTGCCTGCGTCTTGTAGTTGTTGGCTGCAGCAATGGCGTTCTGCAACTTGTTGTAGCGGTCGGCAGCGGCTTTCTTTGCGGCTTGCAGTTCGTCATTCTGACGCTTAAAATCCGCAATGTCGGTGTAGCGGGTTACTTTCTGCTTTGCCAAACGTTTTACCTCGGCATCTGCTTTGTCGCGCTCCGCTTCCAAATAGGCAACAGCACTTGCCTTGTCTCCTCCCATATACTCAACAACGTTTTCACCGAACTCCTCGCCACTAACCATGTTGATATTCAATATGGGGACTTGCGTATTTGAATTATTTGCAGTACCTTTGCCGCTGAAAAGATTAGCAGTGCTTTGAGGAGTAGCGGTGTCATTCCTCATACCCTTATGGGTTTCAGCAGTGTCCGTCGTATTGTTGATGGCACTGCTTTTCTTTTGGAATGCAGTAAGTAACCACGTTTTCTTTTCGTCATTCCATGTCAAGCGGACAGATGCGGCATACTTGTCGCTTTCCAACTGAATACGATTTTCACTCCGCTTGACAACATGCATATCATTGAGTATCTCTTGGAGGTTATCCACCACTTCCGGGTGATACTTCAATAACTTGGCAAGCCAAAAGCCATCACTTTTACCTGTACCCTCATATCCCCATACAAGGTCAATATCTCCAACCTCATTATGATGTAATGCCCCCAATGCTTCTCCGCTCTTTTGTTCGGAAAGAAAAGCAATAGCCTCTTTCGGTTTCCCAGCAAACTGGTCGTAGATATAGCCAAAATCGCCCTCTCCTACGGGAGTTATGCTTTGTTGCGTTTGTTCCTGCTTTACGGGGTGTAAAGTGGTCAGCGCAATAGAATTGTCAAAAGTCCATGTATGTGGATTTCCGAAAGGGTCTTCAATTTCCACCTCTACACCATCTTCCGACACACTTACAACGCGTGAGGTATAGGTGTTGCCATACTCGTCATCCATAGAGACTTCTTGCCCTATACGGAAAGTCTGCATTGCCTGCGCATATTGCTGGAAAGGTTGCAATCTCTGTTCTACAATATCATTGGCAGAGCCGACAGATAAAAGATTTAGGTCTTTGGCTGCGACCTGCTCCATAGTGCCGTCTTCATAGCGTACAGTAACGACATCGGAATTGGTGATACGTGGTGCGGCATGGTCGGTGGTGTCGTCTATCTCTACATTGCCGTCTCCTACGATATATCCGTGTTTGTTTCCATCGCTTGCAAGAGCTACCTCATAGACATTGCCGTCGTTGTGGGTGTTGGGACGTATCTCGGTGGCGTATTGCTGACGCAGTTCGTTCTCACGCTCTGCCCATTGGTCTGCTGATAGTTCTCTGTCCACACGGCGGAGATTTGTGTCTTGGGTGTATTTGTCAAACTCGGCTTGCGTAAGTACTACGGCGTTGCCGTGTTCATCCACAGCGGCATTGCCGTTCTCGTCACGGAGTGTAACGCTGCCGTCGGCATTGCGGTAGAAAGTAACCTCGTTGCCGTCCGCGTCTTGGTAATGCTCCTCGCCCTCGAGGTTCGCTGCGCCCCCGTTGGTTACTTCGCGTTGGTTGCTTTGTGTAGGTTGCTCCGGCTGTTGTTCGGGTTGCGTTTGTCTTTCCGCCTCGGCTTGTACGCGTGCCTGTTCGGCTTCCTGTGCCAACTGCGACTGATAGGTGGAGTAGATACTGTCCATAATCAGGCGTTTGGTATCTTCGTTGAGTTCTTTATCTCGCAGGACGCTCTTGATAACCTCGTGCGCGTTCTTGGAGAAATCGTCGCTATTGTGTGATTTAAGCAGGCTTTCGAGATAGCGGCGTTTGTCTCCGTCTGCCATAATCTCACGCAGTCTCTTGGCGGCACGAGACGATTGGAAACGGTCGATACCGCCCTCAACTATATTGGCTGCACCAAAAGCAATGGAGGTAGGTGCAAGACCGAGCCACGTATCAATCTGCCGGTCGGAAGAGAGACCTGCGTCCTCTGCGTTGTTTACATCGGTAGATAATCCCCAACGTATCAAGTTGCCTACATATTCCTCACTAACCTCTTCGATGTAGTTGCGGAATTGTACACGGTCTCTAACTTTGCCGATTACGCCCTCGTTCAGTCTGCCGAGCACCTGCGCTATCTCGCTACTCTTGAGTCCTTTGAATAGTTTGGTAGTGCCTGCATACGCTTTGAGCGGGTCGAGTGATGTGAGTATCATCTCGGACAAGTTCTCTGCGTACATATCCACGGCGGAGTTCCATACTGCGGATGCCGCACTCTGTTGGTTTCGCCTGCCGTTGTATGCGATATTGCCTTGCTCCGTGATGGTGGGTTGTATATCGCCTGTCATACGGCTGATTGCGCCCTCTGCTATCTTGGGTACACCAAAGGCGGCTGTCTGTACTCCTGCCGCTGCGAGGTTGCTCAATAATGCCGTCCCTGCCTCTTTGAAAGCAGTCTTTGCTCCGTATTTGGCAGCCGCCTTGCCTGCTGCTTGCGCGGCTTTGCCGCCGAACTGCTCAATGCCGTAGCCGAGCACGCCCTTTGCGACTTTGTCTTTGATTGCACCGATAGGCATTACCATGAACTGCAACATAAACGGAATGCTCTCACCCGTGGTCTGCCCCATTTTGTAGCGGCGGTTGATTTTGTCGGAGTTGTAGGCACACGCCGACATATAGGCTACGGCGGAATCCATCAGTCCTTTCTCGGCATCGGTGAGTTGTTCGCCGCGCTCGTATTTCTCCACGATGTCTTTGAGGTTGGCGGAGCGTGTGAGTTGCGATATTCCGAAGTCCCATGTGTCTATATCGCCAAGCGATTTGCCGAGACCTTTCCAAAAGCCTTCTCCTTTTTGTGCGGCATCGCTTATCTTGGCAGCGTCTGCGAGGAACTGCTGCGATTGGTGATATAGAGCCAACTCTTGGTCTTTTTCGGGCTTGTATGCCGTATTTGCCGACATAGATGCACCGATAGCCCCGTACATTCCGCCTTGTGCTTGTACACTTTGGCTTGCGCGTTGCATGGCTTGTTGCCTTTCTGTTTCGAGTTGTCGGATATGCGGTGCGATGCGTGCGTTGATGTCGGAGATAGTCTGATTGGTGGCTTTCTGTCCGAGCAGGCGTGCCTGTTGGGAGAGATAGTCGGCATTGGCGTCCGTCATTTGGCGGAAGAAGTAGTCTTGCGCCAGTTGCATCTCGTTCTCATAGACAGCATTGGTGTTGTCGGCTATGCGCTGCGCCTCCTGCTGTGCCTGTTGTTGTGTGACAGTGCCGTTGTTGACTTGCTGTTGGAGGTCGGCTATTTGGCGGTTCATATCCGCCAGCAGGTTGTTGTAGGTGTCCTGTGCGGTCTTATCCAACTCGGCTTTGGCTTTCTGTCCGTCGGGAGTGTTAGCCGCCCACGCTTCCGACACAGAGGTGTAGAGGTCTTGCGGGGTTTTGATTTCGCGGGTGATGTAGGCTGGCTGCTCCGCTTTGAGACGGTCAATCTCGTCTTGATTGGAGGGTGTTGCTCCTATTGAAAGGTGCATACCATCTCCCTTGGTCTGGTTTATTGTCGGCAGTCCTGTCTGCTTGTCAATATCCATAGTTATACCATTAGGCTTGCCCCATGTTCCCTCTGTCTGCAAACGTTGTATCTCGGCTTGGCGGTCTTTGTCCTGCTGCGACAATGGCAATGTAGCGGCACTCTCGCGCTGCAACTGCTGTTCTCGCTCGAATTGTGCGACACCCTCTGCTGTTTTCTGCGGATATGGGTCGTGTGCGCCGATTGATTGCCAAAATGTAGGCTGCCCTTGTGCGGGTTGGAACGTTGGTTGCACTTGGGAGGGTGCAGGTGCTGCGTTAGATGGCTGATTTGTACTATTCTTTGCAGCGGGTTGCCCTAACGCACTCAATACATTCTGTGAGAATGTATCATAATCCTTACTATAAAATGTAGGGTCTATCTTTGTAACGTGGTCGTAATAAGCGCGGCGGTTATTGTCGTTTTGCAGCATATTACCGAATGCCTCCTCCGAAAACTCGTTACGTTTAATAAAACCTGCATTGCAGGCTGCTTGATATGCTTCTTGTATAGTTGCCATAGTGCTATTAGGTTAAAATCCACCGCGTGGAGTTTCTTGTTCTTGAGTAGTTTGCAAATGGAAAGCCCTATCTGCCGTGTGTCTCGGGAATTTTATTTTATTACCGGTTATTTCCTCTATTTTATGAGCGACAGCATCGGACAATTCATAATAATTACCATTCTGCAGCATCATATTGTAGTCAAATATAGGTGAACCGTCCTTTTCTTTTCCAATCAAGATGTGTGATTTAGACAACTTATCCTCTACGTCATCAACAAAAACTGGATTGTCGTCGTTTAACAATTGCGTGTAATGCTCTTTCAAGAGTGATGTTACTGCATCAAATTGCGGCTTTGTTAATTCAAAACTATATATTTTACCAGATGATGTACTCTTTACATTCATAAGAAGATTTTTTTCTGCACGTCCCTCCGTGTAGCCTGTTGTGCGGTCGTTTCCTTGGGTGGTAGTAGATACGTCTTGCCCTTGGGTCGTCTTTGCAGTTGTCTTTCCGTCCTGTTCTGTGGTACGAGATACCTTTGCACCGAATGACTTACCTACAGAATCGTATATTTTCTGAACCTCTGCTGCGTATGCTTGCTCTGTACTACGCAACTTATTATTGTTAGCGATGTCCTCGGCATTCTGCTCACGCTCCAAAGCAAGGTTGTTATCGTGTGCCTCTTTGGCGTGCTGGTCTGCATTGCGTTTCCATACATTGCCACCTCCCGCCATAGTCATCATATCACCAAGGACGGCAAGAGAGTTGTAGAGAGCTGACTCTTTTTGCTTGCTTTGGTTCAGTCTCTCCTCCTCAGCACGTTTTCTCCTCATCACATCAGGGTCAATGCCAAGAATGTCAGACACAAAACGAGGTTCAATACGCCCTGTATTAGTGTTTATCCTGTATGCAGCGGCAATTGGACGTTTCCGCGCCTCGAACTCGCGTTGTGCTGCTATATTAGGGTTACCATTGGTATCATAGAACCCGCCTACACTCTGTTCGGTGCGGGTGGTTACTTTCGGCTCGTGGGTGGTCTCTACGGTTTTGCCGCCGTGTGTGGTTGTCGTAACCTTGTCGCCATGGGTGGTCGTTAGGTTGCGGTTGTATTTCTGCTTATCATCTGCCATAGTCGTACAAATTTATTACCAGCCATTCCGGCGTTTAATAGCCGCAAGTCCTGTGTTCTTCTTGTTAATCTCCTGTTGCAAAGAGGCAGGCGGGTTAGTAACCGTAACGCCATTATACGTATATGCAGGCGTTTCAATAGCAGCAGGTGCTTTGGGTGTGGGTTTGGTTACATACGAATCAATGATACTCCCAGCCGCACTTGCAGCGTTGGCAGCAAGGTTGGCATACGTGGTATTTCGGGCTAATCTCCGCTCTTGGTCGTCTGCAAATTTCTGCTCCTTTGCTTTCTCTGCCTTATCCAGATACTTGTCCTTTTGTGCACTTGCGCCCGCGGCAATACCACCCATCAACTCTGCACGTCCGTCTGCAATGCCTTTCTGCACTCCCAATGCATACTCGGGTGTAGCACCTGTAATAGTAGCCACACCACGTGCATTCTCCAATTGTTGTTTGGAAGTGCGGTCATACTGTGCCATCGCCTGCTGGTTCTCACTACGAGACAATGGATTTTCATACGCCTTTGCTTCATTACTCGCGACCTGCCGTGCAGTCTCTGCGTCTGCCGCCTGCTGCATCTTTCGATTATTCATAGCGGACGCAATGCCACTGACGGCTTGCCCTGCTAATCCTACTATTGCTCCCCAAGGAAATGCCATAATAATTGCCTATTTAGTATGCGTTCACCCCGCGTGTACGAGGATATTACGCATTTGTAATATGAATAAGTCTTTTCAAAGTGCAAAGATACAACTACTTATGCAATTTGTACATTTACTTTTGATACTTTTTGCTTTACTTTTGACACTTATATACATAACGATTATTTGATTATACTCACCATATTATGGCATAGTTGTACGACACAAATAAGGCAGTCGTTAGTGTATTACGGCTGCCCCCTGTATAGATTTTAGTATTGTATCACCCACCATATCCGTGGAAATAAGTGTATAAACATTACTCTATCTAAATTGAACCACACAAAACGTTTAGCCTCTTGTATGCTCTTGAAGCCTTTTGGGTATTGGTCTGTTGCATCTACGATATGTCCGCTTCTGAAATGTATGCAGTATGTACCATCTGGTTGTTTTGTGATTTTTCTAATATCTTCAAAGAATAGACAATTCATTGTGTCCATATTACAAAAACATTTTTGCTTCTTCTATTAAATCTTTATAAGTATCAAAAAATTCTTGTGCAATATCTGGTGCTTCAAAAGTCTGTCATTCATAGGTCTTTTTCTTTTTATAATCCTTACACAACTCCTCCAAATGTGCTTTCATTTCCAACAAGCGTTGGTTGGCAGCCCGCAGTTCTTTCATACGCTCCTCCGTCCATTCGTCGGGTGCGCCTTTGCAGTAGTTTGGGTAGTTCAGCCAAACCTCTATGCCGAGTTCGTGGAGTTCGAGTTGCTTGTCGTACCACTTTGCGAACTTGTCCGTGGGGACGTTGTTATCTACATCGTAACGGATTTCGTCCATATTGATGTACCTGTCGTTTACCTCCACGATAGTGCCGATATTCTCCACAACTATGCCTATCCAATCTTTGGGGTCATAGGCGTATTCGTGGCGTTTGCAGAACGCCCGCAGGTAGTCGTTACAGACCTCCTGCCATTGCTGTTGTAATGTTTTTTTGCTCATACTTGTAAATCGTGTTTTATAAGTTGCGTGGTTTGAAGTTCTTGCAGGCTGGTGTGCCTACAACTATCTTGGGGAACGGCTGCAAGGCGCAGATGATGAGTGTTGGCTTTCGCTCCCCGATACTCAAATTCAAAGGGTTGGTGTCGTAGGTGGCACGTGCGCACTCATCACACACGTGCTGCACCTCCGGTGCTCTTTTGCCGCGTTGCATTATCATACTTTCGGTTTATAATTGTTTATAAATTCCTGCGTAAAGCAGTGGCTCGTGGATTTAAGCGATAAATTTTCAATCACTCTGAACATCTTTTCGACATCTTCCTTTGCGGTGTCGTTTTCGTAACTGAAAATGTTGTAGTAGTGCATACCTATCATAGCAAGCCGCCCTGCGTTGTAAAGTATATTATCGAAAATTTCCATGCTGTCCTCATCGCTGCCGACCACCTCCTCATTCAGTCGCTCGTACCAATAGGACACACTATGCGCCGCGTCTTTTAGGTTACGCATATCCCTCTTTGCCTTTCCGCGAAAACGTAAGCCCACACCCTCCAAGTTAATCATCGCCGTGCGTATCAACATCTCCGCCGCCGCTGCCATATTCAGCCCGACCGAGAGGGTGTTTCTGAATTGCTCTATATGCTTTTTTTCTTGCTCTGTCATTTGTCTTTGTTTTTTTTGAAAAAGCAGGAACGGACAAACCTGCCAGCACAGTGAAAAATTCTGGTCTTACTTACCGCGTCCGTTTTTATACCCTGCGGTGTGGGGTTATAACATCTCCAATGCTTTGAGTATGCTCACGTTGATGGATTCCTCTCTGGTGGAACACCAATCTGCCAACTGCGAAGTCTCATAGTCTTCATCTTCGACTACATAAACATAGCCACACCACGACCATTGTTTTTCTCTGAATTGATATGCCATCCTTACCTCAATACGTATCCCTTTCCCATCCAGCCAATCCACCACCTCGTGGTAGGTCGGGGCGGCAATGGTTCCGTTGTTCTCATAGTCAAGTGTATCGTTGCTTACTTCCGTAATAACAGCCAAACAGATTTCCCCATTTGGTAGATAATAATAATCCACTTTGTTGTTATACCCTTTTTTTCTGAGTAAATCTGCCGTATCGAACGGCACGTGAAATTTTTCGTTCATAATTTCAAAATAATTCTGTTTGTTGGTTTGTATTCTTGTTTCCGTTGAATAGTTGGTCGAAGATAGCCGCAAGTACATCTACCACTATTGAGTTGCCTGCAACTTGGTAGCAGCGTGATTTGCTCAATACTGCCATCATTTTGTCGCTATCGGTATCCGCCACACCCATAAGGCGGAAACACTCCTTGGGTGTCAGTTTTCGGATACGGTACTGCTCTTTCACAATATTGTTGCACTCATACGAAGATGTCGTAACTGACGGGGCTATATCCTTTTCCCCTCCTTGGTTGTAGCCGTATCCTCGCTGTATTATTTTCTGTTCCATAATGAATTTGTCATTCGCCGCCGAATAGCGGGTGGTTATTGTCGGGTGTATGTCCGTAAAGTAGGTATGGTTGTATAGGTCTATTCCGTCCTGCCCCCCGATACGGATTATCTCTCAAAAACGTTTGCAGGCGTGTCATATCAAAATCTTTGTTTCAAGGTTGCCGCCCCCCACCAGCGGTCTGTGTCGGGGCGATTCCGTTTGTAGAATATACTCGTTTCGCACTATCATTTATCTTGTCCCACTTTCCACCGACAAGCGTGGCTGCAACGATGATTGTATTGTCTGTAGGTGCAAGTGCACTGTTGGCACGTAGTGCATTGGCTACATCATTGCCCGTCTTTGGTTTGAATATAAACCCAGTCCCCTTTGCTTTGTGGTTCTCGTTATGTTTTTCAAGACCATTCAATGCACGCTCGGAGAGGTGGTATTCTTCCGGCACGTTGTCTTCCAACACGTCCTTGATACGCTTGGTCAGCGGTATTGGTTTCGGAAAGTAGTATGGTTGCTCGCAATCCCGAATGGAGACCATGAATACCCGCTCGCGGTTCTGTGGCACACCGTAGTCCTTTGCGTTTAGCACCTGCGTGAAATTAGTGTACCCCATACGCTCCAACAGCAGTTGCCACTCGTTGAACAGTCGTATGAATTTTTGGCTTACCAACGCCGCCACGTTCTCGAATAGCAGGTACTTGGGGCGTTTGGCTGCGATAGCCCGCTCGCACTTCCATAGCATCGATGAGCGCGTTCCACTTCCCTTTGTGCCACCTTTCTGCAACCCTGCTGCGGAAAAGTCTTGGCAGGGGCTGGAGTAGGTGAACAGGTCGAAGTCGGGCACTTGCGCCCAATCTATTGTGGAGATGTCTCCGTAATTTCTCCCTGCATACTGCGGATAGACGGCGTTGTGGGCAGTGATGGCGTACTTGTCTATCTCGCTCCAACCGACTAATTCGTAGTCTATGCCCGCGCGGTCTAATGCCATACACTGGCTATCGTACCCGCTGAACGCTGTAAACACTCGGAGCATAATTCAAAAATTTAATCTACAAGTTCAAAACTATACACCCACACAAGCGGGTTGCTTTCCCATATTCCGCGTCCACTGACTTTGTCAATGAGTGCGGCGAAGGCTTCGCGAGGAGTGTTGTACCAACTATTACAGCCTCTAAATGTGTAACTATAGACCGGCATCTCCTCATCGAAAAATTCAAATTTAGCAATTACTCCCTCCCACAGGCAATCCCCATCGGATATATCCTGCAATAGCTCCACTCTTACATCGGTAATCCGTATATGGTGGCGCATAAACTCTGCCTTGACAAACATCTTATTCGTCCAGGCTGCGGTGCGTTTTAACATGGTTTGCGTAATCGCCTCGCCAAACAACTCCCTGCACCCCTCCTTGTACGCCTGCTGAATGGCGACCACATCGCCGACCTTGTATGGAGAGTGTTTGAGAACATACTCAAACTTTACACGTGTAAATTCGCTCTTACCTTCTGCATACACCATCGCGTCTCTCTCAACTTGTTCAGGCACCGCTCTCCGTGTCATTGTTTTGCGCCCCGACAGGACGGCTTGCGTGAGGTTCAGACCTCCGCTGTCTTTGAATGAAATCCTTTTCATTGTGTTTTAGTTTTGAAAATTTATACTCATTTGCCTTTTTTCAAACCGCTCCTCTCGTGAACAGTAGCAGTGCGTGTAGTGGTCGGGTTCTGTGTAGCAGTGTCCGTGGTCGCACCACGTTGCACCGTCTCCACCCTGCCAATAAGCGCAATGCTTACAAGTTCTTATTGTCATACTACAAGATGTTATTTTGTGGGTTATAGGGAGCACACCTCGCCAAGAGCGAACTTGTCTGCGTGCGGACTATCACCTTTTGCCCGTTGGCGGGTTGCAACTCTGCCGTATTGAGCCACCGAACCTCAACGAGGTCTTGGTGTATGGCGGGGTGTTCGTTTTTGAGTGCGTTGCGCACATCGTCAATGAGCATTATCGCCTGCTCTAATTGAGCGGGAGCGGTCATTTTTGATTGTGTAAGTGCCATAGTTGTAGTGTGTTTAATAAGTTTTGGTTAATCCATCCAATGAACACCCATCTTCTTGCGCTCCTCAGGCGTCATTTGATTTGCCTCCCATGTGGTGTAGCGGCGTTGATAGTCTGTGAGACCGATAGCGTCTGCGTCCTCTTGGTAGATAAGTTTGTATCTACCGTCTATGCGTACCGCCACGATAGGCTTGTGCGGGGCACGGCTGCGCTCTATGGCGGAGAACTCGGCATTGTCTATCTCGTGGACGTTCTTGTCGAATTGCAGGAACTCTGCCACACGGAACTCGCGGTAAGGGCAGTTACGGAGGAGTTGGTTACAGGCGTACTCTATACGCTGTCTGCTCCAACCGAGTTGCACCAACTGCTCGCCGAGTACAGTCCAAAAACTTATCCGCTCACTACCGACCTGAATGGTGCTACCCATCGATGGGAAGTTCACCGCAAGCCGATAGACGAGAGGCATTACCTCTGTTGCCGTTGCAGGCGGCTGGTTGCGGAATACCGATAGCGGATTACTGCTCGCGCTTGCCGATGTTCCAGCCCAACCCGAAACTTCTTGCGAAATCCTCGGGCGAGATAATACTGCTGTTTCTTGCTGTTTTAGTGCTTGTGTGATTGTTTCCATTGTTCTGTTCGTTTTTGAGTTTGTTGATGTATTTCGGTAGCCAGTTCTGGAAATGCTTGAGGACTTCCATTCGCTCGCCACGCTCGCAGCGTTCTCGGACGGTAAAGTCATTGTCGTAAAACTCGTCCAGTAGGGAGGTTGTTATGAGGTTGAGATTGCTGCGACTGACTAACATATTTGCCCATTGTTTTATATCACTTTCTTCAAACCATTTTTGAAACCTCTCACGTGCGCACGCAGGCGATGAAGAAGAATTATCTAATCTGTTATCTTTAGTTATATAATGTGTATGGGGTGCTATTTTAGCAGGGGAGGGGTGCTAAATTGTCGGGGGTGCTAAATTGGCAGGGGTTTTCACCCTCTGTAGGGGGTGCTATTTTAGCAGGGGTCTGTGTCTTAAAGATACTCTTTTTTCCATTCCCGTATTCGACCTCCAACAAGCCCATTTCTTTCAACTCTGCAATGGCACGTTGCACGTTTCTTTGGTTGCTGTATCCTAATCTTTCACTGATGTATGCGATACTGATTTTGACCGTACCTTTGCGCCGTCCGTCGTGTTCCAACTGATAGATGAGCGCATAGACATCCCGCAGTACACCACCTCGCAGGGTGTTCATCCAAGCGTATGTTTTTAGATATTCCTCTTTCATTTGACCTCTTGCCATTCGTTGTGTTCCGCAAGGAACTTGTCCACATCATCTTTGTGGTAGTAGTTAAGTTTTCCGAGACTGCTCCGTGGATGCAGCCCTTTGGCGATAAACGCTTTCTTGAGTGTCCGCTCGTCGATGTCTCCAAGGTAGATACATACATCAGACATACCCAAGAGCCACGGCGAATTGATATTACGTTTCTTTTTCATAATGCAATATTATTTGCAGCCATATACTTTGCTGCGTTCTCCTCGGTGATATAGTAGGCTTTCACACGCTTGTTGTTTGCCGTCTGTATCGTCTTGTCGCGGCTGATGGGCAGCCCTTGCGCCACCAACGTGGAGACACGTTTTGGAAACTCCAGACTACCAAATAACCTTAATGCGTCAAGACTGGTTATTTCTCTACCCGGGTTGTGCAAGAACCACCATTTAATTCGTAATTCCTGACTTGCAGAGGTTGCGCTGTTAAGATTGTTGTCCATAAGCATGAAAGTTTTTAGTTTGTTCGTTTCATTGTTAGAACGGAGTAGCGTTGAGTTCGATTTGAAGCCCTTTAGTGGCAGCGATGGTATGTTTGCCTGTGGCGGCGATTATCTCGCGGCAGAACGCAGATTTATCGGCATTTCGGGCAGATAAATGGATAAGTACTATCTGTGCAACGTGTGTAAGGTCGTTAGCGGAAAGCATTTCCTGTAGGTGTTCGAGGGACATGTGGCTGTTGAGTGTGCGTTCTTTGAGGGCGGCAGGTACAAGCCCTGCTTCGATATTCGCATTGAGGATAGGCAGCGAGTAGTTGCACTCCACCATTAGGTGGTTGAGGTGTGGAATACGGTAGCGGAGGTAGTAGGTGTCGGTGGCAAAGAGTAGGCGACCCATTTCGTGGTGGTCAATGATGTATGCGAAAGGCTCGGCGGCATCGTGTTGGGCTGGGATTGGTCGTACGGCAAAACCGCCGAGGTGTATTGTTTTGAGCGGATCAAGTGTATGCAGCCGCGTCTGTCCTAATGATTCCGCTGTACCGCGAGAGGTATAGACTGGCATCAGTTGTGAGTAGTCGCGCACGTACTTGGCATGGTCGCCGTGTTCGTGGGTGAGCAGGCAACCTGCCACGTGGCTTGTACGCCATCCGAGGGCGGCAAGGCAGTCCTGCCGCGGCACACCACACTCAAGAACGAGTGCTTCTGTGCCGTTTTGCAGGACATACCCATTGCCCGTTGAGCCACTATTTAAAACCGTGAGTTGCATTTACATTCCAGCGAATACATCAGGCATTTGCGCTTCAGCAGGCTTTTCTGCTTTTGGTTTCTCCGGAGTCGTTTCTTCGTCGGGGAGTTCTTCGGTGTTGGCGTTCTGTTGTACACGCTGTTCATTGGCTGCCTCCTCGTAGGCGATATCCTCTACTTGGTGTTGCTCGTCCATAGTGTACATAGCACCGAGTTGTGTTGGGAATGCCTCGCGCAGGGCGTGTACAATGGCTACTTTGCGTATCATAGTGCATTTGATAGCGTTCCAAGTACTGCGTCCCTTATCATAATCTTTGAGGTTCACAAAGGCTTTGACCGGGTAGTCGCGGTCTTTGCGATAGACCTCTGCCCAGCCGCCAAGAAGTACATCGCCGTCCCGCATGAACTCTCCCTCTTCGTACACTACCTCCGTGCCGCGCTTGAGGATTAAGCCTGCACGGAAACCGCGGTACTCTGCGCAACCCTCTGCGCGTTTCATAAAGGCTTCCTTGCTGACAATGATTGATGCGTTGTCCTCGCCTCCTCTATTGTTGGCGAACTTGACAAGGTAGGCTTCATTGAGGAACGGGTTGAGTTGCTGGTACTTGCAGATTGAGATGAACTGCAGGATTTCTTGGTCTGTTACATTTCCATTACCCTTGGTTAGGTACTGGCGAACGATGTTCGCGTTGAGTTTGATTTCTTGACCGAGGGTGTTGTACACAACCTCCATTTTTGCGACAGGACTGACTGCCATTTGTTTGTTGTTGTCCATTGTTGTGGATGTTTAATTTATTGATTATTAGCGTATTCTATTACGCGCAGCAAAGTACGCACTATTATTTCAGACACGCAAGTTATTTGTGATAATTAGTGAGTTCTAATTGTTTATTCTTGACAACTGTCATCGTAATGAATTGTCCGTTGGTGGGGATAATGTCGGTGACGGACTCGGCGTTGTCAATGAAGAGCGGCAGGCTGACCTCGTAGGCGCGGGCGAAGCCGTTGACGATGTCGATAGCAGCGTTCACCTGTGTGGCGCGGTTCTGCTGGTCGTAGGGTATGCCGTTGATAATGGCTTGGCATATCTCTTTCTCGCCGTCGTTGGTTACGTTTGGTTCGTACATTTTCCAGCGCACCATGGTAAATAGCGAGGAGACACCGTTTTCGACCGCCATAATTTTGGCTTTGCGATAGGCAAGTATCTGCTGTTCCACTCCCTCGGCTTGCGCTATGGTGTCGGCAAGGGTGCGATGCTGCTCCAACAGGCGGGCGCGTTCCTCGTCGATACGGCGGTTGGTGTCGCGTGCCGCAAGGCGGCGGAGCAAGTCTTCGCGCAAGCGTTGGAGACTCGCTATCGCTTGCGTTATTTCCGTTATCTGCGTAGTGGTCGTATCTTGCGTGGTTTCCGTTGCTTGGGTTGCCTGTGCCAATTGGCTTTCAATGTCCTGCTTCTTGGTGAGGAGAGTTTGGTATTCTGCGTCTTGGTTGAGGATAGTGGTGGGGGTGCATAGATTGTCGAGAGCCTGTTGTATCTCCTTGACCTCATCGGCAATGGCTTGTGCGCGTTCTATATCGACTCTGTCGCGCTCGGAGGCTTTAGCGTTGGCTGTCTCATAGTCGTTGAGGCACTGTTTGCACTCCTCTGCTTCGTGCTGAATGGCTTGCAGGGCTTTGACCTTGTCGGCGTTCCATGCCTGCATTGCCTTGGTGAGTGCTTCGGCTATGCGTTCTGCCGGGATTTCCTGCCCGCAGGTCGGGCAGACGGTTTGCATTTCTGGTACGATATATGTCTCTGCATTTTTGGCTTTCCATTGGTCGCGGAGCGTTGTGATACGCTTTTTCTTATCTTCAATGAGCAGGAGATAACGTTTGGCGGTTTGCTGTGCGACCATTGTACGCTGTGCTATGCCTTGCGACTCTGCAGTGAGGGTCTGCAACTGCTGCTCATATTTAGCACGGGAGGTCGTATAGGCGGTCTGCGCATTGGTCTCGTACTCGCTGATTTGCGCGTTGAGACGGGCGAGTTCGGTGCGGAGGTTGGCTATCTCGCGCTCTTTGGCGACACGTGCCGCGTCCTCTCCCAGCGTTTGCAGTTGCTCAAGTTCGGCTTGGCGGGCGGCGATGTCCGTCTTGGTCTCGGCGAGGCGTGCTTCGATAGCGGCGAAGTCGTCTTGCACGCGCAGGAGGTCTTGTGCGTCAAGGGCGGCAGGTATGCTGTCGAGTTCGGTCTTGGCGCGAGACTTTGTTTGCTTGGTGGTGGCTTGGAGTTCGTCGATGTTCAGTCCGCGTGCGAGTGCGTCCACTACAGCGGGGAACGGCTGTGCGAGGGTCTGTTCGTCAATGGCGGGTGCGATGGCTTGCAGGGCAGCGCGGCAGGCTTTCTGCTCCATGGCGGGAATGATGCCGATAGAGGAGAGAATAAACCACTTGTCGAGGGGCATTATGTCAGCGAGTTTGGTGTTGTATTGCGCCTTGCTCATAGGTACCTCATTGACGGCGTACTCGCTCTTGGTGCCTTTGCAGACGAGTTCGGTAGTGCCGCGGGGCTTGACCCATTCCTCTTTGAGCGTGCGCTCCGCGATGAGGGGATTGCCGTCGAGTTCGAGGTAAAGGCGAACGGAGGTGGTGAGTTGGTGCTTGATTTCGTTGGCGGTGTCGTAAGGTTGTACCTTGGGGGTGTTGCCTGCGGGGTTCTTGTCGAAGAGACACCACAGGTACGCTTCGAAGATTGTCGATTTGCCACTTCCGTTTCCGCCACTAATGTCGGCACGGTCTCCGAAGTCATATTCGGCTTGGGCTACACCCTTAAAGTTCCGCAGTTCCATACGGATAAGTTTGATTGTTTTCATTTGTCGGGATGATTACTGTTATACATTTTGTTGTAAATGTTCTTGTGTGTTTTAATTATTTGCCATGTCATGTATAGTCTGGTCTATGCAAAATCCGATAGCAGCAGTACATATAGTGTACATCGCTATGGCGGCGATGAGGCTCGATGCCCCGCAACCCTGTGAGTACCATTCGATAGTTACACCTGTGCATAAAACTATGCATATTGCTGCCCATATTGTGGCATTGATAATACGCTTGGTTTTCATAGAGTAATATTATTTGATACGTGTTATTCGTGTGTAATCTCCTAAACGCTTTTTGCTACAACTCCACTCGCCTAATCCCATTAGTTTCAACTGATGGGTGGTGGTCTTAATGTTCCTGTACTTGGCTTTGCTTGCAGGGAGTATTCGCTCCTCCCCCTCAAACATCGATAACAGCCATTTTCTACTCTGAAAAGTTTCCATAATGTTTGTTTTTGATATATTACTAATAAAAATTGGTAGAGTTATATTTTTTTCGTATCTTTGCAGCGAATTTCTTGCAAACACCAATTTAGATAGAAATTCTACACTATATCTTTGAGTTATAATGTAACCGCAGACGCTTCCGCTGGTAGCCGTTTTCGGACACGACTTTTGTATAACTCTACCAAATGACGGTGCAAAGGTAGTGTATTTTTTTGAACTGTGCAAATTTTTGAACTCAAAAAGTTCATTTTTCTGCACTTTATGGTAAAATATATCGAAATTATGGAAAATGTAAAGGAAAAAATTCTGCTCTTCGTTCAGTCTATTGGACTTTCAAAAGCAGAAATCGCTCGACAATTAGGAATATCCAAGTCGAACTTTGTTGGCGAAGCAATGACTTCGGATTTGAATGTGTCTATGGTTATTAAGTTTTGCCAACTATACCCACAGGTATCTGCTGAATGGTTGCTCCGTGGTACAGGTGATATGCTCATTACCAACAAGCCGATGGAAATCAATATCGACAATTCCAACCGTGGGCATCACAATACGAATACGACAAACTATGGAGGCACGCAGACTATTATTGCCCAACCGGAGCAAACATTACCCCGTATGAGCAAAGAGGAGGCATTGGCTGCTATTATCAAGCAGAACGCAGACCTTATTGATTACCTTAAGCAATAGTATATGAAAAAGTGGCTCAAAGCACATTACAAGGAAATTTTATCAGTCCTATTCTGCATTGCTTACTACTTATTATTGTTTAGGATTTGCATTGACTATATAGATTTCGACAGATACGATACAGACGATAATATAAAGGTTGCAGAGTTCTACTTTATTGTACTGCCTATAGCCGCAGTATTGCCATTATTTCTTTATTGTTTAGTGGCACGTTGTGCACGAAAGAACAAAGCACAGGTTGAACCTCCCAAACAAAGTAATTGTCTTATTCCTGCATATATAGAAGATTTCGGAAAGTATAGTGGCTTTTATATTCTCCGAAGGATTTCATATGAGCAGTATTGGTCTGTCATTTCAAAATATATTGATTCTGCTATTGAGTATATGCTTTGTCATCAAGAAGAATTCTATGTTACTACAGACAAAGAGGACAAACCAAATTTGGAAGGGGTGTTTTGTGAAACGATGTATATCAATGGGAAAACCGTATATGTATATATGAAAACAAAGACTTTTATGATTTCATTAAAGAAATGTGTTGAACATATTAAAAAGCAAGCAACACTACGATGAATATCCATAATGGTATAACCAATAATCCTATTCCGCAGCAACTCAAATACTACAAGGAGGAGAATAGGCGGCTGCAAGGCTACATTTCCGCCTTTGAGCGCGAGTGCAGCAATACTTGTGGCGATGTGTTCACCGACGCATGCCAGCGTGCTATCGCGCGTATGAATAAGAAGTTAGCACCGGAGTGCGCAGGGAACGATGGCGCAGTCGGTGAGGGCTTTACATTCTTCGAGACCCTGTCCGTTTCTGTATGCCATTTCGGCTATGATTATGAGGAAATCAATCCGTACCTGCCTGACTATATCTCGGATATGCTGGAGGACGAAATCAATAATTTGAGCAGTAGTGACCTACTTGTTATCAAATATGGTGAGGGCATATCTTATGATAGCCAATGCGGGTACAACGATTTCTATGGCGAACTACAGAAACGTATGAAAGATACATTCTATGGGCTGCTTGAAGATACATACAACTCCGATAAGGTTCAACAATTTTGCAACATCATATAACCTAATTCTGCGTATGACAACAAGAACTAATACAGCACTTACTCCCGCTTCTTTGGAACTGCTGGCACGAGTAAAGCAAGCCAAGCAAATCAACAGGCTTACCATTATGCAAATAGCCAAAGAGGCTGGTATGCATCAGCCTACAGTTACCAACCAACTCAACGGGCATTTCAATCTGGATATCCGTGTTGTTCTTGCCGTAGCAAAATTGTGTCCCAACGTTTCTGCCGAGTTTCTGCTCCGCGGGAATGGAGAAGCACTAACAGATAGCAACGATAACGTAAAACAGGAGCAATTGGAAGCCCGCGTTGCACGTTTGGAGCGGCTTTTTGATAGGCAGTATATCCAAACATAACCTTGCAAAAACCTTGCAACAACTTTGTAAATATGACATAAGTTATTGATACTCAATAAGTACTCATTTGACTCATAATCAGGGGGTCGTAGGTTCAAGCCCTACTGAGACCACAACTTCAAGACGCAAGTGTTTGTAAATAAAGCACTTGCGTCTTGAAGTTATCTATAATAGTATCTACTGATACATAGTGGGAACTATGATATTTGATAAATAGCACACAACCTTCATAGAAACCACAGTTACTATAAAAGTTTTAAAGGGCTTTTACAACTGTCCCGCCTCAACCAGATTGATGACGCGCTCGACGATTTTGTCTTTGTCTTGGGCATCATATTCTTCTTTCAGGTCGTTCTTGAATAATTTGGCTACGAACTGCCACCAGTTGGCACTGGCTTTGCCGCGGTATTGTTTGATAAGTTCGTAACTGGTCCGGTCGCTCTCGCGGTCCATCAGTTTCATCAGCATTTGTCCCTGCGAGGCATACATACCGCGGAAATCTTGTTCATATTTCTGAAACAGGTACTTTTCGTATTTCTTCCACCAGCGTCTGCGTGCCTTTGGGTCTTGTATCTTTGCCAGTTCCTCGTCAGCGAACTCCATGTCCCGACTAATCATTTTGGCATACGGGAGTGTCTTTTTTACATCGCGCACAGTGCGCCAATAAAAACGCTCCTGTTTTCTGTTCTTAAATTTGAGTGGCGGATAGACATATACGTCGTGCAGATATGCCAGATAGATGGTGTCGCCATTTTCCACACGGAGCATTAGTGAGTCCAAGCGTGCCGGTGCAGCACTTGCGCAGCAGGCAAATGCGATAACGAGGAAACACGCTATGAGACTCGGTCGCTTCATCTTTTTTCCAATTTGGCATACGTGAGCAGGAGTGTTTTCTGCCCTTGGGTATCAAAGAGAATATCTATCTTATCATTGCCATTCTCGCAATACATTCTCTGCACAGTCCCTTCTCCGAACACATGATGATAGACACGACAGCCCGCTGGATAGTCGGTATCGACGGCTTGTCCTGTATTCATCGATGTTTTCACTGGGCGTAAGTTCTTCGCAAACGCGGGTTTGGGTTCCTCTTCAATCAGGGAACGACGAGACGCGGAATAGTCGGTGTCGTCTCCCCATGTATTGTTGCTCCACTGCGGACGATTGGATGGCAAAGTGGTTTGCGAGGCTATGATTTGCAGATATTTCCGGTCGATATCGTTCAGGAAACGCGATGGTGAGGTGAATCCCACCTGCCCATTGCGAAAGCGTTGGCGGGCATACGACAGGTGGCAACAATCCATTGCACGCGTGATGGCAACATAGAACAGCCGGCGTTCTTCTTCTATCTCGCTCGGCTTGACGCAGTATTGCGAAGGGAACAGGTTTTCCTCCATACCGACGATATAGACGATAGGAAATTCCAATCCTTTGGCAGCATGTATAGTCATAAGTGTAACTCGCGCCGTCTGGTCGGCGAGGTCCTCGTCTTGGTCGGTCAGGAGAGACACTTCTGCCAAAAAGTCGGTGATAGGTGTAAACGAAATGCCTTCTTCGTTGCGTCTGTCCACAAACTCGTGAATACCATTGAGCAATTCTTGTATATTCTCGGCGCGGTCGATACCTTCCGGTGTGCGGTCAGTCATGGCGGCGGTGCGCACTCCCGACAGGCTGAGTGCCGTCTCGGCGAATTCATACGCGTCTTTGGTCTCTGCCGCCTCGCGCAGGCGGGTCATCAGGTTGGCAAACAGAATCAATTTCTTGGCAGTCGCGTTTTGTACGGAGAGAGCACATTCCATAGGGTGTTCCACCACGCTCAACATACTGAGGTTGTGTTTTTGTGCAGCCTCGGTGATTTTGCCCAATGTAGTATTTCCGATACCTCGCGCGGGGAAATTGATAACGCGCAGAAGTGCCTCATTATCAAGCGGATTAACAGCCAGGCGAAAATAAGCGATGGCGTCTTTTATCTCTTTGCGCTGGTAGAAAGACATGCCGCCGTAGATACGATACGGTATGCTTAGTTTGCGCAGTTCGTTCTCGAATGAGCGCGATTGGGCGTTGGTGCGGTACAAAATCGCCATATCGCTGTATGCGCGATGGTTCCGAATATGATTTATGCTGATGGAACGCGCAATCGCCGCGCTTTCATCGCGGTCTGACAGATAATCAGTCAGGTCGATTCGTTGTCCTTCTTCTTTCTCCGAATAGACTTCTTTGGGAATCTGGTGTTCGTTGTGATGAATGAGCGAGTTGGCGGCATTGACAATCGTCTGTGTTGAACGGTAGTTGCGCTCTAATTTGTAGAGGTGCGAATGGGGGTAATCGCGCTGAAAACCCAATATATTGCGTATGTCGGCACCTCGAAACGAGTAGATTGATTGGGCATCGTCGCCTACAACACAGATTCGGTTCTGCGGTTCGGCGAGGCGTTTGACCAACAGATATTGCACATAGTTGGTATCCTGATACTCGTCCACCAAGACATACTGAAATGCCTGTTGGTATTTCTGTCGCACCTCTGCATCGTGATCGAGCAGGCTGTTCATATTGATAAGCAAGTCGTCGAAATCCATAGCGTTGGCGGCTTTGAGACGCGCCTGGTAGGCTCGGTACACCTCTGCCATATTATACAGACGCGCTTCGGTATCCGCCTTATAGAAATCGCGATTATGCGCGTAGCCATCAGGCGTGATGAGCAAGTTCTTCGCAGTGGAAATACGCCCTAAGACTGTGCCGGTTTTGTATATTTTATCGTCCAACTGCATATCTTTTAGAATCTGCTTGAGGAGCGATTTGGAGTCGGCAGTGTCGTAGATAGTGAAGTCGCGCGTGAAACCCAATCGCTCTGATTCACTGCGCAATAGACGCGCACAGACGGAGTGGAAAGTACCCATCCAAAGGTAACGCGCATTCGCAGCCGGCACAAGGCGTGCGATACGGTCCTTCATCTCGCGGGCGGCTTTGTTGGTAAAGGTGAGCGCGAGGATATTGTTTGCCCGCACTCCCATCTGCAACAGGTATGCTATTTTGTAGGTCAGCACGCGCGTTTTGCCCGACCCTGCGCCTGCGATGACCAATTCCGGACCATCGATATATTCCACTGCCGCGCGTTGCGATTCATTCAAGTCATCTAAAAAATTCATATTCTCCATTTTTCCTACTTGGGGTATCCGATAAAAATTCCACTACAATAAACGGACTGCAAAAATACGGAAAATAGTTGGATTGTACAAGTCGTTTTTCTTATTCCGATGATTATGCAGTAGAAACACACCATTCGGGAGTCTATCGGGAGCATATCGGGAGATTATCGGGTGATTCAGCAATCCCAACCTAAGGCAAATTATGCGTTGCAATTCATAATTCATAATTACAAATAGGGTTGCCCGATGTGTTATCAGGCAACCCTATTTGTCTCACTCTCCACTTATTGGCAGAGTAAACGATATTACGTGGCAATTAGTACAATTCTTTCGACGAGAAATGCAATGTCCGTTTTGCCATATCATTATCGCCGTGCTTTTTTGCAGAAATCTTTTCCGGTGCATTAGAATAAGCATAACTCCATGCGTACACCACTCTGCCGTTCACGTCCACATATTTATATCCGTCTTCTGTGCTAACAAGGGCTAATCCGTTATGCATACCGGTATATGGTTTGTCATCTTTACCCAATGTAAGCAATACCTTTCCTTTCGTGTCAATCAGTGTGTATGAGGATTCTTCGGTGGCTTGTATCCACGCATAGCCTTCAAAGAATGGCGTTACATCGTGGTATTGTATCGGCAATTTTATATTTCCTTTGGTGTCAACATATCCCCACTTTTCATTTTGCTCCACGCCAATCAGATTATTATCCACCAATCTTACGGCATCATCATAGATGGGCTGAATAACCGTATTACCACGCAAATCCAAAGCACCATATTTGTCGTTCTGCTCAAAGCATATCAAACCCCCTCCACCATCTACCAAATAATCGTAGATCGGCGCAATCACATATTGACCGTTTTTGTCAATAACACCACGTTTGCTACCTATCGCCACTACTGCACCGCCTTCTCTAAAATCGTATGCATCATCATAGGTGGGTTGAATTTTATATTCACCTTTTGCATTGCAAAAACCATATTTATCCGACGAAGACAACCGAACGGCAACCAATCCATTGTCCCCCATATCGCCTATATACTCATACATAGGTTGTATAACGGTTGCGCATTTATTATTTATCATACCATATTTACCATTCAAACGGAATGTGGCATAGTTATAATAGAAATCATCGGCTCGGTCCATAGAAGTGGTCATTTGTATCTGACCTTTTGTATTAATGTATTTTGCCAGATCATTCATCTTTACCACCGCATACCCACAGGAGAAGCCGGAAACTTGGTCAAACATCGGTTGAATGGCAAAGTTGCCCTTTGCATCAATAAAGCCCCATTTATTAACAGAAGTATTAAAAGCAGGCCATAACTTCGTTGTGTCGTGAATCGGGTCTTGCGAGGCATTGCACCACACTAACACTGCTGCAAAGACAATTATTACAGCGAAAAAGGTACTTTTTTTCATAATAATTCGTAATTTATTGGTTATTGATTGATTTTATTTTGCACCATGTAATGGATTACCAGCAATTGCGAACCGGAAACATATTCCCGTCTAATCATTCACCAAATGGGAGAATGAGTCCTCTGTGATATTAACACTATTGTCGCGTATGTAATAGTAGTCGTAATAGGAATCCACATCTTTGAATCACAAAAGCCCCCTCTACTTTACGCTACAAAATTACAATAATTATTTCAAACACGCAAATAATGTTTTAATTTTCCCAAAAGAAATAGCCAAATATGCAAGTGATTGTTTTGCGACACACCCCATTTTCTAAAAACTATAACCATAAGACAAAGGAGTGCAATCTTAAGATTTGACACTTTTTATCGGTTGCCTGTCATTAGCGGGTCATTAGCAGGTCTATCGCGGGGCGGTTGCCTTTTCTCAAAGAATTGGAACAGAGAGAAATCTTAACAAAAAGCACTTTTTGAGAGACAGGGAACTACCTGCTATCCACCTCATATCCACCTCACATCCACCTTACTTTTCAATGTACAATGTACAATATACAATCCACAATGGAATCTTAACAAACGGAATGTTTTGTGGGATACCACGTGGAGAAACTTTATTGAAGTAGGGTGGGTAGGGTAGATGGATTGCCAAAACTATATAACTATACACACACATGCGTATGTGTATAAGGTATGAATTGACCTATCCCACCTACCCTATCTACCCTACCCGAGACGTCTTTTATTTGCACAGATGCCGAAAAAGCAGTATCTTATGCAGGCATAAAAAAAGACTGCCCAACAACTTTACATTGTGAGACAGCCTCTTTATTAAGATTGCGGCGCGGAATTTTAGCCGCCGAAGTTATCGAAACGAATCATGTCGTCCTCAACACCTAACGAGTGGAGGAGGTCAAGCACAGTCTTTGCCATCATCGGAGGACCGCAGAGGTAGTACTCGATATCTTCCGGAGCATCGTGTTGCTTGAGATAGGTATCGCCCATCACGGGAGCAATGAAGCCCGGCGTGTACTTCACGCCCATTGCATCTGCCTTCGGATCCGGACGGTCGAGTGCCAAGTGGAAGTGGAAATTCGGGAATTCCTTCTCCAACTCGAGGAAATCTTCCAAGAAGAACACTTCATCGATAGCACGTGCGCCATAGAAATAATGCATCTCGCGGTCGCGCGTATTGAGGGTCTTGAGCATGTGCATTATCTGCGCACGGAGCGGAGCCATACCGGCACCACCACCTACCCAAATCATCTCGCGCTTGCTGTCGAAGACAGGGTGGAAATCACCATAAGGACCCGACATCGTTACCTTATCACCCGGTTTGAGCGAGAAGATGTATGTAGAAGCGATACCGCAAGGTACGTCCATAAACTCCGGTCCGTTGGGGCATTGCTCTTTCGGCTTGAAAGGCGGTGTGGCAATACGGACAGTCAGGGTGATGATGTCGCCCTCATCGGGGTAGTTAGCCATTGAGTATGCACGGATGGTAGGCTCGGTGTTCTTCTGATGCAGTTTGAAGAGACCGAATTTCTCCCATGCGGGTACATAGAGGTCGCCAATCAAAGAACGGTCGAAGTCGTTGTAGTTGATGTCGTAAGCAGGGATCTTGATTTGTGCATACGAACCGGGCAGGAAGTCCATGTGCTCGCCCTTGGGAAGAGCCACCTTGAACTCCTTGATGAAAGTAGCCACATTCTTATTGGAGATAACGGTGCATTCCCACTCTTTTACTCCAAGCACAGACTCGCTGACTTTCAATGACATATCGTTCTTTACCTTGACTTGGCAGCCCAGACGCCAATGGTCTTGCTGCTGTTTGCGATTGAAGTGCACGGTCTCTGTAGGCAGTATCTCACCGCCCCCTTCAAGAACTTGGCACTTACACTGACCGCATGAACCCTTACCACCACAAGCCGAAGGCAGGTGAACGCCCGCTTCGCCCATAGCAGACAAGAGCGTACCGCCTGCGGGTACATGATATACCTTATCGCCATTGACAGTGATTTTGACATCACCCGACGGCACAAGGTACTTCTTTGCCACCAAAAGGATGATGACAAGCAGCAGGATAACCGCCAAGAAGACGCCTACTGCAGATAATATAGCCATTACATTCATACTTTTTCCTCCTATTAGATATTAAGTCCTGAAAAGCACATGAATGCCATAGCCATCAGACCTACGGTGATAAAGGTGATTCCTAATCCCTGTAGTGGTTTCGGCACATCGTTATATTCCATTTTCTCACGGATACCTGCCAGGCAGACAATCGCCAACATCCATCCTAAACCTGAACCGATAGCGTACGCAAACGCATCACCCAGATTGGCAATCGCTTTTACGTTCTCCGGCTCAAGCAGGATACGCTGTTGCATAAAGAGCGAACCACCCATGATGGCGCAGTTTACGGCGATAAGCGGCAAGAAGATACCCAACGACGAATAGAGTGACGGCGAGTATTTCTCCACAATCATCTCCACCAACTGTGTGATAGCCGCGATAACTGCGATAAACAGGATGAACGACAGATAGCCCAAGTTGAGAGGGTTGAGCACATACACTTGCAGCAAGTAGTTGAGCGGCAGCGTGATAGTCAGTACAAACGTAACGGCAACGCCCAAACCTGCACTCGTTTTAACGTCTTTCGATACTGCCAGATACGAACACATACCTAAGAAGTATGCGAAAATCATGTTGTCAGCAAAAATGCTGCGAACAAATAGACTTAATGCATGTTCCATATTACTTCTCCTCCTTATTTAGACCACGGTGAGCCCAGATGATACAACCTACGAGAATCAATGCCATAGCCGGCATCATCATCATACCGCAGTTCTCATAGCAACCGCCATTGGCAACATACCAACTCTCAGGAATCACACGGTAGCCGAGCAGTGTACCCGAACCGAGCAACTCACGAATGAAAGCCACGATAACCAAGATGATAGCATAGCCGAAACCATTGCCCAGACCGTCCAAGAACGAGTCCTTCACATTGTTGGTCATGGCAAACGCCTCGAGGCGCCCCATCAGGATACAGTTGGTAATGATAAGTCCGATATAGACGCTCAACTGCATTGCCACATCGTATGCAAAGGCTTTCAGCACCTCGCTCACCAATGTAACCAACGCTGCCACAACGACTAATTGGACAATGATACGAATACGCATCGGAATGGTTTTACGCATCAGCGAAATGATTACGTTGGACATTGCCACGATAATCGTTACCGCGATACCCATCACCAATGCAGGCTTGAGTTGTACCGTAACGGCGAGTGCCGAACAGATACCCAAGATTTGCACAACCACAGGGTTGTTCTTATTGAGCGGTCCGAGAAGGACATCTTTTGTTTTTTGTGAAAGTGCCATAGTTATTCAACAGTTTGTGCAACCTCGTCGCTCTCGGAGACAGCCTCGCACGGAGCAGCGCAGTTGTTGGTTTGACAATCGTTAAGGAACTCGGCATACTCTGCAAGGTTATTTACCAACATATCACTCACACCTGTAGATGTGATAGTTGCGCCCGAAATAGCGTCCACTTGCTCTTGTCCGTTCTCTGCAGTCTTACCTGTCTTGAGTACAGCCACCGAGCAAATAGTTCCCTCGGCATTGCGGATATGTTTGCCGTTAAATTGGTTACGGAAATAGGCAGTAACTATCTCGGCACCCAGACCCGGAGTCTCACTCTCGTGGTTGAAGTTGATACCGAAGATGGTATTTTTGTCGGCATCGAGTGCCAAATAGCCACCTATGCCACCCCACAAACCTGCACCGTGCAGTTTGAGTACATACTTGGTCTCGCCGTCAATCGTTGCCACATACAGAGGCAAACCATTCGCGGTCGAGTCTTTTACCAACTCCTTATACATAGCCGCAGGGTCCGCCTTCGAGTAGTCCTGATTCAGGGCTACCAGAATCTGCTTTTGTTGGTCAAGCAGCGCATTTGCCTGTTGGCGAGGACTGAGCACTTGGCTCACCACTGCCAACAAAATTGCCACAATAACCACAATCACCGTTGCATAAACTATGGTATAGACGTTGCTATTAGTGTCAAGTCCTTTTTTCTTTTGCTCTACAAACACACCTTTCTGGTGGCACTGCGGGCACTCCTCAGGTGCATTATCGCCTATGTGGACATAGCCACATACGGAGCATACAAATTTCTTCTGTGCCATATTATTTAGATTTTAGCGCGTTTCATACGACGTTTGATATTCACTTGCACTACGCACCAGTCGATGAGTGGAGCAAAGGCGTTCATCAGCAGGATAGCAAGCATCATACCCTCCGGATAACCGGGGTTGAGCACGCGGATAACCACTGCCATAAAACCGATGAGCAGACCGTAAATCCACTTACCACACTCCGTACGAGCCGAAGTAACAGGGTCGGTAGCCATAAACACAGCACCGAAAGCGAAACCGCCGGTGATGAGTTGCATATACCATGGGAAATGCGCAGCCGCCGTGTCAGGACCACAGACATTGAAAAGCCACGCTGTCAGTCCGCCACCTACAAAGATGCTGAGCATTGTCTTCCACGATGCCACACCCGTTGTCAGCAGCAAGAGTGCACCGAGCAGGATAGCCCAGCAGCAGGTCTCACCTACAGACCCAGGAATCAGACCATTGAAAGCGGTCCAGAAATCAACAGGAATCAGGTTGGCGTCGGTAGTGGTAGCAATCTGCGTCAGAGGCGTTGCTCCCGAGAAGCCGTCCACGACAGTCTTGCCACTATCCCAACCCCAAGTACCGCCGGTACGAACAAAAGCCGCATCACCGGTCATGTGTGTCGGATATGCAAAGAATAGGAACGCGCGCGTGATAAGAGCCACGTTGAAGATGTTATAACCGGTACCGCCGAACACCTCTTTCGCAAAGATAACCGCGAAGGCAGTAGCGATAGCCACCATCCACAGCGGGGTGTTGATTGGCACAATCAGCGGAATGATGAAACCCGTAACGAGGAAGCCCTCTTGAATCTCCTCTTTCTTCCATTGTGCCACTGTAAATTCGATACCGAGTCCGACAGCGTAACTAACTAATATATAAGGCAGTACAGCCAACAGACCGAAGCCGAAGGCTTTCCACCACAATGCGCAGGTCATTCCTCCGCGCACCAATTCGCCCGTAGCCAGCAGGTGTTGGTAGCCCACATTGAACATACCGAACAGCATCGCGGGAACGAGTGCCATAACCACCAGAATCATAGTTCGTTTCGAGTCCGAACCGTCGTGGATTTGTGTACCAATGCGCTTGGATGTTGTGTTCGGCGTGAACAAGAAAGTGTCAAAACCGTCAAACACAGAGTGCAAGGCATGCAACTTGCCCCCTTCCGAGAAGGTCGGGCGAAGTTTCTCTACAAAATTATATAAACCCTTAAACATCACTCAATCTCCTTTTTTAGGTTATCCAATGCTGTGCGTACGATAGCCTGAAGAGGCATTTTCGAGGTGCAGACATACTCGCAAAGAGCGAAGTCTTCGGGTGCCACTTCATACACACCGAGAGCCTCCATCTTGTCGATATTGCCGGCAATCATCGCCTTTATCAGGTATTCGGGGTAGATGTCCATCGGGAACACCTTGTCATACTCACCACTTACGATAATCGCACGGCGACCACCTTTCAGACGAGCGTCCCACTGATAATGTTTCTTGCCGAAGAGCCAATGCATAAAACCACAATCAAGCATCTTCGCGGGGTCTGTCTTGCCGGCATTAAAACCGTCAAAACGCGGCATTATCCAGCCCATAAACTCATGATTCTCAGTACCTTCGTCTAAAACCGTAAACTGGTTGTCATAGATACTAATCATCTCGTCTATGCCCACTTGGTGTCCGCTCAACACGTTGCCTGCCACATAGCGCACAGGCTCACCGGTCATCACGTTGCTACGGAAAATCTCTGCCACAGGCATACCCGGCAACACATTATAATATTGTGCGCCGTATGCAAGCGGTCCTGTCAGAGCCACTTTCTTCTGCATATCCACAATACCTTTTGTGAACAGGCGACCTATCAGGCTGAGGTCTTGGATGTTGATTGTCCAGACAGTCTCACCTTTGGCAATTGGTGCCACACGGTTGATTTGCACACCTACGTTGCCTGCGGGGTGCGGACCGAACACTTCGTAAAGCGTGCAGTCTTTCAACTCGCGGAACTCGGTAGCCTTGGCACCGCCACGGATACCCACATACACAGGCGCAATCGCACTCAGCGCACTCACTGCCGCCTGCAGTTGTACCAACTGTCCTTTCAGCACCCACTCATAGTCCGGTGCCACAGGAGCGGAATCAAATGTCGAAACGAAGATAGCCTTCGGCTGCTTACTGGGCATAGCAATACAGTCATAAGGACGCTGCTTAATCAGACTCCAAAGACCCGACCGGAGAAGAAGAGTCTTGGGGTCAGCAGACTTATCAAACGTCTCATACGCGATGCAAGCATCTGCTTCAATGTCGATAGACATCACTTTTCGGCGGTCGCCGCGGACGATTGCCACAACTTTACCGCTCACCGGCGATGTAAACAACATCTGCTCAAATGCCTTGTCGTGAAACAGGGGAGAACCCGCCTTCACGCTGTCGCCTTCTCTCACCATCAGTTTTGGGGTGATACCGGCGAAATGGTCGGGCACAATATGATAGACCGCCGGACGATTAACACTACCGAGTGTCAATGCAGCCGCGCCGTCAAAAGGTATGTCCAAACCACGTTTCAGTTTGATTTGTTGCATGATTGTTAATATATTTTTATTTCGTATTCATTTTCCAGAACATATCATTTTGTCATCGGCAGGCGCACAAAAACGCCAAACCCTAACATCTTTTATGATAATTCACACCAAATGCGTGCAAAGTTACTACTTTTTTCCGAAATACGAAAATAATTTCCAATTATTCGCAAGAAAATTGCTGATGTGTAAAATTTGCTTTACCTTTGTGGACAAATTGATTTTGCAAAAATGTTTAGTTTGATTGCATTGGTTGCCACATTCGTGGTCGAAAGCAACAAAAAAGTTTCTCAAAGCGGCATCATACCGGAGAACGCACATGCCGAATATGTCTGCACTGGCAAAAAAGGACAAATCACTGCCGGGCAGACTGCCACGCTAACCCTTTCCAATTGGGGAAACACTGAAATACAGGGTGTTACGCTATCTATGCGCTCCAACAAAGCGGCAGGCGCAGGCTCTTTGCAAATGTCTGTTGACAGGCGCGAAGTATGGACAATCCCCGATTGCGGATTTGATGTATGGAGTGGCGCGTATTCCTCTGATTTTGTGGATATCACACACACTTTTACCCCCGCCGCAGATTGCACCGACGGCAACATCGTCATCACCATTCAGGCAAGCACCAACTCCTTATATATAGAGAAGTACAAAATCATCTACCAAAAATCCGCCGCACGACCATATTCCGTTGATTTACAGACAGAAGCAGGCACTTTCGCCACCCTCACCGAAACGCAAATCGGCAGCGGAATTACTCTGCCTACCCCACCCGATGCAGAAGGGTGGAAAGCCCTCGGATGGACAGAAAACGCCATCGAAAAGACCACCGTCAAACCACAAATCCACGCCGCCAACAGCGTATTTCATCCTCGTCAAAATACAACACTTTGGGCGGTATATTCCGACAATCTTCAAGACCCCGATTTATTGCAACGCACTGATTGTCAGAGTGGTTACTACGCCATCGCTTTCCCCGTAGTGAATACCGCCTATGCCGGAAAAGTAGATAATTCCACAGGCACCTTGCCCGCCATAGAGGTTTCGCTTTCCACCACCGACAGTATATGGTATGAGCGACAATTCGACATCACACCATCAATGGTCTATTACATTGATTTCGCGCTGGATAGCACCGCCACTATTACACACGTTGCTTCCTCAGAATCAGTCGGTTACAGAAACAACCAACTATTCGACGCCCCCTCTCGCTGGCACTATCGACCGCTTGCCGACCAAACCATCGCTTTTTTTGTCCCCGACTCAAATTCCCGATTGGTGTCTGCCTTGTGGACATCAATCGACGCAGACCGGAATTGGTGTGGCAAACTTGTGCGCCTCAACGAATCCACGTTGGTCTATCAGGCATTGCTATACGAAGCACCTGAAAATGAATCAGTTACGCACTATACATCTTTCCCTAAACGCTCCGACCTCACCTCTCCCGACACCTCCGACCAACCCGAAAAGGTCATACAAATAGGAATTTATGAATTGCACATTCAAGGTGATAAAAAGAGAATTTATTTGCACAAATGATTTATTTTTCCTACCTTTGCGCGGTTTGGCGATTTAGGGGGTCTATAGCGGGTCTTAAGCGGGTCTAAGACCGGTCTGAAACGTCAAAATGTTATATTTTCCTCAAAAAACACAACCGCAAAACAATCATTAACCTCGAAACAAATATGAAACAAATGAAATACACCCTTCTGGTTCTTTTTTTGGCATTGCCAATGTGGGGGCATGCAGATGTGCTTTCCGACATACTGAGTGGCAACTACAATGCGCGCAAACTCTCTACCGAGCAGATTGACAGCGTGTTAGGTTATACACAAGAGGGGCGTTTTCGCCTCGAATACGAGAACAAGCAACAGTTGTTCCGTCGTTCTTTCGTGGCAGATTATTACATCATAGACACACAGAAAAACACACGCAAACACCTCAGCGACACACCGGTACGAGACGCCGTCTTATCTCCCAATGGCCGATACATCGCTTTCGCAAAGGGCAACAATCTTTATCTGCACAAACTCGATTTTGGCACCGAGGTAGCAGTTACTAACGACGCTAACCCCGAGATTATCAACGGAGTAGCCGACTGGCTCTACGAGGAAGAATTTGGCGCAACGTGTATGTTTGCTTTCTCGCCCGACTCCAAGCAGTTGGCTTTTGTGCGTCTCAACGAGACACAGGTCCCCACGTTCTCGTGGCAGGAATTTCTCGGATACCCCTATCCTCCGGAGGAGTCGCTCCGCTATCCGAAAGCAGGCACCCCTAACGCGCAAGTGTCTGTATGTGTGTACGATATACAGAACAAGACCATTCGTACCATGCAGACCCACGACGCCGACGACGATGTGTATATTCCCCGTCTGCGATGGACCAATCCCACCTGCGATGGCAAAACGGAGACTCCTGCCGAGTTGGCAGTCTTGCGTCTTAACCGCGACCAGACACGTATGGACGTTCTGCTCTGCAACTCACGTTCCACCGTCTCACGCCTCTTATATAAGGAAGAGAGCCAAGACTTTTTCATGGATTATTCGTTGTTCGACCAATGGCAATGGTTGTCCGACAACCGTGTCATCATCGTCAGCGAAAAAAGTGGATGGCGTGCTGCCTATCTCTACTCCGCGCAGGGTATCTTGCAGAAACAACTCACGATTGACGGCACTGACCTGACCGACATATATGGTTTCGACGAACCGACGCAAACGCTTTATTATCAGGCGGCTACAACACCGCAGACCCGTCAGGGGTATATGCTTTCGCTCAAAAAAGGCACTCCCGTCTGTCTGACCACAGGCGAGGGCACGCACAACCTGTCTTTCTCTGCCGACTTCCGCAAGATGATTGACAACTATCAGTCTATAAATCAACCGAATACATACACACTCTATGCCCTTTCCAAAGACGGCGGAAAGCGCACGCTTAAGGTATTGGAAGACAATGCTGACATCGCCCGCGATTGGGTAGCACTTGCCATCCCCGAAAAAGAGTTTTTCTCTTTTACCACCGAGCGTGGCGACCAACTCAACGGTTGGATGATTCTCCCCAAGAACTTCGACAAGACAAAAAAATACCCCGTGATGATGATGCAATACTCCGGTCCGCAGAGCCAGCGTGTACTCAACCAGTGGAGTAAACGTTTCGAGTATTACCTTGCTAATCAGGGATATATCGTCGCTTGTGTGGACGCACGTGGCACCGACTGCCGTGGACGTCAGTTCCGCAACGCCTCTTACATGCAACTCGGTCAGGTGGAGGCATATGACCAGATTAGTGCCGCCCGTTATATGCAATCGCTCCCCTATGTGGACGCTGACCGGCTCTGTATGTGCGGGTGGAGTTATGGTGGTTTTCAGACGATTACGACCATGTCGCAACCCGACAGTCCCTTCCGTTGCGGTATTGCCATCGCCCCTGTTACCGACTGGCGTCTCTACGACTCGGCATACACCGAGCGATATATGCGTCGCCCGCAAGTGAATGAAAAAGGATACAACTTCAGCAATCTGACCGACAAAGGTGAATTGCTCAATGGCAAACTACTCATCGTGCATGGTTTGGCAGACGACAATGTCCACGCACAGAACACCTTATTATATATAGAGTCGCTGGTTCAGGCAGGCAAACAGTTTGAGATGCAACTCTATACCGACGACAACCATTTTCTCCGGAAGCGTAGCAACTACGACCACCTCCACCGTCGTATCATGCTTTTCTTGGAAAATAATCTCTAATTCCTTCGTCTCTATCCCAAAACGCTCGGTATCATCTATTTCACAGAAACGGCTCGTATCCGAATCACGGATACACCGCCCTTACGCGCTGAATAGAAATTATAAAAACTCAAAAATACTATGACTAACAAACAGTCCCGAAACATACTTCCTATCGTAGTCATGTTTCTCCTCTTTTTTGTAATTGCTTTCGTTACCAATCTGTGTAATCCGATGGCAGTTATTGTGAAGCACAATTTCGCTATGTCTAATTTTGCTTCGCAATTGGGTAACGCGGCCAATTTTATCGCCTATGCCATAATGGGTATTCCGGCAGGGTTGCTTCTCAAGAAAATCGGCTATCGCAAAACGGCACTGCTTGCCATATTGGTCGGTTTCACAGGCGTCTTCCTCCAATATATGTCCGGTTGGGAGTCCGTCCAGAGCTTTTGGGTATATCTTATCGGTGCTTTCACGGCAGGTTTCTGTATGTGTATGCTCAATACGGTGGTCAATCCCATGTTGAACACATTGGGAGGCGGTGGCAATCGCGGAAACCAACTCGTTCTGTTTGGTGGTGTTTGCAACTCGTTTGCTGCCGTTCTGGTAACCATCATCATGGGTGGACTTATCGCAGATGCCACCAAAGCGAAAGTCTCCGATGCCACTCCCGCTCTGATGATTGCTTTGGCGATATTCGCGTTTGCGTTCATAGTGCTTCTCTTGGTAAAAATCCCTGAACCGGCACTTGAGATGGAGCAGAAAGCGCAACCCGCCATCGATGGCAAACACTATTCGGCATTCTCTTTCCGCCATTTCAATTTGGGTATTCTGGCAGTTTTCCTCTACGCAGGCTTGGAAGTATGTATCCCCACCTATGTTCTCCAATATCTCACCACCGCCCCCACCGAAGCTACCCCCGGTTTTGGTATCGATGCCAATATCGCAGGTATGATTGTAGCAGTCTATTGGTTGCTGATGTTGGTGGGACGTCTCTTTGGCGGAATGATAGGCGGCAAGGTATCGAGTCGGGTACTGCTCTCTGTTGTATCGGCAATATCGATAATACTGATTTTGTTAGGAATGTTCTTGCCCTCAGATAGTCTGGTAACTATGTTTGGTATCAACTGGGCAAAAATGTCTATTATGCAGGCTTCGGTGCCTATGGGCATAATGCCGCTTATTTTGGTAGGTCTCTGCACATCGGTGATGTGGGGTGGAATCTTCAACATGGCCATGGAGGGATTAGGCAGATACACCTCCTTTGCATCAGGAGCTTTCATGACCATGGTCTGCGGTGCCGGTATTCTGGTACCCATACAGGGCAAGTTGGCAGATGTCTTGGGCAACTTCCAGATGAGTTATATCATCGTTTTGCTCTGCGCAGTATATCTTCTTTACTATGCTCTCCTTGGCAGTAGAAATGTGAACACGGATATTCCTACCGAATAATATATCGGTTACATTCACGTTCCCCAACTCCCATTTTGTTTTCTGCAAAGTGGGAGTTTCTTTATGCCTTGCAACCGGATATTTCGCACTCATAACCCTCTTTTTTGCCCCCAACGACCATCTTTTAATACAAAAAACACATCAATCATTGCATAATCACTGTATTTTATGTAATTTTGCAGCGCAATTCATAAAAGATAAGCCATGCCTTTTTTCCGTAGAAACGCTGTTTTCCAATCCCTATGTCTGCTGCTCATTGTGGCATTGGTTTGTGCGTTGATTACAGTCTCGAAAGCCAAACTGCATCTTTTGCTGTGTAGTTGCCATACGCCCGCAGGCGATATATTCTTCAAATACTACACCCAAGTGGGCGAATGGGTGCCTTATGTGGTGTGTGTTGCCTTGCTTCTCTACAAAGCCGGTTGGGCAGCCTTTACACTCGCGGGGACGGTAGTCTCCGGTTTGGCAACGCAAATTCTAAAACATATCGTCAATGCCCCGCGTCCGCTGACATACTTCGCCCAGCACTACCCCAATGTGCGTCTGCCGTTGGTGGACGGAGTGTCGATGAGCCGTTTTTTCTCTTTCCCTTCGGGACATACCACCACATTCTTCGCCCTCTTCTTTGCCCTGTGTATCATCTATACTTCGCAGTCCGCCAAACGCCAAACAGCCCAACCGTCTGTGTACAGAGTAATCGGAACAACGGTTTGGCAAGTGACGTGTTTTGGTTTGGCAGCCTTGGGAGCCTATTCGCGAATCTACCTGTCGCAACATTTTGCCGCCGACATTTTGGGCGGAATATGTGTCGGATTGCTCATTACGGGACTACTTTATGTAGTATTTCGCCGTTGGAAGTCTGCAAATTGGTACAACTGGCATTTTTTTCAAAAAAAATCAACCTAAAATTTGCACGGTTCAGAAAAAAGCAGTACCTTTGCACTCGCTTTCGGAAAGGAACTAACCTAACGAGGTTTTTCCAAACGGAAAGGGCGTTTAGCTCAGCTGGTTTAGAGCATCTGCCTTACAAGCAGAGGGTCTGCGGTTCGAATCCGTAAACGCCCACATAAAGAGAACGACTTGCTAAATGGCAAGTCGTTTTTTTATGCCCGCAGGATAGCACCGACCACCTCCAAACTATGAGACAAAGGAGAGAATGCAGGTCAAACTATATCAATATACCTATTCTGACAGCAACATATTTAACAATCATATATAACTAAAAAAAGATGAAGAAAATCTACTTTATGCTTGCAGCCCTTATGGTGACTGCAACCCTATCGGCAGAAACCATTACTCTGAAAATGAGTAATTTCCAAAAGACTTCATTTAGTTCACGCGGTATCACCATCACAGCCACCGATGGAACCAGTTCTGCGTCAACGGCAATGAATGGAGAATTGCGTATATACGCGGGTGGCACACTCACCATCTCCACCTCTGTTAATAATATCACAGCCATCGACTTCGAGTTGTCAGACAGAGGCGAACAACGCTTGGCGACACTGACCAGCAATGTCCCCACTCTCACCCAATCGGGTTCAACAGACGGCGGGCAGGCTGTATCCTGGCAAGGCAAGTCCGATTCTATCATTCTGACCGTGGGCGAAAAAGCCGATTTTGGCACCATGCCTACCAGAGCAGGACAATTTGATATCCTCTCCATCACTATCACCACCGACGGCGAACAGCCTGCTGACCCCGAATCTACTACAGAGGACATCACGTTTGTGGGCGGTCAGATTGATGCCGAAAATGGCGAATATGGCTATGCTTATCTGATGTTGTACACTTTCGAGCAATGGGAAGAAGCCGAAGACGGTTTGATTCCTGTAGGAGATGGCACTATGATGGAATTTCTGCTCTACATCGGCGATTACACCGATTTGAGCGGCGACTATAGTATTGACGATGAGATGATAGAAGCAGAGGAATCTTATATAGTGAACATTGCCGGCACAGACACCACCGAACTAAGTTTCATTACGGCAGAACTGACATTGGAATTGGTTTCACGCAAAGCCTCTGAAATAGATGGTTTCTTCATCGCCACCTACAATGTTACCTTCTCAGGCAAGGCAAGCAACGATGTGGTTTATACCACCAAACAAACTATTGAGTTTGAGACATTTGAGCCGCTACAAACTGCCATCGAGCAAACCGAAAGCACAAAAACCATCGCTACCAAGTATCTTGAGCATGGCAACGTCATCATCCTGCGCAATGGTGTGAAATACAACATAGTAGGAACTATTATAAAATAACCGCACACCCCATCTCCCCCCCTGCAGGCTGCCCAATCATATCGGGCAGCCTGTTTTGTACCCAATAGTCCACCTAAATTAACGTGAGTTCGAAATAACGAAAACCTATAAAACAAGACGAACAAAATCTAGCTTATGGTGCAATATGCGCCTCGATTTGGAAACAAATACACGAAAAATTAAATCAAATACAGGCAAATACATATAGGGAGAACAACAACTCAAATATCTATTATCAGCAAAAAACGTGCGTTATGTCTTATATCAAACTGACGTGAAATATATTCGGATTATGCACATATAGGGAAGTAAAAAAAACATCGCAAGGCGTTGTTTATGTTGTCTGCCGGCAATGCTATCTATCCCTATATGTGGGGAGTATATGGGTAGTATTAGGGTAGTATCAAAGTATTGAGAAAGTATTCATATCCATCGGTTATGTATCGGTTATGTATCGGTTATCCTATACGCAGGTCGTGAGGAGACAGGGGGGCGAATAGGATAAATTCAGCAAGGGATAGGCAAGGGATGAGCAAGGGATAGAGATGGCACAAAAGAGGTATAAGAAAAGTGAGTGGTAGGGGAGTGGTAGGGAGATAGACTATACATATAACCGATATCGATACATATAACCTATATCGCTTTCTATGATATCTATTCTAACAACAAATGCAAATTTAACACATCGGTAGTAATCAACAAAAACGAGTACATTGAATAGCATATTCCCCCAAGGACAAGGAATTTGAAATTAACATTTGTATATATGGATTTTTTCGTGTATCTTTGCGTAGTTTTTTGATGCGTGAATGGCGCACAATGGGGTATTAGCTCATCCGGTAGAGCGCAACACTGGCAGTGTTGAGGTGAGCGGTTCGAGTCCGCTATACTCCACCATCCTCTACCATAATCGGTACCACAAGGCGGGCAGACCAGCCAAGAAACTTCACAGAGAAATCCCTGATAAACGTAAAGAATATGCCAACTATATCAGAAGACGCACTTGAGAAAGGTTTAATCAGAACCCTCCAAGATATGAATTATGAATATGTTGATGTTAAGGAGGAAAACAATCTACAAGCCAATCTCAAACGCCAATTGGAGAAACACAATCGCAAAGAATTAGAGAGACACGGTCGGACCGTGTTTACCGAAGAGGAGTTCAAACATATTCTCATTCATCTCGAGGGTGGGACACGTTTTGAGAAAGCCAAGAAACTTCGCGACCGATTCGCACTCGAAGTTGGCAACGGCGAACATATATGGGTGGAGTTCCTTAATTCTCACAAATGGTGTCAGAACGAGTTTCAAGTAGCCAACCAGATTACAGTCGAGGGACGCAAGAAATGTCGTTATGATGTTACTATCCTCATCAATGGTTTGCCGCTTGTGCAAATAGAACTCAAGCGTGCCGGTGTCGAACTGAAGCAGGCATACAATCAGATACAACGCTATCATAAGACATCATTCCGCGGACTATTCGATTATATTCAGATCTTCGTAGTTTCCAACTCAGTCAATACCCGTTATTTCGCCAATAACCCGAATGGTGGATATAAGTTCACTTTCAAGTGGACGGACGCTGCCAATATCCCGTTTAGCGACCTCAATAGTTTTGCCACGCAGTTCCTTGACAAATGCACACTTGGCAAAATCCTCACCAAATATATCGTTTTGCACGAGAGCGACAAGTGCCTGATGGTTCTTCGTCCGTATCAGTATTATGCCGTAGAGAATATCCTTGACCGTGTGCAGAACACGAGCAAGAACGGATATATCTGGCATACTACGGGCGCGGGAAAGACGCTGACATCCTTCAAGGCTGCCCAATTGGTACAAGATGTGGACGGCGTAGAAAAAGTGCTTTTTGTGGTGGACCGCCACGACCTTGATACGCAGACCAAGATGGAGTATGATGCGTTTGAACCCGGCGCGGTGGATGGTACGGATAGTACTGCCGAACTTATCCAACGGCTCGAAAGCGGAAACAAAATTATCATTACTACCATTCAGAAACTCAATGCGGCTGTCAAGAAAAATTACTACAACAGACATCTCTGCGAGTTGCAGGACAAGAAAGTAGTGATGATTTTCGATGAGTGCCACCGGTCCCATTTTGGTGAGAGCCATAGGAATATCGTCCGTTTCTTTCACAACTTGCAGATTTTCGGTTTCACGGGTACGCCTATTTTTGTGGAGAATGCCAAACAGGACAAAACCACCAAAGAGGTTTTTGGTGAGTGTTTGCACAAGTATCTCATCAAAGATGCTATTGCGGACGAGAATGTATTGGGTTTTCTTGTGGAGTACTATGCCGGTCGTGAGGGAGTGGACGAGATGTCCACGGCGCGTATGACAGAGATAGCACATTTTATTCTCAACAACTACAACAAATCTACTTTTGATGGCGAATTTAACGCTCTCTTTGCCGTACAATCGGTGCCGATGTTGCTCAAGTACTACAAGATTTTCAAAGAACTAAAACCGGCCATCAAGATAGGTGCCATCTTTACTTACGCTGCCAATGATAGTCAGGACGACGTGGCAACGGGTATGGGCACAGGCAATTTCGCCAACGAAAAGGTGCATGCTGACGAATTGCAATCTATCATGGATGATTATAACGGCATGTTCGGTACATCCTTCACTACGGAGACATTTGCTGCCTATTACGATGACATCAATCTGCGCATGAAGAAAAAACGCGCAGACATGGAACCACTTGACCTGCTCATCGTTGTGGGGATGTTCCTCACCGGTTTCGACGCAAAGAAACTCAACACTCTCTATGTGGACAAAAATTTGGAATATCACGGACTTTTGCAAGCCTTCAGTCGCACCAACCGTGTATTGAATGACAAGAAGCGTTTTGGCAAAGTATTGTGCTTCCGCGACCTCAAATCCAATGTAGATACCTCGCTCAGATTATTCTCCAACTCGGACAATCTGGAAGACATCTTGCGCGACCCGTATGCAAAAGTTTTCCACGACTACACACGCTTGCAATTCGACTTCAAGAGCCATTATCCTGCACCGCATGTTGTTGATTATCTGCAGACTGAGGAGGATAAGAAAAATTTTGTGCTTGCTTTCCGCGAACTGCTCAAGAAACGAGCCGAGATAAAAATATACAATGAATATGACTCCGAGGACCCGCGTTTCCCGATTGATGAGCAGATGTTCAACGAGTTTCTATCCAAGTATCTGGATATTCTTGATGGTGCACATCCCGAACCGGCTGATATCGAACCGACCGGCAATGGGCATGAACCGGCGGAGGATAATCCGTTGGAAGACATTGATTTTTGTCTTGAACTGCTGCACTCGGATATTATCAATGTGGCGTATATCATTGCTCTCATTGAGCACCTTGACCCCACCAGTGCTGACTATCAAGACAAACGCAAAGCCATCCTTGACACTATGATTAAGGATGTAACGATGCGCAACAAGACCAAACTTATCGATAGTTTTATCCGTAAAGAGGTGGACGACGACCAACAGGGTTTTATGAAAGGCAAGGCGGACGGTTCTATCGACCTCGAAACGCGTCTGAATAATTTCGTTGCTGAGGAGCGAAACAAAGCCCTCATTGAATTGGCGGAACAAGAGAATATGCCGATTGAAGCACTTAAGAAATTTATGGACGAATATGAATATCTCCACCGTGAGAAATCGGAAATAATACGCGATGCGGTCAAAGACAAGGCAATGAAATACAAGGAGCGAAAGAGTCTTGTCTCGCGTGTTCTCACGCGTTTGCATGCTATTGTAAGTGTCTTTTTCTGGGAATAATTAACGAACGATATCAATAATATGAGCGAAGAACTTCAACAAAAACTACGTACGCAGTTATGGACGGTTGCCAATACCCTGCGTGGCAATATGTCTGCCGGTGATTTTATGTATTTCACTCTCGGCTTTATCTTCTATAAGTACCTGTCCGAGAAAATAGAACTCTTTGTGAATGAGGAGTTGGAACAGGACCAAATCACTTTCTCCGAATTATGGCAGTCAGATGATGTGCAATTCCAACACGACATTCGCGAAGATTGTGTCAATGAACTTGGCTATTTCATTGAACCACAGTATCTTTATTCCACGATTATTAACAAAATCGCCAAAAAAGAGAATATACTTGCCGACCTGGAACGCTCGCTCAAAAAGATTGAGGATAGCACCACCGGTCAGGACAGCGAAGAAGATTTCGGTGGTCTGTTCTCGGATATAGACCTCACATCGCCCAAACTTGGCAAGACGGTGGAGGATAAAAACCGCCTTGTCAGTGAAGTGCTTGTTGCCCTCAACGGTATTGATTTCGGCTTGCAGCAGGCACGCGACATAGATATATTGGGTGATGCCTACGAATATATGATTTCCCAGTTTGCCGCAGGTGCAGGAAAGAAAGCCGGGGAGTTCTACACTCCGCAAGAGGTCAGCCAGATTCTCGCCGATATCGTAACGACAGGCAAGACCCGTCTCAAAGATGTGTATGACCCTACGTGTGGTTCCGGTTCGTTGTTGTTGCGGACGGCAAAGAATTGTAATAACATCGCAGACCGTATCTACGGACAGGAGAAGAATCCTACAACCTACAATCTCTGCCGGATGAATATGATTTTGCATGGTGTGAAATATAAAGATTTTGCAATTCACAACGGCGACACGCTTACCAACGATGAGATGGGCGACCGGCAGTTTGATGCGGTGGTGGCTAATCCTCCGTTCTCTGCAAAATGGTCAGCAGATGCCAAGTTCCTATCCGATGACCGGTTCTCCAAAGCAGGCGTATTAGCACCCAAGTCGAAAGCAGACTATGCTTTTATCCTCCACATGATTTATCACCTCAACGATGGTGGTACCATGGCTTGTGTGGCACCGCACGGCGTGCTGTTCCGTGGGGCGGCAGAAGGCAAAATCCGGCAATTCCTTATCGAGAAGAAAAACTATATCGATGCTATCATCGGCTTACCGGCAAACATCTTCTATGGCACAAATATCCCCACTTGTATCTTGGTTATGAAAAAATGCCGCAAGGATGACGACAATATCCTATTTATTGATGCCAGCCGTGAGTTTGAGAAAGTGAAGACACAGAACAAACTGCGTCAGGAGCATATCGAGAAGATTGTAAATACTTACCGTCAGCGCAAAGAGATTGACAAATACAGCCATTGCGCCACCATTGAAGAGATACGCGAGAACGACTACAACCTCAATATCCCGCGATATGTGGATACTTTCGAGGAAGAAGAACCTATTGATATCAAGCAAGTTATGGCAGACATCAAGACCCTCGAAGCACAACGCGCAGACCTTGACGCGCAGATAGATGTCTATCTCAAAGAACTGGGTATCGTATAATCCGTTATAGCTGCGCTAATTTTGCGCTACCATGAGCCATCATCTACGGCAACGATAAATAACGGAACATCGTAGGGGCGTTGCTTGTCAACGCTCCGAACAAACAACCGCACAACAACGATAAATAACAATTACGGAACGCACACAAAAAAACGCCATTATGGAACAACAATTACCTGATAGAAAATTTATTCGTTGGTATGGTTTTGACTATACTAATGCGCGTGATTATTTTATTACTATCGTTGTCCATGAACGGTTAAATTTGTTGGGATACATACAAGATGGGATAATGATATTGAATGATGCAGGCAAGATGATTGATAATATAATTCATGGAATACCACAAAGATACCCTAATTCAGAAATTATTTGTTATGTAATTATGCCAAACCATATTCATTTTATTTTGAGAAACATAGGTGAGCATTATCTGCCTGAAATGATGCGTTGGTTTAAGAGCGTAACAACCGTTAAATATATACAAGGAGTGAAAGAACAGGATTGGCAACCATTTAACAAAACATTTTGGCAACGCAATTATTACGACCATGTAATAAGAACGCAGAAATCATTTGACTACATTGTCAATTATATTTATACCAACCCACAACATTGGTCAGAAGATAAATTCTATATATAAAATCATCGTAGGGGCGTTGCTCGTCAACGCTCCGAACAAACAACCGCATAACAACGATAAATAACAATTACGGAACGCACACAAGGTGCGCCCCTACATATAAATAATATGACAACAAATTTAACAAATTCAACAAATAAAGTCCCTAATGTACCCCCTTTGAGATTCCCCGAATTTACAGGAGAGTGGGAGAAATGTAAGTTAGGAGACATAATGTTATATTCCAAGGAAAGAATTCCAACAAATACACTATCTGATGAAAATTATGTATCTACAGAGAATATGTTGCCTAATTTTGGTGGCAAATGTAGAGCAAATAGCCTACCCACCAATGGCAGCGCAATAGTTTATCAAACAGGAGATATATTATTGTCTAATATCCGCCCTTATCTAAAAAAAGTATGGTTGGCAAAGAATAACGGAGGTTGTAGCACCGATGTATTTGTATTAAAGGCAAATCAAGAAAAATGCAATAGTGATTATCTTCACTATATAGTAGCCAGTGATAATTTTATAGATTATGTAATGAGTGGTGCAAAAGGTATTAAAATGCCTCGTGGAGACAAAGAGCAAATTAAAAAATACAGATTGTCCATTCCGACACCAAATGAACAATGCAAGATTGCCGCACTTTTGAGCAAATTGGATACTCGTATCGAAACCCAAAACAAGATAATTGAGGATTTGAAAACACTTAAGTCTGCAATTAGTGCAAAATTATTGCATAATAGTTGTTGGAATGATATGAAAATCCATGAGATTTGTCACACTTTAAACTATAAACAATATATAGCGAAAAATATTCAAGAGACAGGCGAATTCCCTGTTATACAACAAGGTGATAATCCTATTTGTGGATATTCACACGAGACACCTTTTGATAATTACAAAAATGTGTTATTGTTTGGGGATCATACTCTCTCGCTGTATAAACCTAATTCTAAATTTCGATTAGCGACAGATGGAATAAAGGTATTATTACCAACGGGACATATAAAACGTGACTTTTTGTATTATTTATTGGAAGCTAATATGCCAAAATCAGAAGGATATAAACGACATTATTCCATTCTAAAAGAAGTAAACGTGAAGGTACCACCTATAGAAGAACAGGAAAAAATCTCTGGTGTTTTTATAGCGATAGACGATAAAATAGCACTAGAGCAATTGTTAAAGTCAAGTTACAAAGCTCAGAAAGCATTTTTACTTCAACAAATGTTTATATAAACATCTGAGAGAGCAGATACTTTTTCTGCTCTTTTAATTTTTCAAGTATTTGCTTTTCAACCTCTATTTTGCGTTCTATATTGCTCAAGTTATTGGCGATGTGTTTTTGCTCTATCAAACTTGGGCAATATATTTTGGCATTACCATAGTCCCTAAAATAGATGTGAGGTATTGCAAGCCCAGTAACAAACGGAGTAAAGTTGAATATCCGCAGACAATAATACAGATATTTGAGATTGTAACCGTTTTTTGCAGAAAGATAATTCAGAGTGCCAATTACTCCATGTTTGTCTGTGGCATATCGTACATTTCCGACACCGGCACCGTCTTTGATTATCAGAATAGCATCGTGTTCTACTTGCGGTACGTCTAAATATCCGCTTATGCCCGTTGCACCATAAACAGGGTATTTACCACACGGCAAGACACTGCTCTCCTGTAATGTTGATGAATTGCAAACAAGGCAATCTTTGATAAATGTGTTACCTTGCTTTGTTAATAACATCTTGCTAATTCCCTTAATTAGAGATTCTAAGTGTTGTATTATCTTGTTTTGGGTTTCGATACGCTCTGTTAGTAAATTGAATAATGTGGCGATTTTTTCTTGCTCTTGTGGATTGATAGGTAAATAATGTTTTGTATCAAAGTAATCAAGAATTGCAATGTTCAACAGCCCGTGGTTGCGCGCGCCTTCGCCTGCAATCTCGGAAATACCTTGATACCATTTAGCCGTTTCAAAATAATGCGTAATATAGTCTGAATGTACAGATGGCTTCAAACTGAAACATATATATAAAGAAGATAAACAACCTTCATTGTATCTGTCAAGCCGTTTAACGGCACCCCATGGGTAGTCGCCAGAATAACTTTTGTTGTAAGCAAATTCTCCTTTCTTCAATAGATAGTAATTGGACATATCTGTACTTGCAATCTGTTTATTAAAGAAAGTGATTTGGTCAACTAATCCGTATTGCGCAGAAATTGTTAGAGGTAATTTGCAAGTATTGCCCTTATTCCGACGTGTTACTCTCTCTGTGAAATCAGAAAGGGCAAATTTCTTCCACTCTCCTGTAAATTCGGGGAATCTCAAAGGGGGTACATTAGGGATTCTATTAGGGACTTTATGGAAGATTCTTTTGCGTGGTACACTTTTCCATAGTATATTGGGGTCTGTAACATTTAATAATATATCGTTATGGAAAATTGTACTCCCTTTGCCACAGTGGCGCAGCAATGGACTGCCTACAAACGACAGTTCGTTAAACAATCTACAATGTCAGCCTATATGCTGACGGTTGCCAATTACCTCCTTCCGCATTTCGGTTCGCATACAGACATCACCGAAACCGATGTGCAACACTTTGTCATTCAGCAACTTGACAGAGGCTTGCGACAGAAAACCGTGAAAGATCAACTCATCGTACTCAATATGATTTACCGCTTCGGCTGCAAGCATGGTGCTTTTGTCCGCCACGATTGGGATATCCGTTTCCCGACGGAGCAGCAAAAAACAGAGATTGCGGTCCTTACTATTGACCAACAACGCCGTCTGATGCGCCACCTTACTGACCATGTAACTTTTCTCAATCTCGGTATCCTCTTATGTCTCCATACGGGCTTGCGGATAGGCGAAGTATGTGCGCTTCGTTGGGAGGACATCGACACCTCTGCCGGTACACTTTGTGTATGCCGAACCATAGAACGCATCTATATCATTGCCGACGAAAGCAAGCATACCGAACTGCTTATTTCCACGCCCAAGACCCCAAATTCCCTACGCGAGATACCATTATCTCAATCCCTATTGCGACTCATCAAACCTCTACGCAAAGTGCTCAATCCGCAGTTTTATATCCTCACCAATAGTCTCAAACCCACCGAACCGCGCACCTATCGCAACTACTACCGCAGTCTCCTGTCCGAACTGAATATCCCCTTCATCAAGTTCCACGGTTTGCGTCATAGTTTTGCCACGCGCTGTATCGAATCCGGTTGCGACAGCAAGACCGTCAGCATCTTGCTCGGGCACGCCAATATCTCCACAACCCTCAATCTGTACGTCCATCCCAATTTCGCCCAAAAGAAACGCTGTATTGACACTATGCTCAAACGCCTGCATACCTAAAAAAAAAGACAGCCCCAATATGCACGTTTATATAATCGCGCAAGTAAGGCAAAAGACGGCAACGACACGGCAACGAGAGCCGGCTGAAAGCGGACTGTTTTGTTTTCCGTTTTTCGATTCAGAGTCTCACTGCTTCTCAACAGCCTTTTTACTCATTCTCACTGCTTTTTGCAGAGGGAACAGGTCCCCCCCAAAAAAGCCCCTCCTGCCGGACGGATTTGTCGGGCAGGAGGGGAATGTATAAACGTGTCGGGATGGGTTATTCCAATCCCAGACTTGCTTTAATAGCCGGAACACGGGCTTCAGCGGCAGCCGTAGCGGCTTTGTAGTCCGCCGTAGTGGGCATATCGGCAGGAATCTCAAAATAGAACTTTATCTTCGGTTCTGTACCAGACGGGCGAACACTCACTTTCAGACCTCCGTCGGTGAAGAACTGCAACACATTGCTTGTGGCATTGAGTGCCATCCTGATCGGCTGCTCTCTCCATTCGCCGTCCACAAAGTCTTTTTCCACAAGCGACTTGTAGTCTTTTATGCGGATCACCTTCTCGCCGGCAATCTCTTTCGGTGGGTTCTGACGGTAGTTCGCCATCATCTGCTGTATTTCCTCAGCACCTGCTTTCCCGGGACGCACCACATTGATAGTTGTCTCGCGTTGGAAACCGAATTCCTTATAGATATTGAGCAGATAATCATAGAGTGATATACCTTGGTCCTTGGCATACGCAGCAATCTCGCAAATCAAGCAGATAGCCGAAGGCGCACATTTGTCACGCACTGCATCGTAACCGAGCCAGCCAAAACTCTCCTCGCCGCCACCGATATACTTGTGCGTACCTTCCCACATACGGATACGGTTGGCAATCCACTTAAAGCCCGTATATTCGTCTGTAAGTGTTACCCCCTCCTTGTCAGCAATGCGGCGGATAACCTCACTGGTAACAATAGTCTTTACCAAGTAGTTCTCAGGACGCATCTTGCCAAGACGTTTCAAGGCTTTAATGTTATAGTACGAGAACATCATACAGGTTTGGTTACCATTGATGATCACCCATTTGCCCTCGTCATCGCGACATACAATAGCCAAACGATCGGCATCGGGGTCGCTGGCAATCACAAGGTCTGCATTCAGTTTTGTACCAAGATTCATACCCATTGTCATCGCCTCTGCGTTCTCGGGATTGGGGCTTACTACGGTGGGGAAATTGCCATCGATAACCATTTGTTCAGGTACCACATGGATATTTTGGAAACCCCATGAGCGCAAACACATCGGCACAATCTGACGACCCGCGCCATGCAACGGAGTATAGACGATATTCAGGTCGCTTTGGCGCAAGATGACATCTTGGTCTATCATCACACTCTTCACTGCCATCATATAGTCGTAGTCCATTTCGCCGCCGATAATCTCAATCAGGTCTTTGTTGCCTTCCCATTTCACGTCCTCCATCTTCACCTTGTTCACCTCATCAATAATACCCTGGTCGTGCGGTTGCAATACCTGCGAACCGTCCTCCCAATAGGCTTTATAACCATTGTACTCTCTCGGGTTATGACTAGCGGTAACATTCACTCCGCCCTGGCATTTGAGGCGACGAATAGCAAAACTTACCTCCGGTGTCGGACGAAGACTCTCGAAGAGATACACCTTAATACCATTCGCAGAGAATACATTGGCAACGGTCTCGGCAAACAGACGACCATTGTTGCGACAGTCATGTCCCACCACTACAGATACTCGTCCGTCCTGAACATTTTTGAAACCGTTCTCAGTCTGAACCTTGAGCAGATAATTGGCGTAACCCTGTGTAGCCTGCGCCACGATGTACTTATTCATACGATTGGTACCTGCGCCCATAATTCCGCGCAATCCGCCCGTACCAAACTCCAACGTACGGTAGAAACTATCAATGAGTTCCGTTTTATCTTCGGCATCCATCATTGCCTTCACTTGCGCCTTTGTCTCGGCATCATAGTTGCCGTCGAGCCACGATTGGGCTACGGCCATCACACGTGTCAGTTCTTCATTCATATTACTTCTTTTTTAGGTTTCTATTATGTGCAAAAATACAACTTATTTTTGATATTGCCAAATAAAATCAATCGCATAGCGCATATACCGCATCGAGATTGCGACCATATCCATCGTAATCCAAACCATAGCCGAGAATAAATTTTCTCGGAATACGGAATGCCACATACTCCGGTTCGGAGTCGGGGTGTTGCAACGCCTCGGGCTTGAATAGAAACGATGTGACCGCTACAGAACGTGCGCCTTGCTCGCGCAGCAACTGCTTAAAACCGTGCATCGTAATACCCGTATCGACAATATCTTCCACCACAATCACATCGCGGTCTTTTACATCCTCTTGCAGTGGAACAATCATTCGCACATTGCCCGTTGTGGATGTACCCTCATACGATTTCAGACGCACAAAGGTAATCTCCGAATGGAGATTAATGGAACGAAACAAATCGGCAGCATAGATGTAGGCCCCGTTCAATACGCAAACAAACAGCGGTTCACGCCCTGCATAGTCGGCATTGATACGTTCCGCCACAGTTTTCACAGCCTCTTGTATCTCATCGGGCGTGATATACTCGTCAAAAACACGGTTATTCAGTTCTACACTTCGCATAATCCACCAATTTATACATTTACAAATTAACCTTGGTTGCCGCTTTTACAAAGTCCACAAACAGCGGATGCGGGTGAAGCACTGTGGAGGAGTACTCCGGGTGGAACTGCACACCTATATACCACGGATGGTTCTGCAGACAAAGTATCTCAACCAATCCAGACTCCGGATTGATACCCACACACTCCATTCCGTGCTGCTCGAAGTCCGCTTGATAGTCATGGTTAAATTCATAACGATGGCGATGGCGTTCATAAATGAGATCGCTGCCGTCTTTCAACAAGGGTGAATAGATTTGCTCCACCTTACTGCCTTTTTTCAATCGGCACGGGTAAGCCCCCAAACGCATCGAACCGCCCTTGTTAACCATCTGTTTCTGGGCCTCCATCATATCAATCACATTGTGTGTAGTTTGCGGGTCAAACTCTGTAGAATTAGCATCGGCATACCCTAATACATCGCGGGCAAACTCTATCGCCATACACTGCATACCCATACAGATACCAAAGCATGGTATCTTGTTTTCACGGGCATACTTGAGTGCTGCGAACTTGCCCTCCACGCCGCGTGAGCCAAACCCCGGAGCAATGACAATCCCCTGTTGCCCACGTAGTCGCTCAGCTACGTTCTCTGCTGTCAGTTCATCGCTCAATACAGAAGTCAGTACCAACTTACGGTCGTTATATGCCGCCGCATGGGTTAACGATTCGCGTATCGATTTATACGCATCTTGCAGTTGCACATACTTCCCCACAATGGCGATACGCACCTCCTCTTTGGCTCCCTCAAGGTGCTGCAAGAAGGTGTTCCAACGGGTCATATCGGGCGCAGGTACTTTATCGGTATCAAAACCCGTACAACGCAATACCGCCATATCCAATCCCTCTGCCAACATATTGAGCGGCACACGGTAAATCGTCGGTGCATCCAACGATTGCACTACACAATCTTGCGCCACATTGCAGAACAAAGCCACCTTACGACGCACATCTTGCGGAATAGCATGCTCTGTACGCAGAACAATAATATCAGGTTGCACACCCTCTTGCTGCAAGTCCTTCACAGAATGCTGTGTCGGTTTGGTTTTCAGTTCCTTAGCCGCAGCAAGGTACGGCACATAGGTAAGATGAATACAGCAGCAGTCGCGCCCAAGTTCCCAACGCATTTGGCGCACCGCTTCAATATATGGCAGGCTCTCTATATCGCCCACCGTGCCACCTATCTCCGTAATGACAAAATCATATTTCTCTGTTTCGCCCAAGAGGCGTATCTGATGTTTGATCTCGTCGGTAATATGCGGCACCACTTGCACCGTCTTGCCGAGAAAATCGCCACGACGTTCCTTCTCAATTACCGTCTGATAGATACGTCCCGTAGTGATATTGTTCGCCTTATGGGTACGCACATCCAAAAAGCGCTCGTAGTGCCCAAGGTCGAGGTCTGCTTCATGTCCGTCCTCCGTAACATAACACTCGCCGTGTTCGTAGGGGTTAAGCGTCCCCGGATCCACATTGATATATGGGTCCAGTTTTTGATTGGTTACTCGGAAACCTCTGGCTTTAAGCAGGTTACCTAACGAGGCAGCAATGATACCCTTCCCTAACGAAGAAGCCACACCACCGGTTACAAAAATGTACTTTGTCATTTGTTTATAGATAATTAGACGCTACGCCATCGGCGTGCCACTATGGCACCACTTATTCGTATCGATAGAAGATAAAGTCGTTGTATGGATATCGCTTCACATGAATGGCCTTGATACGGTCATACATCAACTGCTTCAGGGCATCGATATTGTCTTTATTCTTCGCCGAGATAAAGATACAATCGTCTTGCAACTTCGCCATCCACGTTTTTTGCAGTTCCTCCAAAGAGATGTTTTCGCGCTGTATCGGCGTCAGGTCGTCTTCCTCTTTGGGCGTGTAGGTAAAGGCGTCTATCTTGTTGAAAACCACTATCCTCGGTATGTCCGCCACCCGTTTCTCGGTGCGTTTCTCACGCTTGCCCGACGACCATGGTTTGCTTTCTTGTATGGTCTCCTCGCGGGTAAGCAAGTCGTTGATAGTCTTTTCCACCACCTCATATTGCTCCTCAAAATTCGGATGAGATATATCTACTACATGTATCAGCAAATCCGCCTCACGCACTTCGTCCAAGGTCGATTTGAAAGACTCCACCAAGTGGTGTGGCAGTTTGCGGATAAAACCCACCGTGTCGCTCAACAGGAAGGGAAGGTTGTCTATCGTAACCTTGCGCACGGTGGTGTCAAGTGTGGCAAAGAGTTTGTTCTCGGCAAACACATCCGACTTGCTCAGCAGGTTCATCATCGTCGATTTACCCACGTTGGTATAGCCCACCAACGCCACACGCACCATCTTACCACGGTTCTGACGCTGTGTCGCCATCTGTTTATCTATCTTCTTCAGGTCTTCGCGGAGAAGGGCGATGCGTTGCCCGATGATACGTTTGTCGGCTTCTATCTGCGTCTCACCCATACCACGGCTGGTGGTACCGCCGCCGCGCTGACGGTCAAGGTGCGACCACATTCGGGTCAGTCGCGGAAGCATATATTGCAGATGTGCCATCTCTACCTGAGTCTTGGCATAACTGGTCTGCGCCCGCTGCAGGAAAATCTCCAAGATAAGGATAGTCCTATCCATCACCCGCACATGTCCCTGCTTGCCGTTAGACAATGTATTT